>JAJDDX010000295.1 GCA_029260055.1 Phycisphaerae bacterium
CAGGCGCGGACAGGCGGGATAGCCGAAGCTGTAGCGCGACCCCTGGTACCGCTGCTTGAAGATCTCTTGCTTGTCGCGCGCGTCGCTCTCGGCGATGCCCCACTCCATGCGTACCTGCTTGTGAATGTACTCGGCCAGCGCCTCCGTCGCCTCGACGCCGAGGCCGTGGAGGTGCAGATAGTCCTTATAGCGGTCCGCCTCGAGCCACTGCCGCGCGACCTCGCTGACTCGCCGTCCGCCGGTGACCACACTGAAGGCAGCCACGTCGAATTCGCCGCTGGTAACCGGCTTGAAGAAGTCGCTCAGGCACCAGTAGGGCGGTTTGCCTTGACGCGGAAACTCGAACCGCGCGATCTTCTGCTCGCGGTCCTCGGGGTCGAAGATGATGAGGGTGTCACCGTCCGACTGCGCCGGCCAGAAGCCGTAGATCGCCTTGAGCTGCAGAATGTCCTCTCGCTCGCACTGCGCCATCAGGTCGCGGAGGATCGGCCTGATCTCATCGTTGACGTATCGCTCGAATGCCTCCGGTTTGCGGCGGTCCTTGCGGTATTGCCACTGAACCTGGAACAGCATCTTCTCGTTGAGGTAAGCCATCGCCGCGCGTGGTTCGATGCGCTCGATGACCTTCGAGCCCCAAAACGGCGGTTCGGGCACCGGTTCGGTCCGCGAGATGTCGGATTGTGGAGGCACGTAGCCATGACGTTCGGACGCCTCATCGTGCGGCGTCTCGGGTGTATCCAGATCGGCGCCTTGGTCACCGCCGCCCGCGCCCACCGCCACGCCGCGCGGTGCCTCGGCGGCTTTGCCGGCTTTGGCTGCCGCGATCGTGTCCATAAGCTCAAGGCCGGAGAAGGCGTCCTTCCCGTAGTAGACGCTTCCATGGTATTCGGGTCGAAGGTCGTTCTCGACGAACCTGCGCGTCAAAGCCGCGCCGCCCAGGATGACGGGCGCCGCGACCCCACGTTCGTTGAGCACGGCGAGGTTGTCGCGCATGACTGCCGTCGATTTGACCAGTAACCCGCTCATGCCGATCGCGTCGGCGCCATGCTCATGGAAAGCCTCGATGATGCTGTTGATCGGCTGCTTGATACCGAGGTTGTGAACGGTGTAGCCATTGTTGCTCAGGATGATGTCGACGAGGTTCTTGCCGATGTCGTGGACATCGCCCTGCACGGTGGCGAGGACGAGCGTGCCCTTGGTCGCGTGATCCACGCGCTCCATATAGGGCTCTAGATACCGGACCGCCGCCTTCATCGTCTCGGCGGACTGCAGCACGAACGGGAGCTGCATCTGCCCGGCGCCGAACAAGTCGCCCACCGTCTTCATGCCGTCCAGAAGAATGTCGTTGACGATGCTCAGCGGCGGGTGGGTGAGCATCGCCTCTTCGAGATCGAGATCGATGCCGCGTCGCTCGCCGTTGATGATCCGGCGTTTGAGGCGTTCCTCGATTGTCTTCGGTTCGTCGGCCGGGCTCTGCTGCGTCGCCGATGCGTCGTCGTCGAAGGCGTTCAGTAGCTCGTGAAGCGGATCGTACCCTTCGCGGCGACGGTCGAAGATCAGGTCCTCGGCGAGGCGCCTGTGGGCGTCGTCGATCTTGAACAGCGGCAGGATGCCCGTCACGTGTGCGATCGCGGCATCGAGCCCCGCTTCCCGCGCGTAATGAAGGAACACGCTGTTGAGCACACGGCGAGCCGGCCCCTTGATGCCGAAGCTGACATTGCTGACGCCCAGCAATGTATGAGCGCCCGGGCAGGCATCCTTGATGCCGCGCAGCGCGTCCAGCGTTTCGGACGCGAGCCGACGGTCGTCTTCGTTCCCGGTGCAGATCGTGAACGTGAGCGGGTCGAAGATAAGGTCGGTCGGCTTGATGCCGTGCCGCTCAGTCGCCAGTTCATAGATGCGTCGAGCCACCTCGACCTTGCGATCGCACGTCTTGGCCATTCCTTCTTCGTCAATCGTCAGCGCGATCAGCGCTGCCCCGTAACGCTTCGCGAGGCCGCAGACGCGCGCAAGCTTCTGTTCGCCGTCCTCGAGATTGATCGAATTGATGACGCACTTCCCGCCCGCCAGTTTCAACGCCGCTTCGATGACGTTCGTTTCCGTACTGTCGATGGCCAGCGGCACGGTCACGTCCGTCACGAGGCGCGTCAGCAGCCCGGCCATGTCGGCTGATTCGTTGCGTCCGACGTAGGCCGTGCAGACGTCGAGCACATGGCTGCCGTGCCGTACCTGATCTCGGGCTACCTCGATCATCCCGTCTACGTCGTTGTCGGCGAGCAGTTCGCGGAACTTCTTCGAGCCGTTGGCGTTGGTTCGCTCGCCGATCGCGAGATAGGCGTTCTCCTGGCGGATCGGGATCGACTGGTACAAACTGCTAAGCGACGGCTCGGTCGTGGCGTGCCTTGACCTCGGCGTTCTTCCGGCCATGGCGTCGACCACTGCGGCCATATGCTCCGCCGTGGTTCCGCAACAGCCCCCCACGATGCTCACGCCGTCGGTGTCCACGAATTCGACGAGCCATCGTGTCAGTTCCTGTGGCGTCAGCGCGTAGTGCGGCGCACCGTCGACAAGCTGAGGCAACCCCGCGTTGGGTTGCACGATGAGCGGGCGATCGCTGTGGTGGCTCAGATGGCGAATGTGTTCGCTCATCTCCTGTGGTCCGGTCGCGCAGTTCAGGCCGATCGCACCTACCTGGTCGTACGCACTCACTGCCGTCAGGGCTGCTGCGGTGTCCGTCCCCACGAGCATTGTGCCGGTCGTTTCGATGGTGACGGTACAGAGAATCGGAACTTTTCGACCGAGTTGCTCCATCGCATCCGAGGCGGCTACGATGGCGGACTTGGCCTGCAGAATGTCCTGGCACGTTTCGATGAGCAGGGCGTCAACACCGCCCTCGATCAGACCAAGGGCCTGTTCGGTGTAGCTATCGAGAAGGTCGTCCCAGGTCGTTTGAAGAAGGGAGGGCAGCTTCGTGCCCGGTCCCATGGAGCCGATCGCGAAGCGGGGTCGGCTCTGCTTCTCGAACTCGGCGCAGGCCCCTCGCGCGAGCTGCGCCGCGATCCGGTTGATCTCACGGGCCTGATCTGCCAGATCGAATTCCGCCAAGACGATCTTGTTGCCGCTGAACGTGTTCGTAAGTACGCCGTCACATCCGACGGCGAGGAAAGAGCGGTGAATGTCCGAGACCACGTCGGGCCGCGTCAGTACGACGACCTCGCTGCAGTTCTCGCATCCGCGGTAATCGGCCGCGGGCAGGTCGCGCTGCTGCAGGCCCGTGCCCATGGCGCCGTCAAGCACCAGCACGCGGCCTCGCGCCGCGTCCAGGATGTTCGGTCGTTTCATTTTGTCCAGCCCGTTCTTTCGGTAAGGCGGCGAGCCGCTTACTTCCCGGCGTCCGTGACGCCCCTGAAGTAATCGACGGTCTTGCGCAATCCATCAAGCAGCGGCACGGTGGTTTCCCAACCGAGGCGCTGCCGTGCACGCGTGGTGTCGGGTTTTCGCCGGACCGGATCGTTGAGGGGTAGCGGCTTGTATTCCACATCGAGCTTGCGCCCGAGAATCTCGCCCAGCGCAGCCACGAGGTCGTTCATCGAGCGCTCATCCGTGTTCCCGATATTGACCGGCTCGTACGCGTTGTCGCCGGCGTACGTCATCAATCGGATCAACCCGTCGATCAGGTCGTCGACGAAGCAGAAGCACCGTGTCTGTGATCCGTCACCGTAGATCGTGAGCTTCTCGCGCTTTAGTGCCTGTACGATAAAGTTGGAGACGACGCGCCCGTCACCGATCGCCATCCGCGGACCATACGTGTTGAATATCCGCACGATGCGCGTGTCGACGCCGTTTTGACGATGATAGTCCATCATCAACGTTTCGGCGACGCGTTTGCCCTCGTCGTAGCAACTTCTGGGCCCGATCGTGTTGACGTTCCCCCAGTACGACTCCTTCTGCGGGTGCTCCTGCGGGTCGCCGTAGATTTCGCTGGTCGATGCCTGGAGGATTCGCGCCTCGACGCGCTTGGCCAGGCCGAGCATGTTCAGCGCGCCCATCACCGAGGTCTTGACCGTCTTGACCGGGTTGTACTGATAGTGGATCGGCGACGCGGGGCAGGCGAGGTTGAAGATCCAATCCACTTCCAGGAGGATCGGCTCGACCACATCGTGCCGGACAAACTCGAAGTCCTTCCGTCCGAGGAGGTGATCTATATTCCGCCGTGAGCCGGTGAACAAGTTGTCAACCGCAATGACCTCGTGCTCGTCAGCCAGCAAACGATCGCACAGATGACTGCCGAGGAATCCCGCTCCGCCGGTGACGACAACGCGCATGGGCCGTTAACTCCATCGTGGGGCCGGCTTTCGTGAAAGACCGCCGCCACGCCTCTTGCTCTTGACCTACGAAGCCTCGCTCGCCGACACCGCGACAGGTCCGGCCGTCTCGCAAAACTCGTGAATACACGACGCTACCGTCTGCAGATCCTCCTCCGTCAGCATCGGGTGGATCGGCAGAGACAAGACCCGGTGACAGGCCGCTTCGGTGACCGGCAGCGAACCCGCTTTGTATCCGAGCGCATCAAAGCACTTTTGCAGGTGAAGCGGCACGGCGTAGTAGACGGCCGAGCCGACGCCCCGATCCCGAAGAAACGCCTGGAGGTCGTCCCGCTTGTCGCACTGGATCGTGTACTGATGGTAGACCGGCGCATGGCTTTCGGGCACGAACGGCGTCTGAACCGGCGCTCCTGTGAGGAAGGCGTTGTACTTGGCGGCGTTCGCCTGGCGGCGCTGGGTGAAGTCGTCGAGGTAGCGTGACTTCACGAGCAAGATGGCTGCCTTCATCGTATCGAGTCGGAAGTTCCCGCCCACGCGTTCATGCACATAGCGCTGCGATTCGCCGTGGTTGCGCATCTGACGCGCCGTCGTGGCGAGTGCATCATCGTCGGTGAGGATCATGCCTCCCTCGCCGTAGCCGCCGAGGTTCTTCGTCGGATAGAATGAGAGGCACGCCATATCACCCAGCGCACAGGCGTTGCCCCCACGGTACGTTGCGCCGATCGCCTGTGCGGCATCTTCAATGACCTTCAGGCCGTGCCGCTTGGCTATGGCGTTGATGGCGTCCATCTCGGCGCACTGGCCGTACAGGTGAACGACCATGATGGCTTTTGTCTTATCTGTGACCGCGGCCTCGATCCGCTCCGGGTCGATGTTGAACGTACGTGGGTCGATGTCCGCGAAGACGGGCGTCGCGCCCGTGCGAAAGACGGAGCCGGCTGAGGCAAAGAACGTGAACGCCGGCAGGATCACCTCGTCCCCGTGGCCGATGCCCAGCGTCATGAGGCTACAGAGCAGGGCGTCGGTGCCGCTGCTCACCGCGATGGCGTGCTTGGTGCCGACCTGTGCGCAGAGCGTGCTCTCCAATTCACCGATGGCGGGCCCGCCGATGAACTGCCGGCTGTCCAGGACCGTGTGGACGGCGCCGCGGATTTCGTCGTTGAAGAGCTTGGATTCGGTCGCGAGGTCGAGCATTCCGACTTGCCGCATGGCGTACCTCGTTCGTTTCTGGCCACGCGTCCGTGGCCGATGGGATTATGGTCGAACCTGATCAGCGCGACGAGCCCGGTAACCGGCATCGCACGACCGCGGCATTATAGATGCGGCTCAGGTGCCGTACAATGTGGAGTGCGCGACCGAGCGACACCGTCTACAGGTCCTGCGGGGGTTACACCCACGATCCGTCGCATCCGGCCTAATCGTTCGACGGGTCCGCCGCCGGTGGCGCCGGCAACTGCCCCGCGCCGCCCTCCTCGTCGCTCTGGTAGTCGTAGTAGGCTCTGAGTTGCTCGCGGAAGTACCCGCCACGCGTCACCTGGGCCGCGTTCAGCACGGCGCCGAACAGATGTGCGTTCACATCGGTCAGCAGGTGCCAGGCACGACGGGCCAGCCCGCGCGAGTTCTTGTTCGCCCGTACGACGAGAATCACGCCGTCCACAGCCGACGACAGGGCGAGGGCGTCGCTCGCCAGCAGCACCGGCGCCGTGTCGATGATGATCTGATCGTAGCGGGAAGTCGCTTCCTCCAGGAAAGCGCGGCTCTGTTCGCTGTTTAGTAGTTCCGCCGGGTTCGGCGGTACCGGCCCGCTGCTCAGAAGATCGAGCGCCGGAAGGTCGGTCTTGACCACGTGGGATGCGAGCGTCCCCTCTCCGATCAGCAGATTGCTGAGGCCCGATCCGCCACTCTTGCCGAACATCTTCGCCAGGGCGGGCCGACGGAAGTTGGCATCCACCAGCAGGACGCGGCGACCCGCCTGCGCGACGGCGATCGCCAGGTTGCACGCGACGGTCGTCTTCCCATCGTCGGGACGCGGGCTCGTGACCAGGACGTGCCGCTGCCGGTTCGCCGGCGAGGTGAACTGGAGGTTCGTGCGGATGCGCCGGAAAGCCTCCGCCACCATCGACCGCGGCGCATCCCGCACAGCCGTCTCGACCCGAGCGATCTTGATCTCCTCGTCGTCGATGTCGGGAATCGTTCCGAGCATGGCGATATCGAGATGGCGAACGACATCCCGGGCCGTCCGGACCGATGTGTCCAGAAGCTCGGACAGCAGCGTGATGCCGACGGCGAGAGCCATCGCGAGGAACATGCCGACCGGAAGCAGCAGCACGTTCGGGCTGTTGCGCTCGAGAGGCTCGGTCGCCTGCTGCGCGATGGTGACCCGGACTGCCGACTGCTGGCGCACCACACGCTGCAGACTCTTGATGTAGTCGTCGAGCTCGACCAGCGATTCGTCGTTGCGCTTGATTTCCTCTTCGAGCGTCGTGTATTCGAACAGAAGCCCGTCCTGGTCCTGAAGTGCCGCCTCGGATCTGGCGAGGTTGTCTTCGGCCAGCAGCAGCGCCTGCCGGGTGGCTTCGACCGCGGTGGTGACCAGCTCCAGTTTCTCCGCCCGCACCTCACGCAGCTTCTCCTCACGTATCGGTGTGAGCTCCTCTTCGGCGGCGACAAGCTGAGCGTCCGTCTGCTTGATGACGGTGTGGCTCTCGCCGTACTTGCTCATATCCGACGCCCGCTGCTGCTTGAGCACGAACACCGCCTGCACGAGTTGGGCCACCTCGGGGTCCTGCTCGACCAACGCTCGGTCCTCGGGTGTGACGGCCACGCCGGCGGGATCG
Source organism: Phycisphaerae bacterium (assembly GCA_029260055.1). Classification (GTDB taxonomy): domain Bacteria; phylum Planctomycetota; class Phycisphaerae; order UBA1845; family UBA1845; genus JADFOB01. The sequence goes on from JAJDDX010000295.1 coordinate 7,163, forward strand.
CTGTAAATCGCCCGGTATTCCATCAACTGAGCGAGCTCGAGTCTGAGCGTCGTGACTTTCTCCAGGTCGAGCCGGACCTGCTCCTGTGTGGCGCTGCGCCCCGGGTCGAGCCGCATTCCGGGGGCGAGTCGCTCGGCGATGCGGCCGAGCCGACCTCGGTCGCCACGGATCTTCTGATCCAGCGTGTTGTATTCGGCACGTCCGGCCTCGAGCCGCTCCGTCGTGAAGTCCTCCGCGCTGCGCTCCCGCACGAACTCGTACCACTGCCGGACGACCGCCGCAACGATCGTTCTCGCGTCTTCCGGGGCCCGGCAGGACATGGCGACGCGGAGGAAGTTCGTGCCGGTGACCGGTGAGGCTGAGAGCTCGTCGGTCAACTGGAGCAAGTGCCTTCCGTCCGGCGTGGATCGGTGCCATCCCGTCTCACGGACGGCTGTCAGCTTCAGGGCTTCGGAGAGAATGACGGGGCTCTTGAGCAGCAGGGCTTGCGTCTTGACGAATGCGTCGTGCTCATCGCGGCGGATCCGATCTTCGTCGAATGTCAGTTGCGTGTTCGGTCTGTCGGAGATGCATTCGATCAGGCATTCACTGCGGTATCCCGGGAAGTAGAACCACCACACGGCGAATCCGCCGCCCGCCAGGCCGCTGAACAGGATGGCCATCGCCACGACGGTAATCATGCGACGGCGGAGCATGGCGAAGATGTCGGCGCCGGTGATACCGCCCGTGGGGCCGTCACCGCCGCCGGAATCCGAAGTGGGCAGGGCAATGCGTTCCTGCACGGTGCTGGGCAACGTCGTCATAGGATGACCTCAGGTCGGCACATGGCGGACGATCTCGCTTACGCCGTTACGCCGGCGCGGCGTCCGCTCGGGTGCCTTCGGAATCTTCGATGAACAGATGGCTCAGGATATACCCGATCAACGCATAAAGCCCCAACGCGATCACCAGCATCAGAATGCCGAGCAACTGGTGGGGCGTACCTTTGGCATATGTCTCGAGGCCGTGGATGTGGAGCAGCCCCGTCGTAGTGACCCGGATCGTGTTGCAGAGTACCGCGATCGGAAGACAACTGAAGACCATGACCACCCGCTGCCAATTCGGGCGCGGACGCACATAGGCCATGGCGACGCCCAACGTCACGAACGCCATGATCAGGCGCATCCCGCTGCACGCCTCTTCCACGTTGAGTTGCCCCGACCCCGTTTTCGGAGCGATGTAATCGATGACGACCGCTTGGGCTTCCGCGATCAAGCCCGGTGAAAACAAAGGCATAATTGCCGCCGCCGCGGAGGAGGCGAACTCCCTCAGTGGCATCGTCAGCGCCACGTACTTGGCATGCGGAAGCGGGATCGCCAGCACGAGGAAACCGATCGGGAACCACGCCACGCGGATGACGTTCCAGCCGCCCAGAAGCAAGGTTGCGCCGAAGATCGTGCCCACGATCGAGAGGGCCCGCGGATACGCCATGCGCATGACCCAGGCACTGAAAAACATCGCGACAAGCGACCCGGCAAGGACGACGGCGCCCAAGTAGCTCGGCTTGGCGCGGCACAACATCAGGCGCTCGCGATTGATGTGCAGGAAGTAGAGGCTGAACAGTGGAATGAGCCAGCCGTGGGACCAGTTGCCGTCGTTGAGCCACCGCGACGCCAGGCTGCCGGTAATCACACCCCAATAGGCGGCGACCACCAGCGCAACGACGACTGCGATCTGCACGCGCATTGCAGGAGAAAACAGCTCTCCGTACGAGCGTGGCCCTGTCGCCTTGGCGGGATCGACGGTGGTCACGGAGTCCTCCTACGGGAACAGATTCGGGAACTTACTGGGGTTGTTCGCTGGATTGCTCTGCGCCGCGAACGAGTCGATATCGGCGAAGTTTCTCGCATAGGTGAACCCGTACCCTATCGCGGTAGACGGGTTCGGGAGGGTCAACTGCCGGATCCGTGACAGGAACGGCGCAAACGGGTGCGTGCCGACGTTGATGATGTCGCCGCGACGAATCAGGAAGTCGGCATCCTTGCCGGCGAAAACCCGATCCAGATTGACCTGGATCAACTGCTCACGCTGACCCAGACGCCTGTAAACCGTACAGCGGTCCGGCCAAGCCAGCGCCGCCAAGCCGCCGGCGCCGGCGATGGCTCCCTTGAGCGTCACCGGCTCCGAGTTGAAAACGTACGCCCCCACGCGCTGCACCTGCCCCATGACGTAGAAGACGCCGATCTCGCCGCTGACGATCCGGATCACGTCGCCGGCGCGCACGTAGATGTTGGCGTAAGGATCCCCCAAGCGAAGCTGCTCCGCCGAGACGCGGAGGATCCGATAGGAGCTTTCGCCCGCAATCCGGGCCCAGTTGACCGTAGGGGACGGGCCGTCGAGCGCGGGCGCGAAGGCTTCGCCGCCCGGCGATCCGCCCTCGCGTGATTCATGCGAAGGGTTCGGGACGAACTCGCCGTTCACGTAGAGGTAGGGCGATGTCGGGGCCGGCTCGAGCAGGGCCTCGTTATCCTCACGGCTCGGCTGCTCGCCTGGTTGCGGCTCGTCGTCGCCCAGCACGGCGTCGAGCAGATCAGCCTCCGCCGACGGCTCCGTCGCCGGCTCGGGAGCGGCCTCCGTACCGGGTGGTGGCGGCGTGGTATTCGGTTCGTCACGATCTGTATCGCTACCGGGTGCGATTTCGGTCGGCAGCGTCGCCGCGACATCATCGAGTCTGTCCATTCGAAACACGTAGATGTCAGTCACGAACTCGCTCAAGCCGCCGACCTGGTTGATCGCCTCGAGCAGTCGTAAGTCGGGCCGTCGGATCGGGAAGGTGCCCGCCCGCAACGGCGCGTTGTTCGAGGCGCTCACGCCGATACCGAAGATCGAATAGGTCGCTTTCTGAAGGAACAGCGGGTTGACCAGAACTTCCGGGTCCTTCAGTACGTCGCGCTCGCGCAGCTCGGCGCGTAACGCGTCTTCGAACTCCGGGACGGTCAACTCAGCCGCGCGGATCCGCCCGAGGATGGGGAGATTCACGAGACCGGTGTTCGTGACCTGAGCCTGGGCCTGGTAGGGAACGAACCTGTCGCGAAGCTCATTGATCTCGATCGCAAGGGTATCGCCGGGGCTGATCGGGTAATCCCGGACGGCAAGGCGCAAGTCCTCCTTGGAAGGACTGACCGCGCCCGGGATTCCGGGCGGGGTATCCTCGAGCGTGAGGGAGGTTCGGATTTCGGTCGTCGCGTTGCCGGTGAAGTGGCCCAGTGTCGTCGGGTCGAGCCAGCCGTTTAGGACGGAGTAGCACCCGGTCGACGAAAGCGCGGCCGCTGCAAAGAGAGCGTGTGCGCAGACCCGCACAAATCGGCGGTGGCGGTTGGCGCCGGGTTGCACCCTGGCGGCGCTCGATTGAGGTAGAGTGTCCGTGACGAACCTCCGTAAGACTCGAAAAGACAAAGACTTTCGACTCGTGTGCCGAACCATTATCGGCATCGTCCGGGCTTACGGTTTAAGCTTGCCGGGCCCCGGACAGTCGTTTCCAGGCCCGAATCACACCGCACGCCAAGCCCACGCGCCCATTGTAGACGCACCTCAGTAGACCGCCAGACCGCAGACGGCGCCTATGGTCGGGCCGTCGCCGCGTGATCGGCTCACTGACGAACCATAAGTTACGTCGTCTTCTGTCTTTACGCTAGCGTTCACCGCGGCGGGCTGGCGCGGGCTCCCATCGCGAAAAGGGTGTTCGGTGCATCCGTCTTGGCTCCTTCACGATGGCGCCGGCATTCTCGACCCGTTCCCGCGAGGTCGAATCCGGCACTCTGTGGTGGCGGTGGTCCTTGGCTCGTGGCATCATACACACCGCGCGGACCCACAAGGGCGAACCGGAGTAACCGACATGGTGCGTTACCGGCTTTTGATCGTCATCGCTGCCGTAGCCGTGGTTGGCGGATGCGTCGAGCTGGCGACACTGATCGGCGGGGCGGGAGCCACCGACGGCGGCAGCTCATCAGGTGGCTCGTTCGGCGGCGGTGGTGGAGCTCCTCCGATCCTCGACGGCGGCGACACCGTGCCCGTGGTCCGGCTGACCGTCTCCAACACTGTGCCGCAGGTGTCTGAAGAGGTTATTCTCACCTGCGAGCGGGTCAGCGGCTCGACGGCCGGCATTGTCTTTGCTTTCCAGACGACCTTCGATCGTCTCGATGCCCCCCAAGGGCAGTCCGAGGCGTCGTTCGTGGTGGATCAGTCGGATATCGGCCGGGAGCTGATGTTCACCTGCACGGCCACCAACGAGGCCGGCACCAGCCAGCCGTCGGCATCGTCGTCCGTCTTCCCGACGTAATCGACGGGCCCTGGTCTCGCCCCGCCGCCCGGCGGTGCCACGGCGTCGCACCGACCGCTCGACGCCGCAACGAGCCCGTTATCGGTCGTCGTGCGTGGGATCGTCCCCGCGACGTTAGCCACACGGGAACTACTTAACCAACATACCTCGAGTGACGATGCGCGTGGTAGGAAGCTCGGCGGCGCCACGGATCGAGTGCGTTATCGAACCAAAGCCGCCGACGTGAATAACCACATCGGAGCGAGTAACGCTGCACTTCTCCACGACACAAACACATCTGCGAGGTGTCACAATGAGGCAGGCTTTTCTCGATGCTCTGTCCGCTGAAGGAACGCTCCCGGGGGAACGGATCGCCGAGATCCGAGACCTCCTGCGAGCCGGTCCCGAGCCGATCGGTGCTATTGCGTACAGTTACGGAATGATCACCGGCGCGGACATTGACATCATTCTCGATGAGCAACGTGTAAGCAGACGCCGTTTCGGCGAGATTGCAGTGAGCCTCGGCATTCTGGAAGAGGAGCAGGTCGTCGTTCTGCTCCGAATCCAGCAGCTTCGGGCCGCGTCCGAGATCGCCGAGGCACTGAGCCTCAGCGGGGTGTGCAGCTTTGACGACGCCGTATCTCATCTCGGGCGATTCTTGGCAAGAACTCCGGAGAAGTGTCTCGGATGATACCGCAGGCCTTCGCGTGAGCGCAACCATGACGGCAGATACAACAACTGATCTTCTCACGAAGCTCAAGGCGACCAAGCGCCTGCCCTCTCCGCCGGGCACAGCCCTGAAGGTGCTTGAACTCACGCGCCGTGACGACGTCGAGGTCTGGGAGATCGCCGACGTAATCATGTCCGATCCGGCACTCGCCGGACGCGTCCTCAAATTCTCCAATTCGTCGATTGTCGGAAGCGGCCGGGACGTGACATCGGTCCGTGATGCCGTACTGCTACTCGGGCTTCGTTCGGTCAAACTCACGGTGCTCGGCTTCTCGCTGGTGTCTCCGGACTTCTCCACGCGGTGCCCCGGCTTTGAGCTCAAGAGATTCTGGTCCGACAGCTTCTTGACCGCCATGATCGCACGATATGTCGCGGCGAACATGATGAAGCTCGATCGGGAAGAGGCCTTCACCGCCGGGCTTATGGCGAGAATCGGGCAGTTGGCGCTCGCGCAAGGCTTACCGGAAGAATACGGACGGGTGCTTGGCGAGGCCGACGACGGTATCGCCCTACTCGACACCGAGCGGCGGATACTCGGCGTCGACCACATCGAGTTCGGGGGCAAGCTGCTGGCCGACTGGGAACTTCCCGACCGTCTCGTGAGCACCATTGCTTGTCTTGGAAACGTGCCGGAGGCTCCCGAGGGCGTGCAGGATCTTGCGAGAGTCGTCGATGTCGCCGTCAAGCTTTCTCCGGTCTTCTCCGCCGATCAAAGCCCCAGTCCGGACGAGCAGGCCGCCGCCCGGCAGGTCGTCGAGCACGACCTCGGGCTCTCCCCCGAAGCATGGAAACCGATTGCCGAGCAGGTCCTTGCCGAGTCGGTCGAGGTTGCCGGCCTCTTCGATGTGCAACTGGGCTCACAAACGGAGGCGTTCGACCTTTATACCGAGGCACAGGAGCGGGCCACGCATGTCGGTATGGTAGCTCAGATCGAACGCACCCAGGCGGTGGAACGGAACAAGGAGCTGCTGCACAAAGCCTCCACGGACGCTCTTACCGGCGTGGCCAACCGCGCCAAATTCGACGAACGCATGGCGGAGATGATCGCCGGCGTAAGACGGGGCCACGGGCACGCCGCGCTTCTGATTCTCGATATCGACCACTTCAAGAAGTTCAACGACA
>JAJDDX010000296.1 GCA_029260055.1 Phycisphaerae bacterium
CCGTGCTCCTGCTCCTGGCCGCCGTGATACTGTTCTTCGCCCACAACCGCCGCAGACGCCGAAAAGAGCAGGAACCCGGCGAGACGTAGGCAAGAGCATCTCTGGCCCAAGAGCGTACTTGGCCCAAGAACGTCCTTGGTCCGGGCTGGAAGGGCCCGAGGCCGCCTTTCGAAGCTGCGTCAGGACGCACGGGATTCGACGCGGCCTGGAAAGGAGCAACCGTCGCGGCGGGGCCGCTTGGGCGCCGCGAAACCGGCGGGAATGGCGAACTGGGCGATACAGGACTCGAACCTGTGACCTTTCGGGTGTGATCCGAACGCTCTAGCCAACTGAGCTAATCGCCCCTTACTCGGGCCATTCTATACCGCAACGATCGCCGTTTCGCAACGGCCCGCTTCTCGCAACGGGCAACGCCCCGCACCGTCCCCGCCGAGCCGACAGGCCCGCGTCCGAAGCCAACGAGCCCGCTAGCCGCGATCCCGGACGGGTGGCATGGGCAAGCAGCAGCTTGCCAGTGATCGACCAAGGCACCTCCTGTGTCCGCGTTACGGTTCACACTGGTAGCAAGCTACCAGTGGCACCCGGCGTCCCCGCCCAGAGCGACGGGCGAAAGGCCCTGACACGGCCACATAGCAAGACCCCGGGCCAACGCCCCGGGGCCGGGAGCGTATCGAGCGGCGGAAACCCGGTCGGGGCGCAATAAGACACCCGTTTATCGCCCCCCTACAGGGCTTGCTGACCTCGTGGGCATCGTTTCCCCAGGGCGCTGCCCTGGGCTAGCGCTATCTCGCCCCTTCGGGGCTAAGCCTGGGACATCACGGCCGGCGCGACGGCGTCTTCGCCGCGATCGGGCTAAGCCAGCCCGCGGAACACGGGCAAGCTGCTGCTTGCCCATGCCACCCATCAGGGAACCATGCCACCCATCACGGAACCGTGCCGCCGGCCAGGGAACCATGCCACCCGCCCGGGAACAGCGGCCCCCCGTCCGGGCCCCACACCACCGAACGTCGGTCGCTCGACGGACCACCGATCGCGTTTTCGGGACCGCCGGTCGCCGATTCGGGCGGACGCCGATCCCGTAACGGCGCCAATCCCACGGGGCATCGATCCACCCGGACGCCGAATCGGCCGGGCTTGCCAAAACCCACCGGTTGCGTGTATCCTTTGCGGTCCACATGGAGTTCACTCGCACGGAGGCGCCGATATGACGAAGTCGAAATCCGGGCGCGCGCTGTTCGACCTGCTCAGCGACGAGGCTGAGGAGATTTCGGACTTGCTGAAACAGGATGCCCGCTGGTCGCCAGGCGACCGGGAGGTGGCGGCTGACGCGCCGGAAACCACCGGCCCGCCCAAAGAGAACGGATTCCGGCTTGTGGATCCCGGGCCCGAGGAGGCGCCGAGCCTGCTCGTGCTCGATGGCAGGAAGCTGAAAGTCTCGCTGACGCCCCTGACCGGGGCGGCTGCGGCATTCGTCTTGCTCCTGGTTCTGGCGTCGGCCTTCGCAGCCGGCAAGCGATCGGGCAGAAGCGATGGCCTGCGGGACGGCTTCGAACAGGGGCGTGCCTCCTACGCAGACGAGGCGCTCAGCGATATCCAGGTCGCCAGGGCCCAGCCGGCTGCCACGCACCTGGTCGACGACTTGATGGCTCAGCCGGGCAAGGCTCGACCGGAGCCCAAGCCGGCGAACGCCACGGCGGACCGGCCGGAATGGCTGACCGGTTACACCTACGTGGTGGCACAGGAGTTTTCGTCCCGGCACGCCGATGACGCGGCGGGTGCCAGGGCGTTTCTGGAGAAGCGCGGTATTGCGACGGCGGTGGTTCGCCGCGCAAGCGGGTCCGTGCAACTGATTACGACGCAAGGGTACAACCACAAGGACCCTACGCAAAAGAGGATGGCTTCAGAGCTTCTGAAGAAGCTCCACGCGGCCGGCGCCAGTTACTACCGGGCCGGCGGCGGGTACAAGCTCGAAGGATATTTCAAGACGCTTAAAGGCGAACACTGGTAAGCGGGAGTTTTCGGAATGTCGATGGATAAGTCTCTCAAGTCGAAGAGCACGCTGGCGCGACATAGGAACGTGCTGAGCCGCGCCGAGCGGATACAGATGCTCAAGGATACCGAACGCTGGACGGACGACTCGACCGCGATCGGTCTGCCCAAGGTGGCACACAGAAAGGCCGCCGTCGGCAAGAAGGACAAGGTCAAGAAGGGCGAAGGCGAAGGCGAGGGCGACGCCGAGAAGACCGAGGAGACGGCCGCTACGTAGACTGCCTCGATACGCTGCGTCGGTGCCGCGCGGACGGCTATCGACACGCGGCTCAGTTGACTTCATGCACGCCGCCGGTATCTATGTACCGGCGGCGTTTTTATTGCCCTTTATCAGGCCGCTGGGAGCAGAAGCATGCCCGTTCGATCGTTCGTCGCCGATCACGTCAAGCCGATCGGTTCATCCGGTATACGTAGAGTTTTCGAGCTGGGCGCGACGCTCGAGGACCCGATTAACCTGTCGATCGGCCAGCCCGATTTCCCGGTCCCCGCGGCCGTCAAGCAGGCGATGGTGGAAGCCATCAACGCCGACCATAACGGGTACACGGTGACACGCGGCATCCAACCGCTTCGCGACCGAATCGCGTCGAAATTGGCGGAGGAGGCGGACTGGACGCCCGACGTGTTCGTGACGTGCGGGGTCTCAGGCGGGCTGCTGCTTGCGCTGATGGCCTGTATCAACCCCGGCGATGAGGTGCTGATTGGTGATCCGTACTTCGTTTCGTATACCCACCTGGTGAAGCTCGTGGGCGGCGTACCGGTCGAGGTCGACCTCTACGACGATTTTCGGCTCAACCCGGATCGGTTCGAGGCGGCGATTACGCCGAAAACCAAGCTGCTTCTGGCCTGCTCGCCGGGTAACCCGACCGGCGTGGTCCACAAAGAGGCCGACGTGAAGGCCGTGTGTCAGCTCGCCCGCAAGCACGATCTACTCATCATCAGCGACGAAATCTACCAGATGCTCAGCTACGACGGGCCCAGCCCCAGTGCAGCCCGTTTCGCGCCGGAGCGCACGCTCCTGCTGCGCGGTTTCGGCAAGTCGTACGCAATGACCGGTTTGCGGATGGGGTATGCGGCCGGTCCGGCCGAGATCATCTCGGAGATGGCCAAGCTTCAGCAGTACACGTTCGTCTGTGCACCTCAGCCGGCGCAGTACGGAGCCCTCGCCGCCATGGATACGGACATGTCCGACCAGGTCGCGTTGTATGCAGCGAAGCGCGATCTCGTGTGCGCGGAACTCGACGGTGTGTTCGACTTCGTCAAGCCGGCCGGCGGGTTCTACATCTTCCCGAAAGCGCCGGCCCGATTCCCGTCAGCGACGGCGTTCGTGGAGGAGGCGATCAGCCGCAACGTGCTGATCATTCCCGGAGAGGTGTTCAGTCAGCGGGATACGCACTTCCGCATCAGCTACGCCGCACCGGACGACCGCATCAAACAGGGTTGCGAGATCCTGAGGTCGTTGGCGCGATAGCGTCGCACTGCGCGCACATAATGCGGAAAGGCGAGCGACCCCGGCGGGAACCGCACCGCCCCCTCACTTTCGGCAATCCTTCAGCGTCTCGAACGGGCTTGGCCTAGAGAATGCCGCCCGTGAAGATGGAGAGGATAATCTGCAGGATGAGCGGAATGATCCCGCTAAACAGCGATCCGATCAGCGAAGTAAACATAACTCGTGTCTCCATACGGCGTAGGGCCGAGAACGGCCCAACGCTTTGAGCCTATCCTGTCATCGGTCCGATGGGCCGCTTCGCACCAGCGTTGCCCATCCGATCGAGTTCAGCGCAAGAAAATACCCGCCGAAGCGGGTATTTAAAAAAGTGCGGCAATGACCTACTCTCGCCTTGCGACTACCATCGGCCGCGCAGTCTTCACTTCCGTGTTCGGGATGGGAACGGGTGTTACCCTGCACGTATTGTCACCGCACCGGGATCATACTACACCCGCGGGCGGCGTCAAGAGCCCTTTTCGGTAAAAATCGAGGTTGGTCAACCTGCGCCCGGGGTGTCCCGCGTATCGATCAGCTTGAATTCGACGGGTTCGGGCGGGACGCCCAGTTCGAGGCCCACCGGAAGGAGGTATTCGGGGGTCACGAGTTTGGTCACACCCAGCTCCTGGAAGTCGTCTTCCTTGAGCCGGATGATGCCGAACGCCCTCGTTTCACCACGAACGAGCCGTGATACGTCTTCGGTCGGACCGGTGACGGTAATGGTCCGAGCGATCAGTTCCAGGGGGATCCTGTCTAGCGTGACGGCGCGATAAGGCTTGTCGAGGTTCTCGAATCGCACGGCCACGAGAATAGGAACGGTCGGTACCTCTTCGGTACTCCGGCGTGCCTTGATCGCAGCGGTGACGCGTACCGTGGCGGGGTCGATGACGGCGTCCGGCCCGAACGCTCGCCCGTCGAGGTTCACAGGGATCGTCATGCTCTCGCCCTCGGGCTGGTCGCGAAAGAGGCGATCCACATCCGCGGATATGTCCAACTGGACCGGCTCGCCGGAATCGGTCATCGCCGCGTGGCGGCTTTCCCTCATCTGCACGTCGACGACGCTCCGGGCCAACTGTGGCTCAATGTCGTACAGCATCGACAGGCGAGAGAGCATGATCTCGGCCGGCACGGTGACCATGCGATCGACCGACACGGCCACGGCTGCGGGACGCACCGCGATGATCGTAAGCTTGCGGAATTCGCGGATCTGCTCAGCCAACGAGCGTTCGAGCGATTCGGGATCCAAAGTCACGGTGGTCGGCCCGGTCGGACGCTCCGAGAGCCGCAGACGCGCGGCGAGCGGTGATTGCGACTGAACGACTTCGACGGCCTTGCGCGGCCCCGATATCTCCAGTTCACAGGAAGCCGCGCCGTCGGCGACCTCGACCAGCA
>JAJDDX010000297.1 GCA_029260055.1 Phycisphaerae bacterium
CATGCGCTTCGGGCTCGGTGTCTTCGGATACCCGCTGTCCCAAGTGATTGTGTGTGTCATTCTGCTGATCGTCGTCGTGCTCGTCGTGCCGCTGAACCTGCTACCCTACCTCGCGAAGGGGCCGCGGCTCCGCGCCGCACCGTGGCTCTATTTCTTCACGATCGGCATGGCGTTCATGTCCGTCGAGGTCGTCCTAATCCAGAAGTACACCCTGTTCGTCGGCCCCTCCGTCTATAGCATCGCCGCGATCCTCCTGACCCTGCTAACCGCTTCCGGCGTCGGCAGCCGCCTCTCCACGAGGGTCAGCGACAAGGCCGCATTCACGGGGCTGATCGCCTGGCTGCTCATCGAGGTCTTCGTCCTCACGCCTCTCTCGCGAGCACTGGAGGGTCAGGCGATGTCGATTCGAATCCTTCTGACCGCGCTGCTGGTGGCGCCGCTCGGCTTCTTCATGGGTATGCCCTTCCCCAAGGGTGCCCTGCGAGTCGGCCGGCTGGTTGACTGGGGCTTTGCCGTAAACGGAGCCGCCTCCGTCCTGGGAGGCACGGCCATCATACTCGTAGCCATGACCTTCGGCTTCCGAACGGCCCTGTTGACCGGCGCCCTCTTGTACCTGCTTGCGTACCTGCTGATCTCACGCCCGTCGGGATGGGAGCACGGTGCGGCACAAGCACCGACCCCGTTCGCCGCGCCCGGCTCATGACACGATCGTGCCAGCCGATCAGAGTTCGTTCGGGATGCCGTATTTCTTCTTCGCCTCGGCCGTGAACTCCCACAGCACGTTCACGATGACCCAGCGGCCGTCGGTCTTGACCATGTGCATGTAGTCGACCCACGCATCCATCTCGAGCTTGACGCAAGCGGCGTTGCCGGTCACATCCAGTATCGTCACGTCCGTCTTGCGCTGGTCAGTCGGCGTTCGGCTGCCGCCGCCCTTCCGCGTGGCCTGCACCAGACCCATCGCGCTGAAGTGGTCGATCATGCCTTTTCCCGAGCGCGGGTCCGGCATGAGGGCACGCTTCGCCAGGTCCGGGTGCAACGCCCTCTCCATGCGCTCCGCGTTCGCTTCGTACCAACCCTGACCGTAATCCAGCGCCGTCTTCTTGATCGCGTCGGCGTCCGACTTGTCAGGCCCACCACCCAACGCAAGCAAGCACGACACGGGCACGATCGCAGCAAGCATCGCCTTCATCATCGCAAGGTCTCCTTTGGCACGACTCGACTCAATCCTGGTCTCGGCCGGCACCGACCGAGCGTCATCGGCCTCAAAAACGTACGGTAAGCCATCCGCCGCGTTTTCTGTTGTGTTTTCCTGCAAAATCCGCGGTTCTTTTGCATTTCCAGAGCCCTGAGGTGCGACCGCGGAATGGCCGCCCCGCCGCAAGACACCGGGCAACTCGGACGGTATCGTGTCTGCCCATGACCAAGGCGCCGGTTCATCACAACGGCCAGCCGGTACGCGCCCCCGCTGTCGGCATCTACCGCTGCGGGCCACAGCGTCGACGAGCTTCCGCGGCATTCGTTCTCGTCTTGCCAGTCGCGGTCTCCCTGTGGCTCCTCAACGTCCAGCACTCCGGCATCCGGCCTGACGAGCGCGTCGTCCTGTTCCCGACCTTCGGTCACCTCGCGAGTGACGACGCGACATGGGTGGTCGAGATTCACGGCTGGATCTTCGAACCTGAGACGGACTCGGCCGTTAGGGCGGCCGGCCTCAAGGGTCTTCGCCATCTGCTGGGCCTCGACAAGACGGACGCACAGAGCGCCTTGTTCACCGAACGGGCTCTTGCCTTTCTCGTCGACAACGAGCGAGGCAAGCGGATCACGGCTCACCTCGCGGGTCGGGACTTCGCCGCCGGCGTGTCGGAGCCCAACGGACACTTCAGAGGAATCGCCCGTGTTCCGATCGACACCGCGGAGCGACTCGCTAGCGGCGATGGGTGGCTGTCCATCGAGGCGGCGCCGAACGGAGGAAGCCCGCACGGCTTCACCGGCAAAGTACAGCTCATCAGCCGCGCCGGCCTCTCCGTGATCAGCGACATCGACGACACGATCAGGATCAGCCATGTCCTGGACCGCAAGGCGCTGATGAAGAGCACCTTCCTGCGCGAGTTCGAAGCGGTGCCCGGAATGGCCGAGCTATATCAAGAGTGGGCCGCGAACGGGGCACGCTTCCATTATGTCTCCGGTAGTCCGTGGCAGTTCTACGAACCACTCGCCGCGTTCCTGTCGTCCGCAGGCTACCCGGCCGGCACGTTCCACCTGCGCAACCTGCGACTGAAGGACCTGAGTGCCGTCGAGCTCCTCGCCTCGCCAGGGAAAGCCAAGCAAATGGCTATCGAGCGGATTCTGCAAACCTTTCCACGCAGGGAATTCATCCTCGTCGGCGACTCCGGCGAGCAGGACCCCGAGATATATGGCGCGATGGCGGCACAGCACACCGAGCAAGTCGCCAGGATCGTGATCCGAGACGTAACCGGCGAGCCCGCCGACCGCGAGCGCTATCGCCAGGCCTTCGCGGCGGTGCCACCTGAGCGGTGGATGATCTTCGAACGGGCCGAGCAGATCGGCGCCGTCACGCCGTAGGACACTGCGCTGCGCCTTGGTCGGACGGACGCGCCGCCGGCACTTACAGCCGGGCTGCATTTCGAGATGTGGCATCGGCCGGGGGCCATCGCCAACGTGGAACGGGGATTGCTGGAAAACGGGCGTTCGAGGGTGTGTCGGGGGCATCAAGTCACCCGGAAGCGGTCGGGAACGCGGCCTTGCGCGCGTTTTGCCCCATGCTGTTGCGTTTTGACGCCGCTCGCCGCGGCCCGCACCGGCTTGGAGCGTGGCGATCGCACGGCCTCCACTCGATGACATCAGGCGTAACGTCAACGACGATTGTTGAAGAGGTCCAGAATGTTCAAGATCGAACAGTCAGAGTGGCTCGCTCCTAAGGTCCGCAGGCTGGTGGTTCAGGCTCCGCGCGTGGCACGCCGTCACGAACCCGGGCATTTCGTCATCGTGCGCGTCTGCGATGGTGGCGAACGCATCCCGCTGACCATCGCCGACTCCGACGCCGAAGCCGGCACGATCACTTTGGTCGTCCAGGTCGTCGGCGCTACGACGGAGAAGCTCTGCGCTCTCGAAGCGGGTGGAGCGATGGAGAACGTGGTCGGTCCGCTGGGTCGCCCCACCGAGATCGAGGAGTTCGGGCATGCGATTCTCGTCGGCGGCGGCGTCGGCACCGCTGTCATCTATCCGCAGGCGGCCGCCCTCAAGAAGTCCGGCAACAAGGTCACGGCGATCTTCGGCGGACGTTCCAAGGAATATGTGATCTTCGAGAAGGAACTCGCCGTCCACTGCGATGCGGTTCATCCTTGCACGGACGACGGGAGCTATGGCTACCACGGGTTCGTCACGGGCAAGCTGAAGGAGTTGCTCGAAAGTTGCGGCGATATCGGCGCCGTGCTCACGGCCGGCCCCGTCCCGATGATGCGCGCCGTGGCCGAGGTGACCCGCCCCTTCGGCGTGAAAACGATCGCGTCGCTCAACCCGATCATGGTCGACGGCACGGGGATGTGCGGCGGATGCCGTGTAACGGTCGGCAGCGACATGAAGTTCGCGTGCGTGGACGGCCCGGAGTTCGACGCCCACGCGGTCGACTTCGGTGAATTGACCGATCGCCTCACGACCTACCGCGATCAGGAGGCACTGGCCTGGAATCGACTGAATGGATGCACCCCGGACCCCGCCAAGGGCGAGTCCGGCTGTAAGCTGCGCGAGTCAGAGGAAGCAGCGGCAAACCAATAAGACACGAGCCGGGTCGCCTCCACCGCAAAGCGGCGGCGCGACCCGTGCTGCTCGTGTCGTTCCTTTCGAATGGGAGTCTGAATACCCGTGCTGAAGCCATCTGAACGAATGAAGATCCAGCGGCAACCGATGCCGGAACAGGACGCGCAGAAACGAGCCTGTAACTTCGAAGAGGTCAACTGTGGTTACGCGGCGGATGCGGCCAGCACAGAGGCGCAGCGGTGCCTCCAGTGTAAGGATGCCAAGTGCATCGGCGGCTGTCCGGTCGGCGTCAAGATCGCCGACTTTGCGGAAGCCATCGCGCGGGACGATCTCGCGGCCGCCGCCGACATCCTGTTCGCGGATAACGTGCTGCCCGGCATCACCGGTCGGGTGTGTCCGCAAGAGACGCAGTGCGAGGCGGTCTGCGTGCGCTCGAAGAAGGGTACGCCGGTAGGGATCGGGTACCTGGAGCGTTACGTCGCGGATTGGGCTCGCGAGAACCGCAAGGATCTGTTCGAGCCTCCGAATCCGACCGGCAAGCGCGTAGCTGTGGTCGGTGCCGGCCCAGGCGGGCTTACATGCGCGGGCGAGCTGGCGAAGCACGGCCACGCGGTCACCGTGTTCGAGGCGTTGCACGTTGCGGGTGGAGTACTTGTCTACGGCATCCCCGAGTTCCGCCTTCCCAAAGACATCGTGCGAGCCGAAGTCGAAACGCTTAAGGCCCGCGGCGTCGAAATTGTCACCGACGTCGTGATCGGCCAGACCTACACCATCGACGAATTGATGAAAGAGGAAGGCTTCGACGCGATCTTCGTCGCCAACGGCGCCGGTCTCCCGGTCTTTCAGGGCATCCCCGGCGAGAACCTCAAGGGCGTCTACTCGGCCAACGAGTTCCTCACGCGCGTGAATCTGATGGGCGCTTATCAGTTCGGCCAGACCGATACCCCGGTCATTGACGCGAGTCAGATCGTCGTAGTAGGCGGCGGCAACACGGCTATGGATGCCGTGCGCACGTCGCGACGGCTCGGGGCCGATCCCGCGACGCTCGTCTACCGTCGGTCGCGTGAGGAGATGCCGGCCCGCGTCGAAGAGGTCAATCACGCCGAAGAGGAAGGCGTGGTGTTCCGCATGCTCTGCAGTCCCGTCGAGGTGCTCGGCGACGACAACGGCTGGGTCCGGGCCGTACGCTGCATCAAGATGGAACTCGGCGAGCCCGACGACTCAGGCCGTCGCCGTCCGGTTCCGATCCCCGACAGCGAGTTCGAGGTCCCCTGCCAGGTCTTCATCGAGGCGATCGGCACGCAGGCCAACCCGCTGCTGACCCAGACCACGCCGGGCCTGAAGACCAACAAGTGGGGCAACATCGTCGTCGACGAGAACAACATGACGAGCATCCCGGGCGTCTTCGCCGGCGGCGACATCGTACGCGGCGGCGCGACCGTCATCCTCGCCATGGGCGACGGCAAGAACTCGGCCGTGTCGATGCACGAGTACCTGATGAAGAGCGACGGCAACGGCAAAGCGTCCGGTTGACACGAGTCTGCCAAAGGCGAACGGAAAACAAAGGGCGGCAACCCGGAAGAGCATAAGCCTTCCGGATTGCCGCCCAATCTACGTCTCAGTTACGCCCCGATCACGGACCGCACGGGTCGGGGCACGGATAGGGAACGCTGGCAAACGCATCCTGGATCTTGGCTATGTCCCACGCGTCGACCGACCGATTCACGGGACAATCGAATAACCACCCGATCAGATCAGCTCGATAGAACCGGGGCGCGGCACAAACCCCAGCGTCTGCTTGCTGCGCGGCCATGATGTCGTCGACATTCACGGTCCCGTTAGGCGCCGCCCACACGAATCCGTCGAACTGCCCGCTTACATCCCCCCAGATGGGCGTCCGGGTGGCATTCCCGAGGAAGGTGGCCACACCACCGTCCACGTGCCACTTGGCCTGGTAGGACGTGTCCGGCACGATATCCAAGTCGGTGACGTGGATCGTCCCCCACTCGGTTGCCGTCAGGTAGTACGGATTGGTGACGAGCTGCCCAACCTGCATGCCGTCGACCCAGATTTCCGGATCGTGCGGCGCCACATACGCCGAGAAACACGGCAGATCGCCCGAAACCAGGCGCAGTGCAATCGGATTGGTCTCGCTCGTGCCGTTTGCGGGCGTGATTCCGAGATACCGCGGGCCTTCGCCAACCGCCGGGTCCTGGCAATCGAGGAGGCCGTCCCCGTCCAGATCGAGATCTGACAGGCCGCAGCCGCAACTACCGGTCACGATCTTGCGGCAATCATTGGGGCATTCGTCGCACGCGTCACCGTAGCCGTCCCCGTCAGCGTCCTCCTGACCGGAGTTCGCGTCGTTCGGGCAGTTGTCGCACACGTCGCCGACACCGTCCGCATCAGCGTCCTCCTGGCCGGGATTGGCCACGGTCGGGCAGTTGTCGCACACGTCGCCGACACCGTCGCCGTCGCCGTCCTCCTGGCCGGGATTGGCCGTCGCCGGGCAGTTGTCGCAGGCGTCGCCGATACCGTCGCCATCACCGTCCTCCTGGAGCGGATTCGCCACGACCGGGCAGTTGTCGCACACGTCGCCGACACCATCCCCGTCGCCGTCCTCCTGGCCGGGATTCGTCACGGTCGGACAGTTGTCGCACGCGTCGCCGTAGTCATCCCCGTCTCCATTCTCCTGGAGCGGGTTCTCCGTGGCCGGGCAGTTGTCGCACACGTCGCCGACTTGGTCGCCGTCACCGTCCTCTTGGAGCGGATTTGGTACCGTCGGGCAGTTGTCGCAGACGTCGCCGACCCCGTCGCCGTCACCATCCTCCTGGCCGGGATTGGCCGTCGCCGGGCAGTTGTCGCACGCGTCGCCCAGCCCGTCGCCGTCCACGTCCTCCTGGAGCGGATTGGGCGTATTCGGACAGTTGTCACACGCGTCGCCGACACCGTCGCCGTCAGCGTCCTGCTGTCCGGCGTTCCAGACGTTCGGACAGTTATCGCACGCGTCACCGACACCATCGCCGTCGCCGTCCTCCTGGCCCGGGTTGGGCACGGTGATGCAGTTGTCAACGGTATCGCACACCAGGTCGCCGTCGGTGTCCTCCGGCACGTCGCACGGATAGGGAATGCCACCGAACGCGTCCTGTATCTTGGCCACATCGAAGGCATCAACCTCATGGTTTACCGGGCACTGGAATACGAACCCGATCAATTCGGCCC
>JAJDDX010000298.1 GCA_029260055.1 Phycisphaerae bacterium
CGTCAACTGTGACGACGCCGTGGGTTGCACGGACGATTCATGTAACGAGGCGACCGACTCGTGTGACAACGTCACGAACGATGCCAACTGCGACACCGGTGCGTTCTGTGACGGTGCGGAGACGTGCAACGCGGTCAGCGACTGCCAATCCGGAAGTGATCCGTGCCCCGGTCAGCTATGCGATGAGACCGGCGATGTCTGCGTGGATTGCTTCGTCGACGGCGACTGCGACGACGCCGCGTTCTGCAACGGTGCCGAAACGTGCGCCGGTGGTGCGTGCCAAGCCGGCAGCGATCCGTGTCCTGGGCAAACCTGCAACGAGACCACGGACACGTGCGAGACCGGCGAATGCGTAGTTGACGGTGACTGCGACGACGCCAGTGCTTGCACGGTCGACACCTGCAACGCCGGTGTCTGCTCGAACGACTGTGCGGGCAGCGTGTCCGGCTTCCCGTACGCCGAGGACTTCGACGCCAGCCAGGGCGCCTGGGCGAACCTCGGCGGTGATGACTTCGACTGGACGCGGAACAGCGGTAGCACACCGTCGTCCAACACCGGACCGTCGGGTGATCACACCACGGGCTCCGGGTCTTACATGTACATCGAGTGCTCGAGCCCGCGGGTGCAAGGCGAAACCGCCATGCTCGAGGGCCCGTGTGTCGACCTGACCATGTCCAGTACCGCCGACCTGACCTTCTGGTACCACATGTACGGTGCCACGGTCGGTACGCTTGATGTGGAGGTGTCGGACGACTGTACGACGTGGGCGAACGTGTGGACGCTGTCCGGCGACCAGGGCAACACCTGGTTCGAGGCGACCGTCAATCTCGACGCCTACGCCGGCTCGGTCGTCAAGGTACGGTTCATCGGTACACGCGGCAGCAGTTGGGATTCCGACATCGCCATCGACGACATCGGCGTTGACGCTTCCGGCAACCCCTGCTCGATCGACGCCGATTGCGATGACTTCGACCTGTGCACGACTGATGCGTGTGTGACGAGCATTTGCCAGAACGTGCCGATCGACTGCGACGACGGCAACGGCTGCACGACCGACACGTGCAGCGGCGGCGTCTGCTCGAGCGATTGCCCCGGCGGCATCACCGCGTTCCCGGATACCGAGGACTTCGAAGCGGGTCAGGGCGCGTGGGCCAACGTCGCCGGTGACGACTTCGACTGGACACGCAACAGCGGGTCCACGCCGTCCAGCGGCACCGGCCCGACGGGAGACCATACCACGGGCTCCGGCTGGTACATGTACGTCGAGACATCGAGTCCGAACTATCCGACGTTGACCGCGACGCTTGAAGGACCGTGCATCGACCTGACCGGTTCGTCGAGTGCGAGCATGTCGTTCTGGTACCACATATTCGGAACGGACGTGGGCACGCTCTACCTCGAATCGTCGACCGACTGCGCGACGTGGGCGACTGAGTGGAGCCTGTCCGGCAGCCAGGGCGATGCGTGGCAGGAGGCGGTCGTCGATCTATCGGCACACGCCGGCACGGTGGTCACCCTCCGGTTCCGTGGTGTCAGCGGTCCAAGTTGGTCGGGCGACCTTTGTGTCGACGACATTCTGTTCGACGCGACCGGCGGACCGGAATGCACGACCGATCCGGAATGCGATGACGGCGTCTATTGCAACGGTGCCGAGACGTGTGTGGCGCAGAGTTGCGTCGCGGGCACGGCCATCGACTGCAACGACGGCGTCGGCTGTACGGACGACGCGTGCAACGAGGGCACCGATTCGTGTGACAACGTCGCCAACGACGCCAACTGCGACAACGGCGCCTGGTGTGACGGCGACGAAACGTGTGATTCGGTCAGCGATTGCCTCGCGGGCGCGGCCGTCAACTGCGACGACGGCGTCGGTTGCACGGACGACTCGTGTAACGAAGGCACGGACTCGTGCGACAATACCGCGAACGACGCCAACTGTGACAACGGCGTCTACTGCGATGGTGCTGAGACGTGCGACGGTGTCAGTGATTGCCTGACCGGCACCGCGATCGACTGCGACGACGCGGTGGGATGCACGGTCGATTCGTGCAACGAGGCCACCGATTCGTGCGACAACACGCCGGATGACGGCGCGTGCGACGATGGCCTCTTCTGCAACGGTGCTGAAACGTGCAACGCGGTCTCCGACTGCCAGGCCGGAAGCGATCCGTGTCCCGGTCAGAACTGCGACGAAGTGGGCGACGTGTGTGTCGATTGCCAGGTGGACGGCGACTGCGATGACGGCGTCTTCTGCAACGGCGCCGAGACCTGTTCGGCCGGTACCTGCCAGGCGGGTACAGCCGTCGACTGTGACGACGGCGTCGGTTGTACGGACGACTCGTGCAACGAGGGAACCGACTCGTGTGACAACGTCGCCAATGATGGCAATTGCGATAACGGCGCCTACTGCGATGGTGCCGAGACCTGCAACGCAGTGAGCGATTGCCAGGCGGGCACGGCCGTCGACTGCGACGACGGTGTCGGCTGCACGGATGACTCGTGCAATGAGGCAACCGACTCGTGCGACAACGTCGCCAACGATGCCAACTGCGACGACGGCGCGTTCTGCAACGGCGCCGAAACGTGCCACGCGGTGTCCGACTGCCAGGCCGGAAGCGATCCGTGTCCGGGCCAGACCTGTAACGAGGTCACGGACACGTGCGAAGGCGGATCGGCGGCGCGGTTGGAATCCGGTACGGTGTCGGTGGACGGTGTGGGCCTTACGGTCAACCTGGTCAACACCTACACCAGTCCGGTTGTGGTGTGCTCTGTGCACTACAACAACAACACGACGCCTGTGGTGACGCGCGTGACGAGTGTCACGGGCACGAGCTTCGATGTCTATCTCCAGAATCCTTCCGGCGGCGCGGTGTCGGCTGACAATGTCAGCTACCTCGTGGTCGAGGAGGGTACATGGACGATCGACGGTGTGAACATCGAGGCGCAGACCTACCTGTCGACCGTGACGGACGAAAACAACAGTTGGGTGGGTGAGGCTCAGAGCTACGGGCAGGCCTACACCAATCCGGTTGTGCTCGGGCAGGTCATGAGCGACAACGATCCGGCCTGGTCCGTCTTCTGGTGCTACGGCACGGCACGTGCGAACCCGCCGTCGACGTCGGCCCTGGTGACGGGTAAGGAGGTAGCCGAAGACTCGAACACGGTTCGTGCCGCCGAGACCGTCGGCTTCATCGTGATCGAAGCTGGCAGCGGCACGATCGGAGGCGTCGCGTACGAAGCGGCGCTTGGAGCGGACACGGTCCGCGGCGTGACGAACTCGCCGCCGTACGCCTATACCTTCGGCACCTCGTTTGCCTCCGCACCATCGGTGGCGGTGACGACGTTGGCGGCGATGGACGGTGGTAACGGCGGTTGGTCGTACACGTACGGCCCGACCATGGCGACGACCACGACGTTGAACCTCGCGATCGATGAGGATCAGATCAACGATGCGGAGCGTGCTCACACGCCCGAGCAGGTCGGTTACGCCGTGTTCGAGACTGCCGCGGTTTATCCGTAACGGACTTGTCGAAGGTTCGATGGGACCTGACGAGGGGCCGGCGAGGCGAGCGATCGTTTCGCCGGCCCCGCTTTTTTCCCGGCGCTGCGTCGCCGTCACTCCGAGCAGTCATCTGCGACGGACGATCGCGTAGCAAGGGCTTCTCACTTACCCTATCAACCCGTCGGTTGGTAATCGCAACAGGGTTAGACCCTATCGCTTTCAGAAACAGCGACCACGCACTCAGATCGCAACAGTGCAAAGACGAGAAACTCATCGTCTGCGGAATTTCCCGCCAACTTTTTCATTGTATCGCGAACTGACAGTCGCTAGGTTATAAGACGGTCGCAACGCACGGGGCGACCGGGCAAGAGCGTCACTCCTGTCCTGACCAAGAGTCATTATCGATCACGTTCGTTTGCTCGCCGTGGGGCGGTCGCGCCGGCTCCTCACCGTTCGGGCCCGTGGTGCGCGTCTAGTCATCAATCTGACGGAGAATCTCGTTTGCCTTGGTGGCGGAAATGTCGCTTCGCAGTCGCAAGACATGCGCAGTGTGGAATGTCTGTTTCAGGGAGAGATCAGATCATGAGATGCAACTTGTCGAGAGCAGAAAGACGGATTGCCCGTTTCGGTGTATCCGTGCTCGTGTTGGGCTTTGTAGTCAGCCCGGCTCTAGCCGAGATCGCACCGGTCAAACGCACTGAGCGCGTGGCGGACCGCGCCGCGCCAGTCCAGTCAGACGGTGTCAGAGCCATTGCCCAGCCGATGGGCGACACCAAGAAACTCATCAGCGTTCTTGTCTATACCGACACCAATCAAGCCACGGCGGCGTTGACCAAAGACAGCGTCAGGAACTTCGCCGCCATCAGCGGCGCGTTCGTCAAATATGAATACAAGGTCCTCCCGGGAGTCATGAACCTCCGCGATGTCCATCCCGATGACGTGGCCGAGATCGCGAGGATTCCCGGTGTCATCAAGATCGAATCGGACATGTACCACGACAATGTGGTCAAGTTGCACGACAGCATCCCGCTGATTCGAGGCCTTCAGAGCCAGATCACCGGAGCGGGCTACTCGGCCAACGGTAGCGGCGTGCGCGTCTGCATCGTCGACACGGGTATCGACATGGACCACGTCATGTACTCCAGCCGGATCGATACCGGCGCGAGCTACGACTTCCACAACAACGACTCGAACCCCGACGACGACCATGGGCACGGCACGCACTGCGCGGGTATCGCGCTGGGCGGCACCGGGCTCACGAACGATCCGTGTGGAACGGGTCCCATGCCGTTCCAGGGCCTCGCACCGAGCGCGACCTTGATCGGTGCCAAGGTGCTGAGTTCGGCCGGCGGCGGAACCGACAGCAACATCATCGCCGGTATCGACCACTGTGCCGACCAGACGGCGAGCGGTGGTCGCGCCGATGTCATCAGCATGAGTATCGGGACCGGTAATTACTCCGGCATCTGCACCCACAGTTGGGCGGTGGCCGCCAACAATGCGGCGGCTAACGGTGTCGTGGCGATCGCGGCCTCGGGTAACGAGAACAACGCCAACTCCATGGGCTCACCCGCGTGTGGTGCTGATGTCATCGCGGTCGGTATGACCTGGAAGAACGACTACCCCACGTGCGAGGACAACACCACGAACTGGGGCTGGGGCGTTTGCACGGACTCATCCCCGCAGACGGACGATGTCGGCTGCTTCAGTAACGAGAGCGACTTCCTCGACGTGACGGCACCGGGTGCGAACATCTGGTCCGCCAGTAATGCAGCCGGCGGTTCGTCGATCACGGGCAAGAGCGGCACGAGCATGTCATGCCCCACGGTGGCGGGTCTGGCGGCTCTGATCCTGCAGGTCGAGCCGACGGCGACTCCTGCGCAGCTGCGACAGTACATCCGCGACGGTGCCATCGACATGGGGCCGGCCGGCTTTGACCGGGCGTACGGCTACGGCCGCATCGACGTACTCAACACGCTGTCGTTGCTGACGCCGTGTGCCGGCGATGGCGACTGCGACGACGGCAACTGGTGTAACGGCTCGGAGACCTGCAACGTCGGAAGCGGATCGTGCGTGGCGGGCAGCGACCCTTGCCCCGGCGAGTCGTGTGACGAGGCCAACGACGTATGCGTCGCGGCTCCGACCGTCCAATACAGTTGGAACATGAACGCCAATCCCGGTTGGACGATGAACGGTGATTGGGCCTACGGTCAGCCCTCGGGTGGCGGCGGCCAGCACGGCAGCGCCGATCCGACGAGCGGTGCTACGGGCAACAACGTCATCGGCTTCAACCTTGCCGGTGACTATGCGAACAGCCTCGCCGAAACGCACATGACCACGACGGCGATCGACTGCACCGGCTTTATCGACACGTCGCTTCGCTTCCAGCGATGGCTCGGTGTCGAGACACCCACGTATGACCACGCCTACATCCGCGTGAGCACCAACGGCTCGACCTGGACGCAAGTCTGGACGAACGGATCCGAAGTGGCGGATTCCGCGTGGGGGCAAGTCGAGTACGACATCTCGGCGGTGGCGGACGGTCAGTCGACCGTCTACGTCCGCTGGACCATGGGCACGACGGACAGCTCGTGGCAGTACTGCGGCTGGAACATCGACGATGTCGAGATTCTCGCCACCAGCAGCGGCGGCGCGACGTGCAGCGACGGCATCCTGAATCAAGGCGAGGACCGGATCGACTGTGGTGGCCCGTGCACGGCGTGCAATTGCCTCAGCGATGGTGCTTGTGACAACGCCGCCTTCTGTGACGGCACCGAGACGTGCGATACCTTCGGCAACTGTCAGGGCGGCACGGCTGTCGACTGTAACGACGGCGTCGGCTGCACGGACGACTCGTGCAACGAAGGCACTGACTCGTGCGATAACGTCGCCAACGACACCAACTGCGACAACGGCGCGTGGTGCGACGGAGCGGAGACGTGTCACGCGACCAACGACTGCCAGAGCGGCACGGCCGTCAACTGCAATGACGGCGTTGGCTGCACGGACGACTCGTGTAACGAAGGCACTGATTCGTGTGACAACGTGGCCAACGACGCCAACTGCGACAACGGCGCGTGGTGCGACGGATCGGAGACATGTCACGCGACCAACGATTGCCAGGCCGGTACGTCCGTCAACTGTGACGACGGCGTGGCCTGCACGACCGACTCCTGCAACGAGGGCACCGACTCGTGCGATAACGCCCCGAACGACGCGGCCTGCGACGACGGGACGTTCTGCAACGGTGCCGAGACCTGTCATGCGACGCTCGACTGCCAGGCCGGCGGCGAACCGTGTCCCGGTCAGCAGTGCGACGAAGGTGGCGATACGTGCGTCGATTGCACGGTCGACGGCGACTGCGATGACGGCGCTTGGTGCAACGGCGCCGAAACCTGCGTCGCCGGAGCCTGCCAGGCGGGCACGGCCGTCAACTGTGGCGACGGTGTGGGTTGCACGGATGACTCGTGCAACGAGGCGACCGATTCGTGCGATAACGTCGCCAACGACGCGAACTGTGACAACGGCCTCTGGTGCGACGGAGCCGAGACCTGTGATGCCGTGAGCGACTGCCAGGCCGGCACGACCGTCAACTGTGACGACGGCGTGGGTTGCACGGACGACTCGTGCAACGACACGACGGATTCGTGCGACAACGCCACCAATGACGCGAACTGCGACAATGGCCTCTGGTGCGACGGTGCCGAGACCTGCAACGCGGTGAGCGATTGCCTGGCCGGTACCGCGGTCAACTGTGATGATGGCGTGGGTTGCACGGACGATTCGTGTAACGAGACGACCGACACGTGCGACAACGTCAGCAACGACGCGGCGTGCGACGATGGTGTGTTCTGCAACGGTGCAGAATCGTGCTCCGCCACACTCGACTGCCAGGCAGGCAGCGATCCGTGTCCGGGGCAGACCTGCGACGAAGCGGGCGACGCGTGCGTTGACTGCCAGGTGAACGGCGACTGCGACGACGGTCTGTACTGCAACGGCAGCGAGACCTGTAACGCCGGCACGTGCCAAGCGGGCGCGGCCGTCAACTGCGACGACGGCGTGACTTGCACGGACGACTCGTGCAACGAGGCGACAGATTCTTGCGACAACGTCGCCAGCGACGCCAACTGCGACAACGGACTGTACTGTGACGGCGCCGAGACCTGCAACGCGGTCAGCGATTGCCAGGCGGGCACGGCCGTCAACTGTGACGACGCCGTCGGTTGTACGGCTGATTCGTGCAACGAGGCGACGGATTCGTGCGACAACGTCACGAACGACGCCGCGTGCGATAACGGCCTGTTCTGCGACGGTGCTGAAACCTGCGACGCGGTCAGCGACTGCCAGCCCGGCACAGCCGTCAACTGCGACGACGGTGTGGCTTGCACGGACGACTCGTGCAACGAGGCGACCGATTCGTGCGACAACGCGGCCAACGACGCTAACTGCGACAACGGCCTCTGGTGCGACGGCGCCGAGACCTGCAACGCGGTAAGCGACTGCCAGGCCGGCGGTGATCCGTGTCCGGGTCAGTCATGCGACGAAGCCGGAGACGCCTGTGTCGATTGCCTGACCAACGGCGACTGCGACGACGGCGCCTACTGCAACGGCGCGGAGACGTGTGCCGCCGGCGTCTGTCAGGCAGGGACGGCCGTCGATTGCGATGACGGCGTGGGTTGCACGGCCGATTCGTGCAACGAAGGTACGGACTCGTGCGACAACGCGCCGAATGACGCGGCGTGCGATGACGCCCTCTTCTGCAACGGCAGCGAAACGTGTCACGCGACCCTCGACTGCCAGGCCGGCACAGCCGTCAATTGCGACGACGGTGTGGCCTGCACGGACGACTCGTGCAACGAAGCGACCGACTCGTGTGACAACGTCGCGAACAACGCGAATTGCCCGGACGATGCGGTCTTCTGCAACGGCACTGAGAGCTGTGACGCGATCAGCGACTGTGTCTCCAGCGGTGATCCGTGCGGCCCGAGCGAGTCATGCAACGAGGCGACCGACACGTGCGATCCCGCTCTTACGGGAGAAGGGTTCATCATATCGAGGAACGCGGATCTCTCCACGGACGATCGGACGTTCTACTTCACCGATACGATGTACATGTTGATGTGGAGTGATGTCGTCGATTTCAACACGCTCAGCCGCCAGCGATGGGAGATGAAGGACTCGGCGGGCGACCGCATCCGATTGGACTTTACCAATAACTTCGACAACACCTACACGGCTTCGTTCGCGCTGTCAGGACTTCCTTCCGCCCTGCCCGATTGGACGTGGAAGGGTGAGGTACGGGATGATGCCGGTAACCGTTTCAGGCCACAGGTGCCGGTTACGGTGTTGGATGCTCCGGCATGTACCGTCAACGCGGATTGCGATGACGCCGACGGCTGCACGACCGACGTGTGCTCGGCCGGCGCCTGTTCGAACACGCCCGTCGTCTGCGATGACGGTGACGCCTGTACGACGGACAGCTGCAATGCCGGCACCGGTGCCTGTGACTACGTGGCGGTCAGTTGTGACGACGGTGACGCCTGCACGACGGATGCCTGCGATGCCGGTACAGGGTGCAGCAATACGCCCATCAGTTGTGACGACGGTGATCCGTGCACGAGCGACAGCTGTTCAGGCGGAGCCTGTGTCTTCACGCCGCTGGCGACCTGCTGCGGCGATGCGACGTGTGATCCCGGCGAGGACGAGTGCAACTGTCCCGCGGACTGCGGCGCGCCGCCGGCCACGGAGACGAACTGCACGGACGGCGTCGACGAGGACTGCGACGGCTCGACGGACTGCTTCGACACGGACTGCAACGGCGACCCGGCCTGTGCCGGACCGCCGCCGGGCGAAGGCTTCATCCTGTCGCGTAACGCCGACTTCTCGACGGATGATCGGGTCTTCACGAGCGGCGAGGTCATCTACATGTACGTGTGGACCGACCTGGTCGACTTCAACGACCTCAAGAAGAACCGATGGGAGTTGAAGGATGCCAACGGCGATCGCATCCGCGAGCCGCTTGTCAACGGGTTCGACGGGACCTACACGGCCACGTTCAACACGATCGGGCTGCCTTCGGCGCTAACAAGTTGGACCTGGAAGGGAAGCATCGATGACAACGGCGGTACGCAGTATCGACCGACGACCACAGTAACGGTCAATCCGGTCGGTGCGTCCACCGGTGGCTAACTGACACTAACCGGACCGGCGGGTCGACTCTTCGGCCCGCCGGTCCTTTCTTCTTCCTCCGCCCCGCACCACGCCCAACCCTCATTTCGACCGCGCGTTGACGCCGCCTCCGCCGCACGGTAACAAAACCTGCGAAATACCGGGTTGCCTCCCGGGGTGTGTACTTATTTGCAGGAGCGAGCCGTGACACGACCGGCCAACCGTCTATCCCAGCTTCCGCCCTACCTCTTCGCCGACGTGACCAGAAAAAAGCGAGCGGCCATCGCGGCCGGGCGGGATGTCATCGACTTCGGCGTCGGGGCGCCGGACCATCCGACCCCGCGGTTCATCGTGGACCGCATGGTCGAGGCTGTGCAGGACCCAGCCAACCATCCCTACGCCTTCGGCACCGGCACGGCGGAATTCCGCCAGGCTGTCGTGGATTACTTCAAAAGACGCTTCGAGGTGGATCTGGATGTCGCCACCGAGGTGTTGGCGCTACTTGGGTCGAAGGAGGGGATTGGGCACCTGCCGATCGCCGTGGTCAACCCGGGCGCGACGGTCCTCGTGCCAGAGCCGGCCTACCCGGTGTATGTTTCGAGCACGATCTTCGCCGGCGGTGTGTGTCATGAGATGCCGTTGCGCGAGGAGAACGGGTGGCTACCCGTGCTGGAGGACATCCCAGGCGATGTGCGCGAAAAATCGGTCCTGATGCACCTCAACTATCCGAACAACCCGACCGGCGCGGTGGCTCCGCTGTCGTTCTTCGAAGAGGCGGTCGCGTTTGCCCGGAAGCACGACATTCTGATCGCCCAGGACGCACCCTACGCCGACCTCTACTTCGGCGACCCGCCCCCGAGCATGTTGCAGGTCGACGGCGCGAAAGACGTCTGCATCGAGTTCCATTCGTTCTCGAAGACGTTCAACATGACCGGTTGGCGACTCGCGTTTGCCGTCGGCAACGCGGAGGTGCTCCTCGCGCTGGGCAAGGTCAAGAGTAACCTGGACTCGGGCGTCTTCGCTGCCCTCCAGCAGGCCGGCGTCACCGCCCTGAACGGCATGGACCGCCCCGAGATCAAGAATCAGATGGAGATATACAAAGGACGGCGCGACCTGCTGGTGTCCGGCCTGCGCGACGCGGGCTGGCCGGTTACACCGCCGCCCGCTACGTTCTATGTGTGGGCCAAGATCCCGGAGGGGACGGACTGCTGGAACGTGGCAACGAGGCTGCTCGATGAGGCGGACGTGGTCGTCACGCCCGGCGCCGGGCTCGGCAAGAGCGGTGACGGATTTGTCCGTTTCTCGCTCTGCGTGGACGAGGAGCGCACAGCCGAGGCCGTCCGGCGCATCGCGAAGCTGTCGTGGTAGTGACTGAGGCATCAAGCCGCGGATGTGGCAGGACTCGACGTACTGATATGGGTGCCACGGGTGGCTTGCCCACCCGTGTCTTGTCGAAGACCGCGCAGTCTTGCACTGGCTGACAAGCAGCCAGTGGCACCCGGCGGGATGAACACGGGCAAACGAGTTTGCCCATGCCACCCGTGCGACGCATCGTGACAGAGAGGAGATAGAGGCATATGACGAGACGATCGACCGTGGCCCTTGCCGTAATAGTGAGCGTTGCACTCACCGCTGCAACGCACAACGCACGAGCCTGCACCAACCTCATCGTCACGAAGGGTGCCAGTTCCGACGGCTCCGTCATCATCACTTATACGTGTGACGGGGAGTTCCATCCACATCTGCGACGCTACCCAGCCGCCGACTACGAGCCGGGCTCGATGCTCGACATCACCGATTGGGGGGGCAAGAAGCGTGGTCAGATCAAACAGGTCGAGCACACCTACGCCGTCGTTGGCCTGATGAACGAGCATCAGCTCGTCATCGGCGAAACCACCTTTAGCGGCCGAGAGGAGTTGCAGAATCCAGCCGGCATGCTGCACTACTGGGATTTGATGCAGCTCGCGCTGAAACGTGCCAAGACGGCGCGTGAGGCCATCAAGGTCATGACGGACCTCGTGGCGGAGTACGGCTACCGCTCGACGGGCGAGTCCATCTCCATCGCCGACCCGAACGAGGCGTGGCTGCTCGAGATCATCGGCCCCGGCCCCGGCGGCAAGGGTGCTCACTGGGTCGCGCTGCGCGTCCCTGATGGTCACATCTGTGCCCACGCCAACAAGGCGCGGATCGGCGAGTTCCCGATGGACGACCCCGACAACTGCATGTTCTCCGATCGTGTGATCTCGTTCGCCGTCGAGAGGGGCTTCTACGATCCCGGCTCGGGTGAGCCGTTCCGCTACCGCGATGCCTACTGCCCCCCTACCCCGAGGAACCAGCGTTACGCCGATGCCCGCGTGTGGAGCATGTTCCGCCGGGCGGCGCCGTCGATGAATCTGTCGCCGGGCTACCATCGTGCTGTGGACGGAGCGACGCCCTATCCGCTCTGGATCAAGCCCGATCGCAAGCTCTCGGTCGCCGACGTCTTCTCGCTGATGCGTGACCACTACGAGGGCACGGACTTCGATATGACCCAAGGTGTCGACGCGGGGCCGTACGGCACGCCGAATCGCTATCGCCCGATGAACTGGAAGGTCGACGGGCACGAGCACGTGTGGGAGCGGCCGGTCTCGACGCAGCAGACGGGCTTCTCGTACGTGTCGCAGTCGCGGTCCTGGCTGCCGGATCCCGTTGGCGGGCTGCTCTGGTACGGCGTGGACGATACCTACACGACCTGCTACACGCCGCTTTACTGCGGCATCGACGCCCTGCCGGAATCCTACACCACCGGCAAGATGAGCGCGTTTTCCTGGGACTCCGCCTGGTGGACGTTCAACTTCGTCGCCAACTACGCCAACATCCGCTACCGCGACATGCTGCCCGACATCCAGGCGGTGCAGCGGAACATCGAGCACACCTATCTCGGCCTGCAGCCGGCGGTCGAGAAGACCGCAGCCGAACTCGCCAAGACGGACGAGACACTGATGACGCGCTACCTGACCGACTACTGCGTCTCGCATGGTGACATGGTCGTGGATCGCTGGCGCTACTTGGGTGAGTACTTGGTCCGCAAGTACAACGACGGCTATGTCCAGACCGAGCCCGGCCGAGCGAAGGAAGCAGGCTACTCGGAGGAGTGGCTGCGGCACGTGATCGAGACGCGGCCCGAGCAGTTCCGACTGAAGAAGAAGGACGACGCCGTGCCGGAATCGAAGCTGGTGGACTGATCCGCGCTGGCGAGCCGAATTGTAGGTTGGGCTTTGCCCGACGACCGGATGTGTGGATTGCCACGTCGGGCGTCTCGTAGGGTGTGGCCCGGCCGCACCAACCTCGCCTGGCCTCGCGTCTTCGTGGTGCGTCCGGGACGCACCCTACTTCTTCGTCATCGATAGCCTGGCCCACGTCTTTGCGTGGTTGTTTCGCCGATCGACCCGGTCTCTTCGCTCTCGCATGTCATACGCGGACCGGCTTCGCAGAATCCGCGCCATCCGCCGCAACCGCGCGATCAGGCGGTTCGTGAAGCGAGCCACCAAGACGGAAGCGATACCGGCGATCGGACTCACGTGCCCGGCTTGCGACTACTCACTCACCCGCCTCGTGGGCAGGACATGCCCGAGTGCGGCCGCGCCTTCGAGCTCGAATCGCTGATCGATACATCTGTTGAAGGATATCTGCAGGCCCCTGCGGGAAGCGGCCCGCAAGTTGAGCTTGCAATCGCGGACCCGATTCCGCTACGATCGATCCAAGAGGATACGTCTCTGAGCTCGCACCGGCCGTGTGTCACGGCCGCGATGTCGCGCGACGCTTTGGGGGTCTCCAGCATGTCACGATGGAGCAGAAGGTCAGGGTCCGCGTTATGGCTGTGCGCTGCGGCGGCTATCTGTCCGATGTGGGCCGCCAGCCACGCAGCCGGCCAGGACACGTGGAGCACGCCGATTGCCGACAGCCCGGCCTTCTACACCTACTCGATGAACACGTACGCCGAGCTGGGTTGGATTGATGTCGACGTACCCGAACACCGCGGCATCGCTAACTGGTCCATCGATTACACCTGGAACACGCTCGACGATTTCATGGGCACGTTCTACGCCCAGTCGCCGGCGGGCACGGTCTTCACCATTGGGTTCGCCGAGGCGGCCGGCACCTACACGAAGCCGACGGATGACTTCAACGACGAATGGGCCGACGGAACCTGGACCTTCTGGGTCGAAGATGTTCAAGGCTTCGGTGAACAGCAGGCGGTGAACATCACGTGGACGCTGACTTTCGTCGACGCGGATCAGCCGTTCGGCCTCATCGCTGAGACCTATGGCGATTCCGCCATCGTGACGTGGGAGGCTGCCGCTGAGCAACCGGGCCTGCTGGGCTACCGCGTCTACCGCGACGGCAGCCCGATCGCCGACGTCGATCCCGGGCTGACCACGTACACGGATGAGGCGCTGCCGCTCGGGCCATACTGTTATCACGCGACAGCCATCTACGGTGCCGGCGAAGGCGGGCCGTCCAATCAGAACTGCACGACTATCTATCCGGCCGGCACGTACGGCCTCGCCGATAGCCCGGTCGAGCCGATCCGCTATCACAGCTACGCCGAGTTGGGCTGGACCGAGTTCGAGGTCATCGATCGCGGCGTCGTGCTGGACTGGTCCATCTCGCTGACGTGGACGAACACCAACGGCTTTACGGATGGCTCGCTGCACGCAGAATCGCCCTCGGGGACCTTGGTCACGCTCGGCTCTTTCATGACGGACGGCGCCCACACGATTCCGACCGCCGCGTTCAACGGCGAGCCGTCCCACGGGATCTGGCGTATCTGGATCGAAGACGACGACACGTTCGGTGACGGACAGTACCGTGTCACCAACGCAACCGTAACACTCGGCGTCGACCGTAGCGTCCCGACCGATCTAATCGCCACCCCGTCTGGCCCGAGCATCGCCCTAAGCTGGGTGGCCCCACCAGAGTCAATCGGCCTGACCGGCTACGATCTCTACCGCGACGATCTCGGCGGCACTCCGCTGTTGTCGCTCGATGCCATGACCACGGCGCACATTGACGCGACTGTGGCATCAAACCGCGTCTACTGCTACCAGGTCGCGGCTGTGTACGGAGCCACCGAAGCTCTGTGGCCTTTCGATGCCTGCTCCGGAGCGGCGGGCGTATACACCATTCCCGACAGCCCCCCGCCGAACCAACCCAACACCTACTACTACAATAGCTTTACCGAGGCCGGGTGGATCGAGTTCGAGGTCAGCGGCATGGAGGCGATCACCGGATGGCACCTGAGCTACAACTGGGAGGCGAACTGGGCGTGGCCGGAGGGGCGCTTTTACGTGCTGTCTCCGGCCGGCACGCAAGTGACCATACTCAGTGGACAGCCGGCCGGCCCGTACGACTTCGCCACCGACGCGTTCAATGACGAGCCCGCCAACGGTACGTGGCGACTATGGATTGTCGACGAAGACTTCTTCTACGACGGGATGTTCAGGGCCACGGATATCGTCATGACGATCGACACGGGGGTGTCGGAGCCGATCCCGGCCACCACGTCATGGGGTATGCTGGTTCTGGCCTTGCTTCTGTTGACCGCGGGGACTTCCGTGTTTTCGCGTCGTCGCGGCGGGCACTCGTGCCTGAGGACCGGTTCGCCCTAGCCGACTAGCGGCTGGGGGTAGTTCACGAAGTCCTTTACCTTGCCGCGACGTCCGGTCGGCGCTCCGGCGGAAATGACGTTGACGATCTCGTCCGCGCTGAAGCCGTGTACGAGCATCCGTTCTTTCAAGCGGGCGTTGGCGCGGGCTTCCTGCGCTCGCTGCCAGACCGGCGCCACGATCGCGGCCAGGCTGATGAGCGTGATCAGGACAGCGCCGAAGTAGGCAATGAACCCCGGCCCCTCGGTCAGGACCTTGCTCCAGTCGATCTCGGCCAAAAACGTTGACATATCATCGCTCCAAACGTGCTCGTGCGGCTGAGCCGCCCCGGTTCTTACATTCAACCCGGTATTCGCGAGCTCGGAGCAATTATTGGCGGGCGCCGCCGGCCGATATTCCAGCCTGGGCGCATAAAAAAAGCCCCGCGTGAGCGAGGCCTCGTGCGAACACCCCCAAGGGGACTCGAACCCCTGTCTTCAGGATGAGAACCTGATATCCTGGGCCACTAGACGATGGGGGCCACGTGCGGAGGAAGATTAGCCACGGGCGGCCGAAACGTCAAGGGCTCGTCCGCCTTGCGTGCCAACGGATGGACATAAGGAACGAGGCCGGGACGGGTCGATAACCCGCACCGGCCTCGCCAGGCGTTTTCAGTTCGTTTGATCGTTAGGGACAAGCCTGCCCCGGGCAATCGCACGGCGCGTCCCACGGATACGACGCACCCTGGAAACCCGCGACCGCCCGGTTGATGTCTGTAAAGCTGATCCCGTCCATCTCCGGGATGTCCGGCGTAGCCACCGACCCCTGCAACTCGTGCCACGGTCTCGGTTCGGTCTGGATGTTCTGGAAGCCGCGGACCAGCGCCGAGATATCCCTGAAGTTCCGTTCGCTGTCAGGCGGTGTGCCGAGGTCTGCGCCCACGACATCCGCCCAGAGCGCGACCGTGCTCAGGGCCAGGGCCTCGGTGTAGTTGACCTCGTTGTTCACGTCGGCGCCCGACAGAATAGCTTGGATGAGGTACGTGTGCGCCGGCGATATCTCGCAATCGCCAAGATGCACGGTCGCATCAACCCACGGTTGTGACAGGTCGTCGACGCTCCAATCCCGGTAGTGTCGCGACGCCTCGTCCACGACCCTCGCCTCGAGTTGCGGCGACGGCCCCGACCCGATGACCGCTACCTCCGCCGGAGCACCGACCCAGCCGAGGACGGCCGTCTGTCCGGCACCGAGGTCCAGGCTCACGCGCAGCGCGATCAACGCGCCGTCGTTCGCCGGGTTCGGATCGATCGAGACGTACTTCGACTTCTGAACGTAGCAGACGCCCGAACCGGCCTCGCCGCTCGGCGGCAGCACGCAGTAGGTCTGCGAGGCGGCGTTGATGCCCACGAGGCAATCCGCGTCACTCGAGCAGGGGACCACCGTGCCATCGATATGGAACCGATCCTCCGCCATCGGGCGGCGGATGCACTCGTCCGGAACACCGTTGCCGTCGCTGTCGGTCGAGCCGCCGCCGGCGATGTCGCAACCGTCCGGCACCAGGTTGAGATTGCAGTCGGCGCAGGCCGGGCTACCGTCGCACCCCGTGATATCGCAACTGTCCGGAATCGCATTGGCGTTGCAATCGAACGCGGTTCCGGCGGTGATGTCGCAGCCGTCCGGCACGAGATTCGCGTTGCAGTCGGCGCAGTCCGGGCTGCCGTCGCACCCCGCGATATCGCAACTGTCGGGAATCGCGTTGGCGTCGCAGTCGAGCGCGGTTCCGCCGGTGAGGTCGCAAGGATCCGGGACCTGGTTGCCGTTGCAGTCGGCACATTCCGGGCTGCCGTCGCAGGTCGCCACATCGCACGCGTCGGGGATCGTGTTGCCGTCACAGTCAGCGAAGCCGAACGGCGGCACGTCCGCGACGATCTGGAAGACCTCACCGCCGAACAAATCGCAGATGTACATCTCACCGAGCCCGTCTCGCCCGAAGGACGAGATGTTGGAGATGGCAAGGCCGCCCCCGGGCGCGAGCTCCGACGTACGATCGGCAAAGTCGACAACACTGATCCCGTTGTAGCGGAAGCTCCAGATCTTGTGCGTCACGTAGTCGGCGTAGAAATAGGTACCCGTAAGGTCCGGGATCATGCATCCGCGGTAGATCTCACCGCCGGTCAGTGAAAAGCCCAACGAGTGGTTGTACTCGTAAATGGGATCCACAACGGCACCCGAGTTGCAGGTGCAGCCCGAGCTGCTCGTGTAGCAGTGGTTGCCCTCCATGCAACGCCAGCCGTAGTTTTCGCCGCCGCTGCTCTCCCCACGCTGGAAGTCGATCTCCTCCCAGGCATTCTGACCGACATCAGCCATGTAGAGGTCGCCGGTTTCGGGATCGAAGGAGTTCCGCCAGGCGTTCCGAAGACCGTACGCCCAGATCTCGTCATCACCCGTGATGCCGACGAACGGGTTGTCCGGCGGAATGCCATAGGGCGTGCCGCTATCCACGTCGATTCGCAGCATCTTGCCGAGCTTCTGGTTCGTGATGTCCTGGGCGCGGTCGCCCGGGTCACCGCCCGAACCACCGTCGCCCAGGGAGATATAGAGATAGCCGTCGTTAGGTCCGAAGTCGATCCAACCGCCGTTGTGATTGCCGAATGGCTGGCTGATCGTCATCAAGATCGTCTCGCTGCCCACGTCGGCAACGTCAGACGTGAGCGGATCGCCCGAGACCTGGTACCGCGCGATCACGGTGTTTCCGGAGTTGTTCGTGTAGTCGACGAAGAAGTAGCCGTTGTTGAAGTAGTCCGGGTGGAACGCCAGACCCAGCAGGCCTCGCTCGTCCCCACCACTCGTACCTCCGCCAACGCGCGAATCGATGTTCAGATAGGGTGTCGGCAAGACCGCGCCACCCGTGAGTATCTTGATGCGACCCGACTGTTCGAGAATGAAGATCCGGTCGTAGTCGCCGCTGGGCGCCGTGACATACACCGGCCGAAAGATCCCGTCACTGCTCGACGCCACGCGAACAGTCGTCAGAGGCGTAGTACCGGCCAGCACCGGAGCGACCGAGGCCCCACTGATCACCGAGATCACGACAGCGGTTGTGACCAACCCGTTCTTGCGCATCCCATCAACTCCTCGTCTGCACGGCCGGGTCGGCTCACACACGGGAAGACGGCGACGATGCGCGTCTCCCCCGCGTGGCTGACTCGATCCGCACGGCCCATACGCGCGACGGATCACTCCGCTGCGACGTTCAGAAGTACTATTGCCCCAAGAGCCCCGCGCCACAGCCCGAACACGGCGCACCACCGGATTCAATCCCGATCGAATCCGGCCAGACCATCGGCGATGTATTAAATAAGGCGGGTCCACGAACTCCGGCCCGGAGCACGTGTGCTCATACACACAACACTATATTATCAAGCCGGCCCTGTTTTTGCCACCCAAAAAGTTCTCGGACCCGGGCGCGGGCCCGGTGTCGTGGCTTTGCGCTCACTTCGCGTCGGCCGACCCTGCAAGTACATTGTCGATGGAATAAAGACCGGGCGGCTGGCCAAGGACCCACTCGGCCGCCCGTAAAGCACTGGATATGAACGGATTGCGGGATTGCACGGCGTGTCGCACCGTCAGCGTTTCCCCGGCCGCGCTGAAATGGACCTCGTGTTGTCCGACCAGTTCGCCCATGCGAATGGCATGAACGCCGATCTGTCCGCGCGGGCGCTCACCGGAGTCCCCGTGGCGGCCGTGGATCACGTCGGGGTCGCCCCGTCGCCCGCGAGCCTCTCTGATTCGTCGAACGAGGGACAGCGCGGTCCCGCTCGGCGCGTCAGCTTTGTGGCGATGGTGGGCTTCGACGACCTCCACGTCGTATTCAACGCCGAGACGTTCGGCGATTCGCCCGACAACATCGAGCATGGCACGCATGCCGACGCTGAAGTTGGGCGCCAGGACGATTGGGATGATGCGGGCGCCGTCCCGAAGTCGCTGTAGATGCTCGTCGGTGTGCCCGGTCACGCCGGTGACCATTGGGATTTCGAGGCGTTCACAGACCTCGAGCCACTCGATGGTCCCGCTCGCTGTGGAGAAGTCGATCAGCACGTCGCACGGCACCCCGAGCCGGTCCGCCACCGTGACTTCGAGGTCCTCGACGCGGAGCGTGGTCCCCGTCGCTCCGTCGCCGACAAACGTGAGGCCGGCCGCCACGTCGAAGCGATCGTCGCGCGCGGCGGCTTCCATGAGGCCGCGGCCCATCCGTCCCGTCGCGCCGGCTATCGCAAGTTGAATCATGCTCCGTCTTCCCTCTCGATGTGAATGGGGCTACGCGCTGAGCCCATCATGCACTTGCGGACCGGCTCAGTCAAAGGGTAGCGGCCGCGGCTTAGCGTGCCTAGCCGTTGTCGTCGGCGCAGCCCTGGTCGACGGCTCGCCTGCGCTCGGTTTCTTGTTCGAGCAAACGGCGTTGTTGCGGCGTGAGCGACTCTAAGCCGGAAATCGAGACCTGTTTGAGAGCTTCCTCGACGGCCTTGTCGTGCGCTTCGCGCTGAGCACGCTCCCACTCGGCCCTCAACGCCGCCTTCTTCGCTCGGCGACGCTCGAAGTAGCCCGGCTTCCGCGCGGGCTTGTCGTCATCCTTGCCGAATGTGTAGCCATCGCCGTAGTCAACACCAAAGCCGGTCTCGAACTCGCCTTGCTCGCGGAGGACGCGCCGGTTCTGCCAGCAAGTCAGGTAGCCGAAGACCGCGATCATCATGACAAGCCATTCGCCAGTAAGCAGCCCGAACAAACCGACAATGATCGCGCCGACCATGCCGGTGCCCGTCGCGATCTCCATCGAGGAGCGGTAGCCCTTCCTGGGCCACAGCCATGCCTGGACGATTCGGCCTCCGTCAAACGGGAAGATCGGCAGTAGGTTGATCAACAAGAGGAAGTAGCTGATCCCGAAGAAGCGCATCACCCACATCTGTGCCGTAGTCGGGAAGATCGTGCTGTCGACCGGCGAAGCGAGATAGAGCGGATTCCACGGAACCGCCCCGAAGCTCCCGAGCCAGATGATGAGCACCACCGCGCTGATCGCGCAGAATATGACATTGACCATCGGCCCGGCGATGGTCGTGATCATATGAGCGCGGGCCTCGTGTGGCGGCTGAACGTAGGCAAGCCCGCCAAGGGGCCAGAGCAGAATCTCGTTGGCCTCCCCGCCCTCTCGCCGCGCGCCGTAGCAGTGGCCGAACTCGTGGACGAGCACCACGAAGAACAGGATCGCGTACGTCCCGAGCGATCGGGTCAGTACGGTCGTAAACGGGACCGTGCCCGCGGCGTCGCCCTGGGGCATCTCCATCGCGATGAGCACGATCGCGCCGATGATGAACGTGATGTGGACGCGAATATCGATGGCGAAAAGGCGACCGATCTTGAAAGACCAGTTGATGGGATTGTCCAAAGCCCGTTCGCTGTAGCCCATTCGTTACACCCCGTTCGCAGAGCGCCGCACGAGCCTAAGCCCGCCGTCTGCTCTACATTCGATCGAGTCGCTCGGCCCCCTGCTCTTCGGTCCGCTGGCGCTCGGTCGCCTCTTTCAACGACCGCTTTTCTGTCTCGCTCAGCGTGTGAACACCCCCGTCGTACACCTTCCGGAGAATACGATCTATCGTTTCGGCATCGGCGCGTCGCTGGGCGACCCGATCCGTGAACCCGCCCTTCGAGGCGGGGCGCGGCTTAGCCGCACGAGCCTTGCGCCGCGGCAGCCGCCACTCACTCCCCGCCCACCACGACTCGCCCTTCCACGCCCACCATGCACCGAACGCCAGGCCTGCCAGGTGGCAGGCTTCTCCGCCGTAGTTCCGCCCGCGGTCGATTACGGTAAGGATCGCGAAGCCCGCCAGGATCATGGCCAGCGTTCGAATCTTCATCGGGAATGGAATCGGAAAGACATAGACAGTGGCCGTCGGAAACCGGACGGCCAGGATGCCCAGCAGCCCGAGCACGCAGCCCGACGCGCCGACAGCGGGCACCTGCGGGTCAATCACGCCCCGCCAGCCGAGGAATGTGAAAAACAGGTTCCCCGCCAGGCCGCACAACGTGTAGATGACGAAGAACCGCTTCGTCGACCACATCTGCGCGATCGGGCGGCCCAGGAAGTAGAGGGCGACCATGTTCATGAGGAGGTGGAGCGTGCCTCCGTGGAGGTACTGGGAGGTGAACAGCCGCCAGATGTCGCCGTCGAAAACCGCCTGGGTCTGCATCGCGCCCCACTCGAAGATCAGTCGCCCGAGCGGTCGCGACAGGGCTCCCAAGACGAAGATCGTCACGTTGACGATCATGAGTAACTTGACGATGTCCTTCGTCCAGGCTCGCGCAGCGCCCCCCATCGCGGACGCACTTCGCCCGTGGTTGGCTCCCTTGGCGTAATCTCGATCTTGCCAGCCCATGCTCAGTCGATTCCCTCAGGCACGTTGTCGCGCGAAGTAGGTCCCCAGCACGGCGATCGTCTTGCCGTCTTGAACGCGGCACTCCCGGAGCATGTCCAAGACGGCCTCTTCTGCCATCTCTTCGACAACGATGCGCTCTCCGTCCTCGAGGCTTTGCCCGACTTCCTCCAGGTCGGTCGCCACAAAGGCGTGCATCTCCTCGGTCAGGATTCCCGGTGAGGTGAAGAACGTCCCCAGCGGCTCCATCCGCCCGGCACGGTACCCCGTCTCCTCAATCACCTCACGACGCGCCGTCTCTATTGGCGTTTCGTCGGGTTCGCGCGTGCCGGCGGGCAGTTCCAACAGCTCCCGCTCGACCGTATACCGGTGGTTGCGAATCATCACGATTCGCCCGTCGTCCAGGATCGGCAGGATCACGACCGCCCCGGGATGGACGACCACGTCTCGCTCCACCGGAGCAGCGCCAGCCCGCGGATACACTCTCTGTTCAACGGAAAACAAGCGTGTGGACAGTAGGCGCTTCTGCTGCATGGCTTGCTCCGGAAGTTGACCACGATCGACGACGGCCTAGCCGCGCGATTATAGGTCGCGCGCTGAGGACGGGCAATTTGTCACAAATCGTCGTCGAACGTCTCGACTGGTCGCAGCAAACGGCACTTTCGCTTGTCGTACCGCCGATGCAAACCTATGATTCGGTCCGATAGTGTCTCAGGGAAAAGTGACCTTTCGGGCTCGGCGTCTGTTCCGTGAAGAAGCGCGTCATCATCCTCGGCTCCACCGGCTCTATCGGCCGGAACACCCTCGCCGTGCTCGACGGCATGCGAGGCGAGTGGGACATCGTGGGCCTGGCGGCGGGATCGCAGTGGGAGCCGCTCGCCGAGCAGATCGAGCGATATCGACCGGAAGCCGTCGCCATCAGCGACGAGGTCCACGCCGGCCTCCTGGCTGATCGCATCGGTTCGGACTTCGAGGTTTTCTCCGGCGGCGACGCCCTTTCCCGTCTCGTGGAGGCGGTCTCGTGCGATTGCGTCGTCGTGGCCGTCGTCGGCTCACAGGGCTTGGCCGCCACGCTGAGCGCGGCGAAGCTCGGGCGTCGAATCGCCCTGGCCAACAAAGAAACGCTCGTCGTAGCCGGCTCCTTGGTGCTCGAAGCGGCGGCGTCCACGGGCGCTGAGCTCATCCCGATCGACAGCGAACACTCAGCCGTGTTCCAGGCCTTGCACGCGGGCACGCGCAAGGAGCTACGCACGGTCTATCTGACCGCGTCCGGCGGGCCGTTTCGGACTCTCGACGCGTCCGAGATGGACGCCATCACGATCGACGAAGCCCTTGAACACCCGACGTGGGACATGGGTCCTAAAATCACGATCGATTCAGCCACGATGATGAACAAGGCGCTCGAAGTGGTCGAGGCAAGATGGTTGTTCGATTTGGAGCCGGATCAGATTAAGGTGGTCATCCACCCGGAATCGGTCATACACTCCATTGTAGAATTCTGCGACGGTTCGATGATCGCCCAGCTCGGGGCGCCGGACATGCGTACTCCGATTCAGTACGCCCTGACCTATCCGGCTCGTTTGCCCTGTCCGTCAACACGGCTCGATTTGTCGCAGGCTTGTCAACTGAACCTCCATCCACCGGACGAAGCGCGCTTTCCGGCACTACGCCTGGGATATGAAGCGGCGTCGCGGGGCGGCACGGCGGGCGCGGTGTTGAACGCCGCGAACGAGGTGGCTGTCGAACTCTTCAGGAAGAAACTGATCGGTTTTCGTGATATCGCCCGATACGCGGAAGCCGCTCTGTCGCAACACGAATTCAAGAAGGAACCGACCCTTGACGATCTGCTCGCCGCGGATCGTTGGGCAAGACAAGAGGTGAATAGATGCTCAGCCTGTTAGCTCAATCGTCGGCTGCTGCGGAACAGACGCCGGCCCTGATCGCATCCCTCATGGCCATCTGGGGAAGCGTATGGCCTTACCTGGTCATGCTCGGCGGATTCTCCGTCATCATCTTCGTACACGAACTGGGTCACTTCATGGTCGCGAAGTGGGCGGGCGTGCGGGTGGATCGCTTTGCCGTCGGGTTCGGGCGCGAGTTGCTCGGCTTCACCCGCGGAGAGACACGCTACTCATTCAACATTCTTCCGCTCGGCGGGTACGTCAAGATGCTCGGCCAGGAGGACTTCGACGACAAGAGCGAAGAACTCAAGTTCAACGACGACCCACGTTCGTTCGTGAACAAGCCCGTGGGACATCGCATGGCTATCGTGTCGGCCGGCGTCGTGATGAACATCCTTCTCGCATGCTTCCTGTTCATGATCGTTTTCCTGATCGGGAAGAAAGAACTCGCACCACGGATTGCGACCGTCGAGCCTGACAGCCCAGCTCAGATTGCAGGCCTGCTGCCCGGCGATCAGATCGAGAGCATCAACGGCACGCGCGTCCTCACGTTCGATCAGGTCACCATGGCCATTCTGCTCGCGCCTCCGCACGAGCCGCTGGAGTTCATCGTCAAGCGCGGCGACGAATTCGCGCCGCCGATCCTAGTGAGCCCCGAGAGTCGCATGCCCGAGTCCACCAGGGACACGAATCGCTTGATGGCGGGGATCGGCCCCGGCTTCACGCGAGAGATCACGGGACTTGCTCCCGATATCGACAAAGACGAGCCCGGCATGCCTCGCGTGGGCGATTTGCTCGCTGAAGTCGATGGGATCGCGGTCACCAACAAGAACATCAACCAACTGCGACGCATGATCGCGTACTCCAAGAATCCGATCATCGTCGAACGGAAGGACCCGGAGAATCCGGACGCCGCGCCGACTCGCGCTCAGGTCACCATACCGCCGCTGCTGGCCATCGAACGGAGCGAACTCACCAAACGAGATTCCGTCAGCGTGCTGGGCCTTACGCCCCTCGTTCGCTTCAATGCCATCGACAGGGAGGGCCGCGCCGCGCTCGCGGGGCTCGACGTGGGCGACACCGTGCTCGCCTGGGGGGACCAGAGCTTCCCCAACAGCGATGACATCGGCCGCGCTATCCGGGACAACCCCGAACGAGACATCTTTTTTCAGGTCCGAAAGTCCGACGGCACGACTCAGAAGGGCTTTGTCCGCCCGAAGCGTAACCGCAAGGGTGCGGGAACGGTCATGGCCCTGCTCAAGCCGACCAAAGACCAGAGCGATGACGAGCCCCGTGTCTCCTTCACTCAAGTACGTCCCCATGGCGTGGCCGAAAGAGCGGGTATCGCCGACGGCGACCTCATCATCAGCGTCGGTCCGACCCAGAACCCCAGTGCCGCCAAGATGAGCAAGCTCATCCGTGAGGGCGTAGGCCAACCGTTACGACTGGCACTACGCCGCCCCGATGGCACGATGTACCGAGCCGTCGTGGAACCGCAGCCGCCCGGTGCCATTAACGCCAGACACACCATGATCGCCGAGGACCTCCTCATCGTCGGCGACGTCGTTTCGACCATCAACGGCAAGCCGAGCCCGGCCTCTACGGCGGGCATCCCCACCGGGGCTCAGATCGTGGCAATCGGCGAGACGACGGTCGCCACCTGGACCAACCTGGTAGACGCCTTCCGCGAAGCAGCCGGCACCTCGGTCGACCTCACGTATCAGGAAGCGCGGGGCGAGCGGCGTACGGTACCGTTCACGGTCCCCCATAGCCTGCGGACGCTCCTCGGCGTCGGGCCCGAGGCCACCATCGTGAGCATCGACGGGAACAAGACGGTCGAATTGCACGTGAAGCAGAAAACCCAGGAAGTAGCCGTCGGCTACCATTTCGGCACCAGGCAGATGCTGACCGGACTCGTCGGGCAAGAACAGGTTCCCGTGGAGTTCCGCCGGCATCCGCTCGCCGAACTCGAAACGAAGTACCTCGACATCACGCGGAACATGGTCGATCCGTGGCTCGCGCGAATCGTCTTTCAGCCGAACGTCGCCCTGATGCCGGAAATGACGCTGGTCAAGGGAAAGAACGCGCTGGACGCCGTCTGGATCGGCATCCACCAGACGCATTACTTCATCCTCCAGGTCTACGAGACGCTCAACCGGAT
Source organism: Phycisphaerae bacterium (assembly GCA_029260055.1). GTDB lineage: Bacteria > Planctomycetota > Phycisphaerae > UBA1845 > UBA1845 > JADFOB01. The sequence goes on from JAJDDX010000298.1 coordinate 25,785, forward strand.
GATCTTCAGCCGAAGTGTCGGTGTGGAAAACATCTCCGGGCCGCTCGGTATCGTGTCGATCGGCGGCAAGGTCGCGCGGATGGGCCTCGTCGACACGTTCTTCTTCATGGCGATCATCTCAGCCAACCTGGCGGTCATCAACTTCCTGCCGCTGCCGATCGTCGACGGCGGGCTGATGGTCTTCTTGATCATCGAGAAGATCAAAGGAAGCCCGGTCAGCATCCGAGTCCAGGTCGCCACTCAGATGATCGGGATAGCCCTGCTGATCGGGGCGTTCCTGTTCGTCACTTATCAGGACGTCCTCCGCATCTACGGCTGACGCCGTCACCGCGCCACCGAGGGCGATCCGCACACGGCCGATCGCAAGGACGTGCCCCGCAACGATTATTGGACGCGGGACACCTCCTCCCGGCCCCGTGGTCGCGCATCACAGCGAAGACAAAGTCGCCGCAGCGCCAAGCCGATACGAAACCGGAGAAGCCCCGACCGTAGCTTCTGTGGAGGAATCGTATGGACGCCCTCGAGTTTTGCGCACTTTCGGAAGAGGCAGTCGCCAGACTGCTCAAGGGTCGACAACCCAAGGAACAGGCCGGCCACATCAGCGGACGCCGCAAGGCCCCGCGGTGGCCCTTCCCCGGCACGGTGGAACTATGGGTGCCGGACGCCGAGGGCATCGAGCAGCACACACTGGCCACATCTCTCAACCTCAGCCTCCACGGCGTCGGTATCAGGATAGACGACGAGCTTCCGGTGGGAGCGACTTTGTCTATTGCGATTCACGAACCTGAAGTGAGCTTCCACGGGCGGGCGATCGTGCGGCACTGCACGCGCATCGACGAGGGCTACTACATCGGTATGCAATTCGATTTCGACGGGGCGTGATCGCGGCCGCCAGCCGCGCCGGATGCCGCGCACACTGTGCGTACACCAACCCGGTACCGGCTCGATCCTTCCGGACGCAACTCCGCGTGGCCGCGGTCGACTATCGTTTCGAGAACTGGAAGCTTCGACGAGCGCCGCGCCTGCCGTACTTCTTCCGCTCGACGCGTCGCGCGTCCCGCGTGAGAAGGTTGTGCTCACGCAGCTTGGCGTCGAAGTCGGGGTTGTCTTTGGTCAGAGCCCGCGCAAGGCCCAGCACGACCGCTCCGGCCTGGCCCGTAACTCCGCCACCGCCCACGTTGACGAACACGTCATAGGACTTGAGCGAATCGGTCACCGCAAGCGGCTCCCTGACGGCGAAACGATCCTTATCGATGCAGAAGAACGTGTCGACGTCCTTCTTGTTGACGGTGAAATTGCCGGTGCCCGGCTTGATCCGCACACGCGCCACGGCGGCCTTTCGCCGGCCGGTCCCCCACACATACGGGTTGACGACGGTCGATTTCTTCTTCGTCGGCACGATAGGAGCAGGGGCGGGAATCTGCGACTCCGGATCCTGCATCGGGGCTGGTGTGGGCTCGTCACTCACGTTCAAACGTCTCCGAGTTTGGCTGCCTGGTTACAGGTCCTAGTCAAAGTTCCAGGGGGTCGGTTGCTGTGCCGCGTGCGGGTGCTGCGGGGCCGCATACACCTTCAGCTTGCTGAGCATGTGCCGGCCCAACGCATTCTTGGGAAGCATCCGTCGAACGGCTTCACGAAGGATTCGCTCGGGATGACGTTCCATCACCCGCGTCAGCGGCGTTTCCGTGTAGCCCCCGGGATAGTACGAGTACCGTGGGTACGTCATCGCGTTGGCCTTGTTACCCGTCAAACGGATCTTGTCGGCATTCGTGACGACGACGAAGTCACCCGTGTCCACGCTCGGCGTGTACGTGGGGCGATGCTTGCCCATCAACACGGTAGCGACCTTCGTGGCGAGTCGACCGAGCACGCGATCCGTCGCGTCGACATGGTGCCACTCGCGATCGACCTCACCGGGCTTCGCAAGATAACTGGATATTCTACAGCGTGGCATAGACTCTTCGCTCGTAAATAGACACTTCCCACAAACCGAGCCGCGCAATGTACCCGGATTTCTGCCCCCGTCAAGTACCCGCGCTAGCGTACTTTACGCCGCCGGTGACCAGGCCTCGAACGACCCCGTTCGCTCCGCCGCCGCGCCGCGTACCCGGCCCGCTGCCGCCTGCCCACTCGCCACAACCGCCCCTCCCTACGTCGCGTTATCGGACCTAAAAGCATCTGAGGCCCGTCCCGCGGCCTCACGCCGCGCCGGAGGCCCCACCGCGTTCCGCTCTGCTTCGGCGACGCAGTCCGCCGGTCATTCCCTGGCTGCATCGAGGTTCGGGTGCCCCTGCTCCAGTAGGCCGGGCGTACTCCCCGGGCGCCCCGGGACTGTCGCGGCCAGTCAGGCGGAGTCGGCTGCGCGGATCGCCTTGTCGGCGATGTCCGTCCTGGTGAAGGCGCCTTCGAACTCGATCACGTCGACAGCGGCGTACGCTCGTGCCTTGGCGTCGGCGATGTCGTCGCCTAGCGCCGTGACTCCTAGCACTCGGCCGCCGCTGGTTACCGTGACATCCTCGATCTGCGCTGTGCCGGCGTGAAAGACCTTTACGCCCGGCATGGCCGCGGCTTCGGTGAGCCCGTAAATCCTTTTGCCTTTCTCGTAGGTACCGGGATAGCCGCCTGAGGCCATCGCCACGCAGACAGCCGGTTTCGGATTCCAGCGGATGTCGGCATCCGCCAGCGTACCGTCGACCACCGCGCTGAGCATGTCGTAGAGATCGGAATCGAGCCGCATCAACACGGCCTGAATCTCGGGATCACCGAATCGGCAGTTGAATTCGAGCACTTTCGGGCCCGCCGCAGTCAGCATCAGCCCGGCGTAGAGGACTCCGCGGTACGGCGCATGGTCGTTGCGCAGCGCGTCGACGATCGGGACGAGCACCTCGCGTTCGACCATCGCCATCACATCCGGCGTGGCGATAGGCGCCGGGCTGTAGGCCCCCATGCCACCGGTGTTTGGTCCCGTATCTCCATCCCCAACGGCCTTGTGATCCTGCGCGGTGTCGAGAACGTAGATCGTCTGCCCATCCACTAACGCCAGAACGGAGAGTTCCTCGCCCTTGAGCAATTCCTCCACGACGACCGTCGCCCCCGCGTCGCCGAAAACCCGATCCGCCATCATTCGTTCGACCTCGAGTAGCGCGTCAGCCGGGTCCGCGCAGACCGAGACGCCCTTCCCCGCAGCCAACCCAGCCGCCTTGACGACGACGCCCGTGTCCCGTGTCGCGATGTACTCCCGAGCGTCTTCGTATCGCTCGAAGATACGCGCCTCGCCGGTCGGCACGTTGGCGATCTTCATGAGGCGCTTAGCGTACGCCTTGTCGCCCTCGATTTCGGCGGCGGCGGCCGTCGGGCCGAACACCCGCAAGCCGGCCTCGGTAAAGCGGTCGACAATGCCGTCGCACAGCGGCGCCTCGGGGCCGATGACCGTCAGCGCGACCTCACGCGTCCGTGCCAGCTCGACGAGGGCGGCGTGGTCGTCGACGGATATGTCCACGTTCTCGAATTCGGCCGCCATGCCCGCGTTACCCGGGGCGCACAGGACCTCCGTCACCTTGTCCGACTTCGCCAGCGCCCACGCCAATGCGTGCTCGCGCCCACCGCTTCCTACCACCAAGACGCGCATCCGAAGGTTCTCCTCATCGTGCTCGTACGTGCTGAGCGTACTCCGTCACCACGTTCACTCGGCGCGATTCTAAGGCGAGGGCCACGCGCCGTCACGGGCGACGTGCGCGGCCGCCCAACGCTGCCCTGAGCAGGCTCTTGCGCCGGAAGTCCGAGGCATTGTACGGTTGTGGGGCCGGACGGCTGTGTTGCGGAACGCGGCTGACGCCCGTTCGTCGCTCGAAGCGCTGGTGTCGGCCGCGGTGCTGCCCGCTTCGGTGAGGTGCGCCATGGTGCTCGCGGTCGGCTGGGCGCTTCGAGCCGGGAACTTTCGCGGCAGCCAATCTCGTCGGGTCGCTTGACGGTCGCGTAGGGCGCGTGTACGGTTGTTGTAACGATGCGGGGTAGAGCAGTTGGCAGCTCGTCGGGCTCATAACCCGGAGGTCGCAGGTTCGAGTCCTGCCCCCGCTATAAGGACCAGGAGATAACCTCGATGTAAGTCGAGGTTTTTCATGCGCTTAGATCGTGCCTGCTCCGGCTCATAACGGGTGTCTTTCAGCGCGCTTCGAACCCACGACCACCGCGCTATGAACCCAAAAAGCAGCCCGTTATGAACCCGCGACTGACAGGATCGTCACCGGGCTCATAACGTGGGGGTCGTAGGCTCGAAGACAGCCCCCGCTATAAGGACCAGGAGATAACCTCGATGTTCTGCGTCGTTCTCCTCTGTATCCGTGTGCGGGCATCCAGTCCCGCTTCATCATCGTCCATATTACCCGGACGTGTAGCGGCTGCCAAACCGAACGACGCCGGGATGATAACGACCCCAGCGGTGCCGCACATCTGACAGCGTTTGACCGCCTGACCCGACCGCGTTCGATCCAGCCTGACCCGCCGAGAAGCCCCGTGTTCACGGGGGTCTTTCCCTTGAAGTTGTTACGGTAGGTAATGTCAACTGTGTGCGCTGGGTGCCCCGATTGCGGGAGGCTCCGGCGGTGTCGGCTGATTCCAGGGATAGGTCGATCTGCCGGATCGCCCCGAGATTGCTGCAGGGAACCACGCGAACCGCAGCTTGGGCTTGCCGCGCGGTTCCGTCGATGTGGACCCGCTGGATGCACTGGCGGAGGGCAACGAGCTTCTCCTGAGGCATGCCCTCGTGGAACGTGTGTTCCAGACCGGCGAGGAACTTCATTGCGTTGCCCGTGACCGCCTTGATCTCCTCCTGCGACACGGCCAAATGATCAAGCTCCTCAAGCCGTGATTCCAGCTGACGCCGCTGCTCGGTCAGTTCCTTCAAACGGTCGTCAACGTGTTCGCGGTTGGCCGGCGTGATGTTATCGAGCAGGTTGTTGATGATACCGGTGATGCGGTTCCGTTCCGCCTCCGCTCGGGCGTGAGCGGCTTCGTGGTGCTCACCCTCCGTTCCGATCTGCTCCTTCACGGCCTCGGAAAGCTCCCGTCGGCCTCCCTTGGCGAGGTACGGTGCGTAGAATTCGAGCACCGCGTTGACGACCGCACCTTCGAGTTCATCCTGCGGGATCGGATTCATCTTGCAGACCGCGTTGCCCTTCGTGATGTGTCCGCCGCAGCCGTAGGACCGGCTGATTACCTTGCTGCCGTCCGCGCGCCGCTTGCCTTTGTGTCGTGTGACACCCTGATACCGCGACCCGCATTTCGCACACGTCAGCAAGCCCGAGAGGATGAATCGGCTGCGCTGCCCCTGCCAAGTCCGGCCGTGCGTCTTGAGGCGTGGGTCGCTGCCTCGTTGCTCAATCGAACTGATCCGGCTCTCACGACGCTCCCGAGCCTGTTCAAACACCCGCCGGCTGATCAGCGCGGGATGTGCGTCCCGGACGACGATCCAATCCGATTCATCGTTGGGCACCAGCCGGGCACCGTGTGCGCTCTCACGTTCCACCGCACGGCCGTCCTGGATCCGATGGAACCGCGCGTCGGTCCGACGGTTCCAAACGAGGTCGCCCGCATACGCCGGGTTGACCAGGATCGCGCGGATGGTCGTGTCCGTCCATTGGCCGCTGTAGATGTGCGACCAAGCCGGTCCGCGCGGCGTCGGGATCTCATCCACATTCAGCGACTCAGCCACCGATTTGAAGCCCTTTCCCTGTTCGGTGTACATGCGAAAGATCAACTTGATGGCCTGCACGCGATCCGGTGAACTCGGCACCAGCTTGGCACGATCGCGTTTCGAGATGTTCAGGGATTCGCCACGGGCCAGCGTCCGGGTGAGGTTGCTCTTCTCGTCGAGGATCCGCTTGGTGCCGTCGGGCATGTAGCGAACGATGAGGAGGAACTCGCCGTCGATCGTCTCGTAGCGCAGGTCGTAGCCGTGCGGCGGGACGCCCCCCATCCACCAGCCCCGCGCTGCCCCATCTCCGTTGCCTCCGTTCCGATCTTCAAGTTTGGACAGCAATCCTCGGATCGTGACCTTCGACAGATCTTTCGACTCCTGCCGCGCCTGCCACTGCTTGACGGGCCGAAGGAGATCGTCGGTGCTGTCACCGTTGAAGTTCTCGCTGACGTAGCAAACCTCCACGCCGTGCGTACGCAGAACGTGGCGGTAGTAGCCGGCTTCATCGTTGTCGACCCGGCCGAACCGCTTGACATCGTAGACGACAATTAGATCGAACCTGCGCGACGGGCTCTGGGCGTCCTGGATCATTTGCTGGAACGCCCGCCGGCCCACCGCGCTCGTGCCGCTGATCGCGTCGTCGACGTAGTGGCGCGTGAGCCGCAGACCGTGCTCGGTGACGTACCCCTCGATCGCTTTCTTTTGGTCCGGGATTGACTGCTCCTGCCGGTCTGTCGAGCGCCGGACGTACCCCACCGCCCGGTGCTTGCGAGGCGTTTTTTGGGGTCGTTGTGTCATGTCGTGGCCTCCTATTGCTTGGGTTCATAACGACCCCATAGGAGGCCCATAGCGCGCGCTACAGCAAGGCGAATTCGGCCAGATTATCGACTATTCCGCGCAATCGCGCTGGTCTGTCAGGCGTCGCCGGACGGCGATTGCGCCCGCTTCATGGCACCCCGGCACGGTCGGAGCGCGACGGCTGGCGCCGCCGCACCCCCGGTCAATTGAATCTGCGGATGAAGACGGGGTGCCCAACCTGGACCTCGATGAATTGGTGCGATGCCACGACGGCCATTTCCAGCGCGTCCGGCCCGTCATCGTGAGCGGCGAGCGGGAACTGGCGAAGCTGATCGAGCAGCAGCCGATGCCGCCTGTTCAGCTTGATCTGGCCCTGCGTTACGGCGGGCTCGAGGTTGGCGATGCGAGTCCGCTTGTTCGCGCGGTTGGTGATTGGATGCACACGGAACTGCAGGTTGGCCTCTTGGGCGCGCTGGCGCAGGCCGGTCACCATCATTTCCTGGAACTGATTCGCTTCCACTGCGAAGACCGTGATCGGATACATCCTGGCGAGCTCGAGGATGCGCACGATGGCCTGGTCGGGCGTTCGCCGCGCGATGTCGGCTGCGATCACGTGCTTCGTCTGAGAACCGTTGACTTGATACAGAAGCACGATGGCCGTGAAGTCGCCGCGCCCCATTCCACGCCCGAGGCTCGGGTCGCACGCGCCGAAGAAGCAGCCATCACGGCCGACCGCGTCCCGCAGAGCCTCCACATCGTCGTACTCGTCGTCCCAGAAGTGGAAGTTCTCTTGGCTGAAGACACAGACCTCAGGATGGACGGGCTCGTTTTGTTTTTCGGCCTGGAAGCTGGCCCTGCCCTCTCGTTCGCGCATCACCATCAGCGTGTAGTAGTCCTCACGCTCGGGCCAGAGCACGCGCGTGCCGGTGAGCATGTCATCGTGGTTGGCTTCGAAGAACTGCTCTGCCGCCTCCGGGCCAGTCCGCCCCTCGAAGTCCTCGCGGGTGCGGAAGATCGCCGCCCAGGCCTCCCAGAGATCGGGGTGATCGCTGAACCGCTCGACAGCCTTGAAAGCCAAACCGGTCCAGCCGCGGCGGTCGTGCGGATTGACGCGATTCGCAAGAAGCGAGTCGTGATGAAGGATGGTGCCGACAACGATCACATTGGTTCCCGGATGGCCCCCGTGAAGCAGCGTGCCGGTGAACCAGTCGTGCAGCTTCTGCCGCTGCTCCTCGGAGATCACGCGTTCGGGATCCTCGATGTCATCGGCGACGATCAGGCCGGGCCGCTCGCTGACGTTCTTGGCGCCACGCACGCCCTGCCCCTCACCGTAGGCGGCAATCATCGCTCGGTTGGGCAGTGAGATCCGATCCTTGCGCCAGGGCTTGGGCCTGCGCGGTGCATGTTCGGGGCTGCAGATCTCGGGGAAGTCTTCAAGCAGCAGCGGGTTCTTCTGCAGCTCGTCCTTGATTGTATGTAGCAACAGTCCCGCCTGATCCTGCGTCGCGGAGACGAGCAGGACGAACTTTTCCTTCTCGTACAGCACGCACCAAAGGACGAATGCAAGGCTCACGATGGTGCTCTTAGCGTGATCGCGAGGAGCGGCGATGGCCAGCCGCCCGGCACGCTTTTCGATCAGTTCCGTCAGGGCGACGAAGAGCTCGTCGTGCATTCGCGAGAACGGCAGCGCGCAGTGGCCCGACAGGTAGATCTTCGCGAACATCGCCGGTGATTTCGCGCCGGACGCCCGTCGCATCCGCCGGAGTTCCGCGTTCACTGGAGCAAGGTAGCTATTCATCATCGTCACCCTTTTCATCTTCGCGTTCGACTCGTGCCGAAAGCTCGTCCACTCGGCTGGCCAAGCCAGCTTGTACGATCTGACTCTCCAGGACGGCCACATCTGGTGGCACCTCGCCGTCCGAGTCCTGGCAGATCTGTTTGATGCGCTGGACCTCAGCGTGCATGACCTGGAAGTCCGGCACTTCGCCGACATGGTGGGTCAGATCCGCCTCGACCTTCTGCGCAGCCGTCGGTAGGTAGCCGAGGCGTTGCAGCGACCGGATCAGATCGGTGTAGATCTGGAAGCATCGCTGCTCACCATCGATCCTCACCGCGGGTGAGGCCTTCTTGTCCCGACTGACCTTGCGAATGCGCTGGATTGACAGCTCCGCCTCGCCGATCAGCCGCCCCACCATCTCGCCGACAAGCTTCGGATCACGGACGATGGCGTTGGATTCACGAATGGCCTTCTTGTCGCGTTCGATCGTGCGATCGGCGACCTTGAGCACTTGCGCCAACTCGGCAGTCGAGTAGCCATCGCCGATCAGGAACGCCACGAGTTGGCGGCGATCCGATACCGAGATCGCCTTAGCCTCGACGGTGCCCAATTCGATCTTGCGCAGGAGAGCGAGTGTGCCAGTGTCGCCGTTGCCCGACTGAGCCAATTCTGACGAATCTGAGGAGGATTGCCGCGTCATACTGTCACCTCCTCCGCCATCGTCCGTCGGTAGCGGTCCGCCAGCGCGCCCGGCGTATTCGCTTCGCCGACGAAGTGAATCCAGCGGCGCACGATGACATCGCAGTAGTGCGGGCTGATCTCCAGGGCAAAACAGCGTCGCCCGAGTTGCTCGGCCGCGATCAGCTGCGATCCCGAACCACAGAACGGCTCGTAGCACAGGTCGCCGCGCCGCGTGTGCTGCCGCATCGGGATTGCGAACAGCTCGACCGGTTTAGAGGTCGGATGATCGGTACGCAGGCCCGGCGCCGCTGTCGGAACCTGCCAGACGGTCGAGAGATGGTTGTCGGCCACACGGTCGGGTTGGTTCGGCCGCACCCAGCCGAAGAAGCACGGCTCGTGCTGCCACAAATACCATGAGCGATTCAGGACCGGCCGATCCTTCATCCACAGGATCTGCTGGTGCACGAAAGCGCCGAACTTGTGCCACACCTCCTCGACCATCGCTTGGCGCTTGCTGGCGTGCCAGCAATACCACGGTGCGTTGATCGCGATGGCCTCCGCGACGGCCACGCGGTAGAAGTCCTCGTACAACGTCGGATTCGCGTCAGCATCATCCCACGAGATCCCGTACGTCCCGCCCCAGTTCTTGTTCTTACCGGGTTGTGAGCCGGGGTGGTTGGTGCCATCGTAGTTGACCAGGTACGGCGGATCCGTGGCGAACAGCACGGCACGATTCCCATTCATGAGTCGGCGCACATCGTCGACCGTCGTGGAATCGCCACAGAGAAGACGGTGCTCGCCCAGCTCGATCAGGTCTCCGGGCTGTGTGACGGCCGGCCGCTGCTCATCGAGCACCGCGTCGGCGTCGAATCCGTCATCGTTGCCCCCGGCTGACTCGCGATCGAGCATGCGCGTGATCAGGTCGCCGATCTCACCGTGGTCGAAGCCGGTCAGCTGGACATCGACATCGGGGAAGCCCTCGAACTCCTGAAGGAGCGTCGCGAGCTTCGGCTCGTCCCAGGCACCGGTGATCTTGTTGAGCGCGACGTTGAGGGCTTTTTCGTGATCCCGCGAGAGGTCAACGAAGACCACGTCGACCTCTTTGTGACCGAGATCCGCAAGGACCGTCAGCCGCTGGTGCCCGCCGACCACGACGTTGCCCCGCCGATTGACGATGATCGGTTGCACGCAACCGAAAGTATCGACGCTGCGCTTCAGGCTCTCGTAGGCGGGATCGCCGGGCTTGAGGTCGATCCTTGGGTTATACGATGCCGCGTTCAGTTCCTCGACTCGGATCCGTTCCAGTTCCATAGCTCGACTCCGTCTCGCCACCTTGGACAGCGCCCGTAGATCACGGATGCTTGCTTCCCTGCGACCTTGAATGCTGGGAGCGGGTCGTCGGGATCGCGCACTCGGCTCCGGATCGTCCGAGCGCTCAGCGGTAACGCTTGTCGCAAGGTTGCCAGGTCAACGAACATGTTCACTAACGCCGCGTCTTCGGTTCCAAGTGAGAGGTCGGGAGAAGCCGACCAACGAACACCCGTCGCGTTCATGCACGCGAGTCTCCGGTGAAACGGCGCCCCGTCCAGGCGTAAATCGGGCGTGATTGGCGACTTCGCATCAGTTCGCACGAGTTCGCGCGAAGACGATGTACGAGTCCGTTGGAGTCAAGGAGAGGATTGTTCAGTTTCGAGGCGACGGCGCGAGGCGGCATCGATGCCATCGAGTCTGATCTGCCAGAGCTGACGACTGCCGACGGTACGAATGGCGTGACGTTGGGCGAACGTGTTTAGTACGCGCGTGCTCATGCCGAGTCGCCGGGCCATCTCAGCTTTCGACATCGGCGTCGACCACTCGCCTTCCGGGATCTCAGCCGGACTCTGGGCCGCGGGCTCGATTGAATCCAAGAACGTGAACGCGTCAAGCGACGCCTGGATCAGGTCGTGATACACCCGCAACTCCGACTCTTCTGACCACCGACCCGCGCCAGCAGGTGCTAGGAACTGATAGTGGAAATCAAGCCACGCAGTGCCCGCCGTTCGGCGGAGTGCGGGCGAATCCGGCAGCACGATGCCGCCGCCCGGCTTGTTGTGACTGAGCCAGACAACCGCGCACCACCAGTACGTGCTCCAGTGATCGGCCTCGCATGGTCCATCGGGATGGCCATGCACGTAGCCAGTTGGCCTTGATTTCATCCACTCAGGGCCATCATCAAGGACGAGCCGTTCCGAAGTGACCAGCTCGTGCAAGAGCTTACCCGCCTCGTCGAAACAGCGTTCAGTCCTCGCGAGGTCATGAATCGTGAGCGAACCCGCTATACGCGCGAGCGCTGTTTGGATGTTCGCAAACTTGCCCGCCATGTGTTCGCAAGCGCTCCTGAGTCTGTCGGGACACCCGGAGAGACTCCGTACGGCCACCGTCGTGGCAGGATAGCCGCCTGATTTGACGATTCCAAGCGCTGCCGAGCGCGGGCGATACCCAATGACGGAACCACCGATGACAAAACCCCGTTTTTCGGCAGGGTCTTTCGGGGTTTCGTCACGATCGGTTTTGTCACCGGGGTCCGTTTCGCCCTCCGGGCCGACCGCTATCGTGGCAATCGACTTTCTTACAATCCCGACAGCTAACCGAATCGTCCACCATCAATCGCCTGAAACAACACGTAGCTGCAGGCGTACCAGGTTCCCGAGGATCCAACTCCGCGCGCAGATCGATTCAGTTGGGCGGGTTGGGCTCCGGATGAGGTTTTCGTGAGGGACAGGCATCCGCCTAGGATAGCGAACGACGCAGCTTCTCGTACCAACCTTCTTCCCCCATTCGAAGCCAGTGGATGTTGCTGAATTGAGCCGGCGGAGCACAGTCGTCGATCAGGATGGGGATGACGTACCGTCGGGATAGCGGGCGCAGGCCTTGTTGGTCAAGGGCGTATCGGATCTCCTTCTGCACGTAACCTGTCTTTGAGCAACTCGCACCGGACAGAAAAACGAGTACGTAGTCGCTGCTTTCGATAGCTTGTTCGATCTTGTGCTGCCAGTCGTCACCGGGGAGTAAGTCCTTTGTGTCGAGCCACGTCAGGACCCCGTCCTCGGTGAGCCTCTTTGCGACCCGTTCGACCGTCCTTTTGTCCTCAGTCGCGTGGCAAAGGAATGCGAGCTTCACCGGTAGTTCGACGACCCCGTCCCGAATCGGAAGGTCCTTGAAGGTCAATGACGCGGTCTGATCCGGCATCCGCAGCTCAGCGTTGATATGCCCCGGCCGTTGCGACGGAGTCAACTTCAACACTGTCCCTGGCGGCGTTTCCTTTCCGCCCGACGTGATCGTGTGAAGCTCGGTGGTCCCGCGGCCGCCCATACGCTTCTTGGCCGTCTCGGCACGGTTGGGTTGCTGCCCTGCAACCGCCTGCCGTTCCTCACTGAGCGCGGCGGTGGTTTTCCGGGTGACGTGTTCGGGTACATCGAAGGCATCAGCGAGAGCCGCGTCAGCCTGCAACTCGTCGCGTCGTCGTTTGATCGCGGCATTCATCCTGCCCGAGAGTCGCCCGTTGAACGTCTCTATCTGGCCTTTTTGACGTTGGATGTAGTCCACGACCTGCTGCAGCTGCCAGTCACGGCTCCGTGTGACTTGGTCCGCATCCCTCTCGGCGTCTCGGAGAGTGAGCCGGTATTCTTGTCCCGCGATTTCTCCATGCGGGAAGACCGAGGTATAGGAATTCGGCATGCATTCGAACAGCCACGGGTCACCTTCAAACGGAACGATGAACGTTACCTCGAATCCCCTGACGGTTGCATGATCACTTCCATAGGCAAACGCACGCTCGCCATCGAACTCAATCTCGACTGCTCGTGGGCCTTCCCGGGTCATCCTATCCCGGTGTAGCACGAGCGGGTTCACTACGTACTCTTCCTCCAAGCCCGCTAGGAGCTGGCCCGCGTTCTGCGGCGCAAGTTCTTCAGCTTCGAGTTTGGCGATGGCCTTCATCGCCTCCACCTCCAAACTGTCGAGCGTACGGTCGAGGCTGCCATGTTTGAACAGTAGTTTGTTCGCTGCCATCATTGGGCTCTCCCGAAGCCACGTTGTCGCCGAGACTGAAGGGGCCCCTGAATGCACCTCGCCTCGTTCTGGTCCCACGCATGCTTATCTCGGAGAGTGTACCGGACGCGGTTGCGGGCTGGAAGCCTCCCGCGTGTGGAAACGCGTCCTTGTTGAGTGCGGATGGCCAAGGCGTAAACGGACAACGTCGGCTCGCAGTTCGACGGTCGCTGTCGACAAGAGTGAACTAGGAACTGCGTGGACCCGTGCGGTCGGTAAGATGCGTTGTGGATACCAGATGGTATACTGGACGCCCCGAGCCCGGCACAAGGACGCAACGGGGCGCGGGGCTGTCTCGCCCCACGTCAGGTCCGGCGTTAAGCTGCTTGGGGGACGCGTCAGGGACAGGTTGCGTTGCACCGCAAGAACACGGAGCCCGCGCCATGGGAATGGAAATCGGCGGCCGCGCCTCGAAGCTCGGCGACACGTATGAGCGCCTCTGGGCTGTGCGTCATGCCCTCATGGTCATCGATGGCCGGTTCTCGTCGCTTCTTTGGGAGCCGATTGGCGAGGACGAGAATGGCGTTGACCTCTGGGTTACACGTTCCGACGGACGCAGGATCGCCCACCAGCTCAAGCGGCAGAATCGCAGCAAGGAATACTGGTCCATAGCGGATTTGGCTGAAGAGGGCGTACTGCAGTACGCACGCGGACAGCTTGAGCGAGACACTAGCGCGCGATACACATTCGTCTCGTCGTGCGGGGTTCGCCACCTGCGAGACTTTGCGGAACAGAGCGAACGCGCGAACGATGATCCGGCTGTCTTCTACCGCGATATTGTCTGCCAAAGTGAGGATGGGAAGGCAGAATTCGAGAGACTCATGCTTGCGTGGGAGTTCGATCCCGCACTCCCGACCGACGTTGCACGCGCATTCCAACTCCTTCAACGCACGGAGTTTCTTGTACAAGAGCGGTCAAAGTCGGAACGCGACCAGGTGGAGTTTAACGCCGGCCTCTTAATGGACGGTGCCCCAGCCGCCGCAGTCGCCGTGATCGGCGGCTTTCTTGACGCAAGTCTCGGCAAGGCCCTTCACGCCGATGAGCTTCGCAAGAAACTCAAACAAGAGGGCTTCCAGTTTCGCAATCTGGCTGGCGACCCAACATTGCCAGGTGCGATTGAACAGCTGCAATACCGCTTCGACACTGCAATCGCCGGTGAGCTGATCGCCGGGGCACCGATATCACGACCGGAAACCGCCGAACTGGCCACGAAGCTCACAGGCGATAAGCCCGCACGGCTGATCTTCGTCCACGGGCAGCCCGGCTCCGGAAAGTCCGTCGTACTTCATCAGGCGTTCAAGGCACTTAGCGCTGATGGTGTCCCTTGCCTACCTATCCAGCTTCACGTTCGAAGACCCGACGGCGTCCCGGCTGTCTTCGGACGGTCGAAACTGGGCCTGCCAGCATCACCGGGGCTAAGCCTGCGAGGACTGGCCGGTGATCGTCACGCCGTAGTACTCCTTGACCAGTTGGACGCCCTTCGTTTGACCAGCAGCCATTCGCATGAAGCCTGGGAAGCGTGCGCCGCGCTGATTGATGAGGTATTGGCTGATCCCCGGACGACAGTCGTCGTAGCCTGTCGGACGTTCGACCTGCAGAATGACCCAAATATCGCGGCATGGAGGCGGCGCCTCCAAGACAAGCCGTCTAATCATGCTATTGAGTTAAAGGTCGGTGATCTCCCGGACGAGACGGTCGCAGACCTGCTCGACCAACACGCGACAAACTACGCATCCCTTCCGGACCGGCAGAGGAAGCTCTTGCGCCAGCCGGCAGCGCTGGCAATGTGGTGGAGGCTCGCGTCTGCTGGCCAACCTCCAGCCCAGTTCACGAACGCAACCCAACTAATGCGCGAGCTACTGACGCTCCGGCGGTTAGAAGCATCGCGCGACCACGGCGTGCCAGCGGAAGACCTGAATCATGTGGTGTCCGAGCTTGTCACGTTCATGGATTCGCATGGCCGCCTTGATGCCCCTGAGTCGTTGGTAGCCGATCGCGGTTCTGCCGTGAACGCCCTGTGCGCCACGGGTCTGGTCAAACGGGACGGATCAAGGCTGGTTTTCGCCCACCAGGGCTACTTCGACCATCTCGTCGCCGAGTATGTGCTCCGCGAAGCGTTGCGAGGCAAACGTGACACAGCGCAGTGGCTGAAAGCGAATCAGTCGCTGTTTCGCCGAGATCAGCTCCGTCAACTTCTGACGCTATTGCGCGACACTGACCCAGCCCAGCACAGCACACTGATTCGCAGCGTGTTGCTTGATTCAGATGTCAGGTTTCATCTCAAGCACCTCGTTCTCGGGCTTCTCAGAGAAGCAGAACCGCCCTTGGACCACGAGGTCCAGCTCGTTGCAGAATTAGCCGAGAACGCGGACTGGTGGACGCACGTCCAGGGCGTAGTCCTGTGGTCTAAGGTCGCTTGGTTCGACGCCTTGCACATCTCCGGTCACCTAGCGGAGTGGCTCTCGAGTTGGACCGATGACCAGACCGTACAAGCGCTGTTGAGTTCGTTCCGTCCGATCTCATCGCATCGGGGATCAGAGATCGACGAGCTGCTTGCCCCTTACTGGTCCGCAGAAGGGCCGTGGCCCGGTAGGCTCCAGGCGGTCTTCTGGGTCGATCCAGCCGATGATTCACCGAGGATGAGCGCATATCGACTTGAACGAATTCGCGCTGGTGAGTGGCAATTCGACGGCCTCTACCTCGACAGAATAGCGGAGCGATGCCCGACGCGTGTAGTCCCGCTACTGGCGGCTGTATCCGAAGCGTGGATCAGCCGAATCAGGCGGCACATGCGAGGGCAGAAAGAGCCGGAGACGCCTGGACTGAAACTACGAGACGATAGGCTCAACGCCAAAGTCGTCGCTGCCATTCGCAATGATGCGGAATATGCCTGGCCCATTTTCGCTGGCATGCTGCGCTTGCTGAGCACGCTGCGAAAGCTCGCCAATCGCGGCAACCGCACGGCTGAAGATTTTGCCAACCGGGACTGGCAGCTCTCCCGTATACTTGACAGCGCTTGCGAGATCCTTGAGAGCCTCGTGACAGCGGCGGTTGAGGGACTAGCAGCAAGCAGACCCGAACGTATCGTTGGGCTGTTGGGCAGTCTAACCGCTCCGAAGACCCGCGGGCTCGAGCGAGCGATTATGAAGGGCCTTGCGTTCGGCGGTGACTCGTTGGCTGACGACTCCCTATCCTGGTTGTGTGCGCGACCATCCCGTTTTCGCCTTGGCGACGGGCACAACGAGACCAATTGGGAACCCGCCAGGGCGCTCATCGCTCGATTCTCTCCCCACTGTTCAACAACCGTGTTCCATCGCCTCGAAGAGGAAATCCTCGGGTATCATGACGCCTGGGAGCGCAAGAGCGTTGAGTGGCAACTGGACAATCTGCGAGACAACCGGATTATCCCAAACGACTACGGGCGCGCTCAAAACGTCCTTTTGACGGCGCTACTCGCCAGCCGCACGTCCGAGCGAGCGAAGCTAGTCGCTTCAGCGTGGCGGGCGAAGTTCGGCGACCCCGCGAATGAAGACCCTGCCCTCCGCACGGCAGTCGGTGGCAGGGTGGTTTCTCCAATCCCCCCCGACAAGCTGACGTTTGTAAGTGATCGTGAGTGGCTTCGAATCATCAAGAGCAAGTGGCCGGAGCGCGAGGCCCGTCGCTGGCGAGAACACGGTTCCGGCCTGGTCGGCGAAGCCTCCGTTCGCCACTTTTCCGAGGCTCTCGGAGACGCAACCAAACGTAGCCCCCAGAGGTTTACTGCGCTAGCACTCAAGATTCCTCACGACTCAGATCCGAGATATGCCGCCTCGATTGTGCAGGCGCTGACCGATTCAGGCAGGGATGCATCTCTTGCGCCGGTTACGACGGAGACGCTTGAGGCCATCATCGGACATTTCGGCGAGTGCAACGAAGAAGGCTACGTGATGGCAGTCTGTCGCCTAATCGAATCGCGCCGTGAGACTCGCTGGTCCGATGATGTGGTCGAGCGACTCCTGAGCTATGTGGACCACCCTGAGCCAGCACCGGGTGAATTCACTGTACATGCGGGAGCGGGGACCGATGAAGAAGCGAAGCCCGACGTCGGCGGGACCGCGCTGAATTGTGTTCGGGGCGCCGTTGCCAGCGCACTCACGCAGCTACTGTGGGTGAGGCCCGACGCACTGGACAGAATCGTTTCGGGAGTTGACCGTCTTCTAGCTGACTCACATCCCTCTGTTCGGTATGAAGCACTCGGTGCGTGTCTGCCTCTGCTGAATCACGACAAAGACCTGGCAGTTCGGATGGCGCTAGCCGCCTGCGATCACGAGGACGACCGGGTGCTAGAGAGCCGGTGGCTGAACAGGCTGATCCAATACGCACGATCGACGCACCTTGATAACCTCGCTCCGCTTATCCAGCGTATGGCAGGATCAACAATAGACGATGTCGCCGAATCCGGGTCGGCATGGGCCTGCGTATGTTGGCTCGACGACCAGCGGTTTGCCGATCTTGTTGCGGAGTGTCGCGCGGGTTCCAAAGCGCAGCGTCTCGGAGTCACACTTGCCGCGAGCGATTACCTTGCCAACGGCCGCGCGGTTGATCTTGCCTCCCAAGTCCTGCTTGATTCGTTTGACGACCAGGACCGAGATGTTCGGGTGCGAGCAGCGAGCGTGTTCAGAACTACGGACGTGTTCGCGGCCGACTCGACCGCCCGGGTTGCGGCCGGGTTCGTTGCATCCGGGGCGTTTCTCCATGACCCAGGCGATCTTCTGCACCCGCTGACGGAGTACGCTGGCGAACTCGCCCGTTATTCCGACGTCGTACTCAAGGCAGCAGACGTCATGGCTGGCCCGCTTGCTGAGCAGACCCGTGATCTGCGCGAACGGAACGCATTCGCAGGGAATGAACTGTCAACGCTGTTGATCCGGGTCTACGAACTCGCATACGGCTCCCAAGCCCAAACGCTGCAAGAGCAGTGTCTCGATCGATGGGACAAGATGCTCCAGGCTCGCGTCGGGATGACCGAAGAACACCTTCGGCAGCTCGACGACTGAACATGTAGCGTGGCAGAGTTGCCACGGCGGTGTGAAGCTGCGTCCGAATAGCCCACGGACGGCTCGTCCAATCTCATCTCGCGCGCGAGGCCACTGTGGACAAGTACAAGGTCCGCCATCATAAGCCGCCGTCGCAAACGTAGCGGACGTTCCTCGATAACCACGTTCGCGACATCGTGGCGGTCGACTTCTTCACGGTACCGACAGCCACGTTTCGTATTCTCTTCTGCTTCATCGTACTCAGACACGACCGCCGCATGGTGGTCCACTTCAACGCGACGGCACATCCCACGTACCCGTCCGGCGAAGCACATCTTGTTTTCGTGACCTGCGTTGAGCGATGATCTCGGCGGAGGTGCGTGATGTCTGAACGAGCACGGTACTGGCGGCGTGTGGTGGCGGAATGGAAGCGGAGCGGGCTGAGTCAGGCGGCGTTCTGCAGGGAACATGACATCAAGCCCGTCACGTTCGGCTGGTGGAAGCGCAAGCTGGTCGGGGTCGCGGAGAGGAAGCGTCTGGACCGCAGCCACGCGAAACGCGCCTCCGAGATGAAGAACGTCTTGCTCAAGCCGGTCACCGCGACGGCCGGTTTCGTCGAGGTTCCGCTCGGACAATCAAGGAGTACTGGTCACGCCCTTGTGCCACCGGCTGGGCACGGCGTCGCCCCACCTTCCGGTTACGAGGTGGTGCTACCCGGCGGTCCGACGATCCGGCTGCCACACAACTTCGATCCGGATCGAGTCACTCGCCTGGTTCTTGCTCTGCGGTCGCCATGCTGACCCTCCCGCCATCGGTTCGGCTTTTCGTCTGCACGCAACCGACGGACATGCGCCGCGGCTTCGACGGCCTGTCCATCATGGTCGAGAAGATCCTCAAGCAGGATCCGTTCAGCGGGCACCTGTTCGTGTTCCGTAATCGCCGCCGGGATCGCATCAAAGTGCTCTACTGGGACCGCGACGGCTTCTGCATCTGGTACAAGCGTTTGGAGAAAGGAACGATTCAGTTCTCGGCCAACCTATCGGACGGCGCCGAACTTCGCGCTGCCGACCTGGCCATGCTTCTGGACGGGATCGACCCGGCCAAGGTCAAGCGTCGGCGGCGATATTCACGCACATCATAGCATCAAGTGGCATGACGTTTGCTGCGTGATTCTCGCGCATCGATCGAACCCGATCATTGACGCGTGAGTTCGTGATGGCCAAGGACGGCAAGACAGCTTCCCAGAACTGCACGCTTCCCGGCGACGTGGCCGGTTGCCATACTGTGATTCGGCAGCTGCTTCAGACCGTCCATCAATCGCAGGGGCGGATCGGGAAGCTCGAGCATCAACTCGCTCAACTCCTTCGGCATCGCTACGGCCAGCATGCGGAGAAGCTCGACGAGTCGCAACTGCTCCTGTTCGCCAAGGATGTGCTGGCGCCTGCAGAGAAGACCGTCGAATCACTGCAATCCCCCGAGGCGTCTGCCAGGTCCAAGACACGTCGTGGCCGCAAGCCACTACCGAAGGGCCTGCCACGAGAGCGCATCGTGCATGAACTGTCGCCCGAAGAGCTGCTCTGCCCGTGTTGCCAGAAGCCGCGCGAGAAGATCAGCGAGGAAGTCAGCGAGCAACTCGAGTACGAACCGGCCTCGCTGTTCGTCATCGAGCACGTGCGCTGGACCTATGCCTGCAAGGGCTGCGAAGGACAGGTCGCGACGGCCACCAAGCCGATGCAGCCGATCGAAAAGGGCCTGGCCGGTCCGGGTCTCTTGGCCCACGTGATCACGAGCAAGTACTGTGACCACCTGCCGTTGCACCGGATGGAGCGAATCCTGAGGCGCCACGGCGTGGACCTCGCCCGCAGCACGATGTGCGACTGGATGGCCGATTGCGCGGCGCTGCTCGATCCGCTCTATGAGTTGATGAAGCGGCGGGTGCTCGAATCTCACGTAGTGCACACCGATGATACGCCCGTGCCGGTTCAGGACAAATCCAGAACGCGCACGCGGCTGGGGCGGATCTGGACGTACCTCGGTGACTACGCCCATCCGTATACGGTCTTCGACTACACGCCCACGCATTGTCGCGAAGGGCCGGCCGCGTTCCTGCGCGGTTATCATGGGTATCTGCAAGCCGATGCCTACAGCGGCTACGATCATCTGTTCAAGGCAAAGGGCGACGGTGTGTCGGTACCGACGGAGGTCGGCTGTTGGGCGCATGCTCGGCGGAAGTTCTTCGAATCGCAGGAGACCGATCCTGCGCGCGCGACCGTGGCGATGGCCATGATCCGGTTGCTCTATGATGTCGAGCGTGATGCGAAGGAGTGCGCCGAGGAACAGCGTGAACAGCGACTTGGCGAACGGCCGGCTTCCGATGAGCCACTCGACCCGGCGCAGCGTGATGCATTGCACTGGCAACTGCTGGTCGATGCTCGCCATGCGCTTCGGCAGGAGAAGTCGGTGTCGAAACTTGATGCGATCAAGAACTGGCTTGGCGAAGAGCAGTTGCGCGTGCTGCCCAAGAGTCCGATCGGCCAGGCGATCGGTTACGCCTTGTCGAACTGGACGGCCTTGAGGCGTTACACCGAAGACGGCCGGCTGTGCTGGTCCAGCGATTCTTGCGCGACGCCCGATTGCTCGTAACGCCTTTCCTTTCAAGCCGTTATGATGACCTCCGGCAATCTGTGAAGGCAATATGGCCAAGCAAGCAGAACCGTTCAAGACACCGCTTCCGAGTGGCTGGCCCGGTCGTGTCGCGTCGGCCACCCTCCCTTCCGACATGTCGAACAGTACTTTCCCGGAGATCTTGAATGCAGGGAGCGGATCGACGGGGGCATGCACGAACGTGCGTAGCGTCCTCGCCGATAGCTGCAGTCGATCAGCCAGGACTCGGAGCGTGATGTATTGCGTAACGCCCCGACCGTTCGTCAGGTGAAACCCGCGCCGGGGGCACTCGGGCCGATACCCCGCGACCCTCTACAAAGGAAGCACTTACGTCGCACCGCCGTTCCGCCACTTCGCATGTCATAAGGTGCGTTATGTCATGCGCTGTGACTTCGCACAACGTGCGTGAGGAGGTGCTGGGCACGTACGCGATACCGGTGTTGTTGACGTATCTGTCTTTGGCACACGGGCGACCTGCCGGACAGGCGGGACGGTTCGGTCAAAACCAACGGGGCTGAGGGCCGGGACACGGCGCACGCACGCGCGCCGGGGGCCCTCAGGCCGTATTGGCGTCGGAAGTCGCGAGGTAAGTGCGAATCTAGGAGCGGCGGCGTTTTTTTGAAAATCCGCCAGTCTTTTGTCCCCGGAGCCGTTCCCGCGCAAAGTACAATGGGGCACGCACGTCAGTCCCCCGGAGGCCATGTATGGCCCGGACAGCAAGGGACATCTTCACAATCCTGATGCAGGAGCACGAACTTGGGCTCCTAGCGTTCGTACGATCGTGCGTCGTCGACCACGCGGCCGCGGACGACATCGTCCAGGAGACGTTCCTGGCTGCGTGGCGCGAGCTCGAGCAGTACGATCGCGAGCGTCCGTTCGGCGCGTGGGTGCGTGGAATCGCCAAGAAGAAGATCCTCGGACACTACCGCACGGCAGCCACAGCACACCGACATGTCAGACTCCTCACACCGGAGGCAATCGACCAGATTGCTGAGGAACACGAAAGCCTGACGTCTGGTCCGGGGGATTCCTTCGTCGACCGCTTGACGCCGCTGCGCGAGTGTCTGGAAGCTCTCCCCACCACCGATCGCGACCTCCTTCAGCGTCATTACCGGCAGCAGCAGTCATGTCGCGCGATCGCTGGTCAACTTGGCTCGCGGCTCGAAACGGTCAAGAAGCGCCTGCAGCGGACGCGAGCGGCGCTGCGGGATTGCATCCTTGGCAAGCTTGAACCGGAGGCGAGCCATGGGTGATCCAGAAGGACTCGGAGCATCTCCTGACAGCCTCAATACGGATCAACCGTTCGACCCGAGTCAGTGGGCGATGCACGGCCTGCTCAGCGTATGGTTTGAAGCTGAGGCAGGCGTGCGGACCGATCGAATCGACGCCACTCTGAAGCAGATTCCGAATGAGCGAAGTCATCCGAGGTTCGCTATGCGTCCACGCCTCGCCTGGTGGTTGACGGGGCTGGCCGCAGCCGCGGCTGTGGCGCTTGTGTTCTTTCCGACGTGGCCGTTTGGCAGGACGGGGCAGGCCCTTGCCGTACAGCTTCAGCAAGTCGGTCTCGCCGGGCCTCTCCCTTCCCTCGGCATGCAATTCGACGTTGGTGATTCGGAAGCTGTCGCACGCGTTGAAGAGGCAATCGCGGCGGCAAGGACGACACGCGACCAGGAACGCGACGCGGGAAACACGGGTGACACAATGTTCGCGTGGGCGAAGGTGTACCGCAACCTTCGTGCGCTCGGCCGGTGGGAGGAAGCCCTTGATGAGATGGCACGCGCACTCGAGTACGCCGAGGCTGAGCACGTACGGGCGGTGGCTCTTGGAGACGGTGGTTTCAGCTACTACTACGTCTGCTTGACTGACCTGGGCGACACCTACGCTTCGCTTGGGGATTACAGCCGGGCACTCGATTACCACGAGTGTTCATTGGTCCTCGCACGAGCGTATGAAGAGTGGCTCCACACCTGTGGAGGGGCGGATACGAGCCTGCGAGCTGTTGCGCACGGGCTAGCCACCAGCTTAGCACCGAGGTATTGGCGGCTCAGTATGCTGGCAGCGGCGCAGGGCGACCTTGAGGCGGCCCAGGAATATCACGGCCATGCCGGCCAACTACTGACGGACATCCTCCGCCAGGAATGCACGGCGCGCCAGCTGACGGTTGGAGATGGCGCCCCGTTCTACGATCGCTGTATGGCTCTCGTGTCCATCGACGAGCCGTCCATCCACACGCTAACAGTCAAAGCACGAGAGCATCTCGTCCGCAAGGCTAGGCTCCAACGACTCGACAAGGATCTCGACGCGGCTGCGGCGACCTTGCACCTGGCACGGACGATTCCCTACCTTGAGTGGCGGGACGAGTCTCGGCTCGACTTCACCGAGCCTATGGAGGAACTCCGTATCGCCATCGCCCAGGGAGACTTCGAAGCCGCCGTGGCAGCCGCCGCCGACGCCGCAGAGAACACCGGCGCTCGCGAGTTTCCAGCCGATATTGGCTTGACCCGCCCGCCAATCGGCGCCATCGCCCGAGCCGAACTGCAATACCTGCGCGGCGTCGCCCTGGCTGGACGCAGCGCTGACGACGCGGACACGTTACGTGAGGCGCTGCGCATGATCGAATCAGCCATCGATGTTGTTCAGGAATGCGCCAAATCGATAGAGGAGCCCGCGCGATCGCAGTTCCTGACTCGCTTCGCGGCGTGGCAGAGCGTCGTTGATCTGATTCGCCGAGACGACACTCCATCTCAGGATACGACGAGTGACGCGAGAGACCATGAGACTCCGCACTCACTCGGGAATGCTCTCGTTCGATTACCGTTCCGCGCCCTCACGCTGCCCATGCTCCCGGTGGCTGGGCTCAAACCGGAACGCTCCGAGCCCTCCGACCGATCGAATTGCCTGTTGGCGCTGGCCACCAATCCGCCGCCTTTGAGAACAAGGGGAGGTGAATGCGTCGGACGGGTTGTGGCTTCTTGGGCGGCCAGAATTCAGTGCCGGATTAGCCAGTCTGGCGTCGCGGTACGAGACGCTCTCGAAGTGTTTCTCAGCGTGGAGCCAACGCCGCTCCGCACTTTCTCGGCTAATGGAGGGACCGATTATGCTGCGTCTTTGTACGTCGAGGCTGGCTGCCATGTGCACTATGCTGCCTCTTTCCCTGACGGCAGCGTGCGACCCGTGCCTGGATAACCCCTGTAATGATGGGCTATTCTGCAACGGAACGGAAGTCTGTGCACCGGACACTGAGGGCGGCTTTATCTGCGCCGACGGTACTCCTGTCGGATGCGCTGCAAACGAGGTATGCGACGAAAGCGCGGGCTCTTGCCTCGATCCGTGTCAGGGTGTCACATGCGTGGCTGGCGAGGAGTGCCTCGAGGGCGTATGCCACGTAACCGGCCCCTGCGCCGATGTCACGTGTCGAGATGGCGAACAGTGTGCCAATGGTGCGTGCGTTGCGGTCGACCCTTGTTCCGTTGTCACGTGTTCGGATTCTGAGGAGTGCGTCAACGGAAGGTGCGTTCGAGTAGCGCCCTGTGACGACGTAATCTGCGATGACGGCAACTCCTGCAACGGTGTCGAGACTTGTGATGCCCGGACCGGCGAATGCGTTGACGGCCAGCCTGTCATTTGCGGTGAAGGTTTCGAGTGCGTAGATGGAAAGTGCGCCCGGTCGGATCTGTGCAAGGACGTAGACTGTCACGCGGGGTTTGTCTGCGACAGGGACACGGGTGCGTGCGTCGAGTATCGACCATGCCTTGACATCATCTGCCGCCAAGGCTTCACGTGCGATCCCCACACTGGCGAGTGTGTCGAGGATGACGAGGACCCGGATGATGACGGCGTACTAAGCTCCGTAGATAACTGCCCTGCCAAATCCAATTCTGACCAAGCCGATTCCGACGCCGACGCCGTGGGCGACGTGTGCGACAACTGTCCCG
Source organism: Phycisphaerae bacterium (assembly GCA_029260055.1). Lineage (GTDB taxonomy): Bacteria > Planctomycetota > Phycisphaerae > UBA1845 > UBA1845 > JADFOB01. Next base: position 50,439 of record JAJDDX010000298.1, read on the forward strand.
ACGATTGGAATCCAGACCAGCTAGATTCCGATGGCGACGGCACAGGCGACGTGTGTCAAATCCACGAGGCGGCAGCACGGACGCTACCAGCATGTTATCAGCCCAGTGCACCGCTCACCGTGAACATCAGAGTTACACCTCCAAGTGGGACGCTGATCGTTGGGATTGAAGACACGCCACCAAGTGGGTGGACCGTTTCCAACATAAGTGACGACGGGTCATGGAACCCCGACAACGGAAAGGTCAAGTGGTATTTCATAGACGGTGATGCACGCACCGTAACCTACGAACTGGTGCCCGCGTCCGAGGGTTCGGAAAGCGCATGCTTCACCGGCAACGTAAACTTCGACGGTGGAGCCAACGGCGAAGTCGCTGGGAGCGCCTGTGTCGCAAAGTGCTCGGGCGCCTGACCGTTCAAGGGAAACCAAGAACCTCAAGGAAAGCCCTTCCCTTAGTTGCGCACGGGACGTAGAGCGGCGGAAAACGAGTCGTGAGAAACCCACGATGCGGCACCCGCTCCTGGTTGATGATGAGCGTATGGGCCGGCCAGTGGAGGTTACATGATGCACGGTCGTTTATCAGGACATCCGGAACGCCGGGCTAGCAAGGGCATGTTCACGATCATCTCTGTGCTCCTTATTGTTGCTCTAGAGCAGGCTCAAGCAGCGGCCATCACGTTTGTTCCTCCGTACTACGGGGGTTGGTGCGACCACTCGGGGCTGGCTATAGGCGCAGGTTGGTCCGAACACGATTGCTCAGTCGACGAAGACATTGGCTACGGCGAGGTTCGGTTCGACATCGGCGGAGGGGCGCTTGGCGCTGCGGAGGGCGGTGGATGGTCAAAAATCGGAGACCTTTGGACGATGGCGCCGGAATGCACAAGGGCGAACATCGACATGACTGTCCACTACATCGGTAGCGTGCAGATGTATCTCGTATCGATCTTAGGTTGTGCTCGCGGGCTTCTAAGTGTCAATATCTCGCTCAAGGTCCAGGATATAACCGCCGGAGTTACCGAAGTCTACAGCGAGTCACTTGAGGTCTGGTCGGAAAACCACCCCTTGCTGTGTGGAGTTCCCGAGTCGCCGAGTATAGTCGATGTCTCAGAAACCTTGGATGAGTATGTTTCTTTCTCTGCTACAGTTACGTTGGAGGCTCAGCACTCCTATTTATGGAGTCTCTACGGTGAGATTTCGGGCGAGGTGGAGACAGCGTTGGGCGCAACTGCTTACTCCAATGTCCTTCTCACCACGTTTGTTGAGAACGTGATTGTACAGTTTCCCGATAGCCCACTCAACGACACCTGCGCCGACGCCACGTCCGTCGTGGCCGATGGGGCGTATGCGGGAACAAACGTGTGTACCGCGACCGACGGATTGGCCCCCTGCGGTTCAGGTGGCGACTTTGATGTATGGTGGAAGTACGTAGCACCATTGACCCAAAACGTCACGATAGACACCTGCGGAAGCGACTTTGACACTATCCTGAGCGTCCACGACACCTGCGGCGCGTCAGATAGCATTGCCTGCAACGACGACGATTGCGGAGCCCAGTCGAGCGTAGATTTGGACGTCACTGCGGGTTCCGCGTACTACATTCGCGTGGCCGGTTTCGGCGGAGACGTCGGCAACATCGTCTTGAACATCTCTACCTGTGCGGCGCTCGGCGCGCCGACGGGCGTTGCAGCAACAGATGGGACATACTGTGACAAGGTACGGGTCACGTGGAGCGGTGTCGCTGGAGTTGGTTATTACAAGGTGTACCGTGACGGGATCCGCATCGGAGGCGACATCCTCGGGATGAGCTACAACGATGAATCTGCTACGCCAGGAACGACGTATTCCTACAGTGTGAAGACCCACGGCGATTGTGGCGACAGCGAATCAAGCGCATCGAACAATGGCTCCCGTGGAACGGCTCCAACCGCACCGACGGGCGTTGCAGCAACAGATGGGACATACTGTGACAAGGTACGCGTCACCTGGAACGGTGTTTCTGGGGCCAGTTTTTACAAGGTGTACCGCGACGGGAGTCGCGTCGGAGGCGACATCGACGGGACAAGGTACGACGATGAATCGGCCGCCGAAGGTGTTTCCTACTCTTACACAGTCAAGGGGCACAATAACTGCGGTGACAGCGCATCCGGCAACTCTGGCGTGGGACTACGCTTCTGCGATGCGTGTGACGATAGAGGCGGTGACGACGATGACGACGGCGTCTGCAACGATGTCGACAACTGCCCAGACGTTCTGAATGCGGACCAATCCGACTGCGATGCGGACGGTCTTGGTGATGAGTGCGACCAGTCGCCCGCCCCCCCCGAGGACTGTGGCGATCTCGTTGACAATGACTGTGATGAGTTGATCGATGCGCTGGATCCGGACTGCGACGATGTTGGCGACGGCGATCACTATCACGCTGCCGATCAAGGACATGCGTGGGAGGGCGACTGCACTTGTGCGACGTGCGAAGACTGGCAGATCGAGATGTGCGAAGCGATCGGATACGCGGCCGCGTGGAAACGAGGCGACCACGACAACATGGCTGCTGCCATGCGCGGGCTCTATATTTGGATCCAGGCCGAATCTTACCACTGGGATGAATCCGAGAGCAACTGGATGCCCGGCGCCGCTGAATAGGGCGTGCCGGAAAGCCGTGGGAGTCATGGCGTGGGTGAAGGCCGGCCAGTCGTGATCCTCCATTTATAGGTCATTCTGACGGTTTCTCGCAACCTCCATTACCCGCGGCGGAGGGTTCGGCGCCCCTGCCGTCGGCCTTCCTGGCCTTAGTGCGCGGCATGCGCGTCGTTCGTTCACCTCGTAACTGCCTTGACGGGATCGGCTGCGCGATGACCGGAGAAGACGTGCAAGCCATCGTTCTCGTGGATCCGCAGGCTCCTGCGATGTCAGCCGATACAACCTCTGCGAGCCCGCACGAGTGCAGTCGCTCGCGTGCCAAAAGCCTTCCCGCCGCGCAATCGGTTCCGGCTGGCTGGGCCGCACCATGGAACGAGAAAGGGCCCTACACGCACGGCTCAGGTCCCCGCCCGGCCCTGTTCACGCGCAGAAAAACCCGACGGCGTAGCTCGGAACCGACACGGGCGGGCTCGCGCAAGGCGCACCTTCTACAGCGGACCTCGGCGTCCGCTCTGCCATTAATGTCCTGAGCATAAGGCCTTCTCCGAGCCACTTGCGTACTATCCTGGGGCCCAGGAAACCTTGTATCGACCGTGAATCGCCCGCGCAAAGCTCGCTGGACCAACACAGCGACTCTCCGCAGGTTACCGGCGCGAATCCCCGAGCGTTATCGCCCGCCCGGTCCCGGACGACGCGCTCAGTGTTATCCTTGAGCATCCGGGAGTAGAACCCTGGCAGAATCCTGTGCGTAGGTCCCGCTTAGTTCTTGCTGCGCCTCCTGAAGATCTCTGCCCAGTTTCGCCTTGACGGCAGCTTCGCACTCCTCGCCAAATGCAACCCCCAGTTCATCGTTGTTCCACGGCTGATCGAAGTGCGCCTCACTGAACACATCATATACGGCCCGTTGGCCCGTCTGGCTAAATATGGCCGTCCAGCTATGGTATGCCTCTTTCTGGTATGGGTAGGGATTCACAAGCATCAGTCCCTGCCCTCGGCAGATAACCGTGAAGCACGTTGGCGCAGCGCGGTAGAATCTCACACAATCTGTCAGCCCGTGGCTCTTCAGCACTTCGACAGCTTCGCTAAGCTCCTTCGAGATAACATAGCGCGTGATGTTCTTCTCCGTCTTCTCTTGATCCTGCCGGTGAGAGATGTAGTCCCAATGTGTCAACAGAAGTCGCAGCTTGAAGTTCTCGCGTTTTGACTTCTCGCGGAGCAACTCCAGAACCCTCTCGTGGGTCACGTGGTGATGGCCCTTCAGGCCAAAAAGAGTGCTCCCGACTACGTCGAGGCCCTTCACCTCACGCTGCATGACCTCAAAAAACGCGGCTTCGAAGGCATCGACCCTGGTAGCGTAGATGTTGACGAGGCCAAGATCGCTCGTCTGTTGAAGCAGCTTCGACGCGGCGACCATGGCTTCAGCCTTGTGCTCGATGCCGTCGAGTCGCGACTGTATCTGCTCGAGGATCCCAAGTTGATGAGATGCGTCCTTGATGACGGACTCCTGTCGTCGAGCAGGACGCTGATCACTGATCAGGTGGTACACATTCGAGAACCCGCGATCAACAAGGCTCTCGATATCCTGCAGGAGGTCTAGAGTCGCTGCGTCTCTTTGTGCCGCCAGGATTTTTGGACGCCTGACGTCCTTTAGGATCTTCTTCGCGACCTCCGTGATCCTATCTCGTGCCTCGTCAGCGGCGGCAAGGGGGGATGTGCAGTACTGAATGGTACTATAGCTCGCAAGATTGAAGGGGATCGAGCTGACATCGTCAGATACTGTGATGGAGGGTTTTCCGAGCGCATGGCGGTATCCTAGCTCATAAAACACATTTGGATTCCGATCCGAAAGGTCCGCGAGCACCAAATCGGCATCGCGCAGTCGTTGTTTGATGATATCTGGTATCGGTCCGGATTCCGGAATCTTATCCGCACGTACAACTGTGAATCCAGCATCCTCAACAGCGCGTTTGTGAACATGGTTGTAAACCACATCGTAATGCTGTTCGTTCTCCGTACCCTTCTTTCCGAAAGGCATGATGACAAAACAGGATGAAGTGGATGCTCGTATCTTCCGGGCACCTTGGGCTGTACTGCGCCGTTTCGGCGTGGGCTTTGCCGCCCCTTGATTTTTCTTGGGCGACGCTGAAGACGTTGGACTAGTTTTCGCCATGTCACTCTCCCCGAGAGAAGAACTCGGCTCTGGCCGACACAATCACTGAAGAAACTCCCAACTGACGCGCGTGGGCTCGCATCCGCCACCCTCTCCCTTCGCCCCAATCATCGCGCTGGAGGTTTCGCTCCAGGGGGCCGATTCGCCGCAAGTCCGTGGTCATCGTACCATGCAATACGCGGTCTTGCGACCGTCCGGGCCGGTGCAATTCGGCGAGGTAATCACTCACATGACGATGAGATACCCAGTGGCGCGTCCCGAGATCATCCGTTTCATGTCTCCGATGAGAATGTGGACCACGGGAAGGTCTGAACAGCCTCGCGACTCTGCCCGCGATGATCGCCTCGTGCTCGTATCCGGCCTTCGCCACCACGCGGTACGCCCTCCAGCCGCCGGTTCGTAGCGTCGCCCGACACTCGATTGCCTTGACCGCGAACCGTCTCAGACGACATTTCCCATTTGCCGAATCTCAAACTGCCATCGTACCGGACGACGGCAGCGCCACAAGCGACAATGGCCTGTCTTGCCCTTGTCTGCGTCGACCGGGGCGGAATCCCGGCACGCTGAGCCACCGATTCGTCCGCTCAAGCCTTCGGAACCACCGTCTTGCGGGGTCCCGGCGCACGACCCCAGCCCGCCACAGATCGCCAACGTATCGTCCGGTCGCCGCGTCAGCCACGCTGTACCAACGGCGTAGGCACACCGGGCCGCTCGATGCGATAGAGGATCGGCTCCAGTTTCTTCCTGGTGACCTTCCCCCCTCAACCTGATCCAGGGTTTGGATTAGGATTCCGGCTTGGATCCTGGAGGAAACGTGATGAACAGGAAGCGTTAAAGGCTGAAGAGGTCGTGACCAAGCTCCGCGAGGCGGAGGTTAACTTCCTTCATAGAAGCATGTTAGATCACGACTCTTGATCGCGCGCTCGTTCATGTGTAGGGGTTTCCACCTACGCCCCAGGCCAGAGTGGTAGTCACGATGTGGGCCGCAAGCGGCGCGCGCAGCGACGCCCTGCGCAGCGCAGCCCGCGTGTGAATGCCGGATTCGGCTAGGATCGCGTTTCTCGATGGGAGGCCTCGGCAGGGCTTTGGGCCGCACTTGCGTTGGCCGTCCCGAGGTAGCCCCGGATCTGGGAGTGGCCTTTCCCCCGAGTTTGTACCAGTCTCTAGGTTGCACCGACTACGCTCTGGAGCCCAGACTACGCCTTCAGCGCGTGATTTCGGCAGATTCGAGCCCGGGAGAGAGGCATGTCGTGGCTGCGAATCATAGTAGTTGTGATTCGCACACTACTTCGCGACCGTAGCGAACTCGCCGCGGAGACCCGCCTAGGCCGTCATGACGGACGCCGCCGACCGGGTATCTTGTTCAGAATACTCGCCCGGTTTGCAGATAGCGCCAAGATTCGGTAGAATCGTGGCTTAGATTGGGCAGATAGGAAGTCCTGGTTGGCGTCCGTCGGCACACTACGTCCAGCGGAGCAGCGGTGCAATGAAGGATAGAAGAATTCGGGAGCAGCTACGCAGCCCCAAAGCTCCGAGGACCTACGATGTGGAGGCCATCACCACCAAGGCCTGTGCGATAAGTGCGAAATACGGCTTGGACGCTGAGGTGGACTTACACAGAGTGTCCGATGGTTCTATGAGCACCGTCGTCGGATACCGGGTGCTAATCGTAGACCCCAACCGTTCTGACAGAACAGTAGTGGATCATCCAACAACGACCGTTGACCAACTAGCCGAAGAGCTCTCCCGCGAGTTGCCTGGCGCGGCAATCCTCCGGCTGACTCATCCCATCCTATGAGCCCTTTCCGCGCGGGGCGCGCGGGTCCATGGGAACGGATCCAAAACGTTGGACACCTCCCGGGCTGCCCCCGGGGAAGGATGGTTGACAGACTTATAACCATGATCTGGCTACGCTCGCCGACCGCGCGGGTCCGTGAGAGCGGGTCCAAACCGTCGGACACCTCCCTGGCTGTTTTCGGGGAAGGTAGATTGACGGGCATGTAACCGTGATGTGGCTATATTCGCCGACGCGATGAAATCGGTCGGCACCAACGCGCGGGTCCATGGGAGCGGGTCCAAAACGTCGGACACCTCCCGGGCTGCTCTCGGGGAAGGATGATTGACGGACTTGTAACCGTTACGTGGCTATGCTCGCCGACGCGATGAAATCAATCGGCACCAAGCTGCCGTGGCAGCATGCCCGGCCGCGTCTTAGATTACGGTTGAGCGTCACTCGCGGCAAGTCTCAGGCTGCGACGCGGTAGTAATGGCGCAGCAACCCGCCCAGAGAACGCTGGCAACGAATACGGCTGATCTCCGGCGGGGATTCGAAGACTAGTTCATCCGGTGGTCCTGCACCCGCAGCCGGCAGCGTGCGATTCCCGAGCCCCTGATGCGGGCGATGCTGATTGTAGAAGCGGACATACGACTGCGTGATGTGATCGAGATGGCCCGGGCTGAAGCACAAGAAGTGGTTCAATGCCTCGCGTCTTAATCCGCCGATCCAGGCCTCAGCGAACGCGTTCGCATCGGGAGCAAGGAGCGGTGTTCTTAAACAGCGGATGCCATCACTCTTGAAGAGGCGACGAAACGCCGCCGAGAACTTCGTGTCGCGGTCGTGGATGAGGAACCGCGCCCCGAGCTGCTGATCTTCGAGCCACATCATCATATTCCGCCCTTGCTGCTGGACCCACCGATCGTCAGGGTGATACGTGGGCGGGCTGAGGAACACCTTGCGCGTGCCGACGTGGATGAACGCGAGGCAGTACGCCACCCGTACTCCAATGGGCGTTATCACGTTCTTGCTGAAGAAGTCGCACGCGACGAGCGTATTGACATGGAGGCGGATGAACTTCTGCCAGGTGGTCTCGCTGGCCTTCCCTCGGCGCAGAGGCGAGGGGGTCAGCCCTTCATCCTTCAAGATCCGCCGGACCGAGGATCGCCCGAGCTTGAGCCGGAGCTTCCGCAGCTCGCCGACGATACGGCGGTAACCCCAACCGGCATTCTCCCTGGCCAAGCGGATGACGAGTTCTCGCATGTTGCGGACGATCTTCGGTCGGCCGACCCGTTTCGGTTGCCGCCCTTCCCGTAGCTCTGTAACCCAGCGAGAATACGTTCGACGCGTGACGATGCCGATCACGTCGGATACGTCATGGTTGAGCTCCTGACCAATGGCCAACAGACGGGCGCGGTCATCCGGGCTCGGTACGACTCGGTTGCCGCCGAGCTTACGCCGGAGAATCTCAACTTGGGCTTTCAGGAAGCGGACGCGGGCATCGCGACGTGCTGAGCCAGCTTCCACGAGGAGGTGCAGACCGACGTAAAGCCATTGCAGCATAGCTTGTGATTCCTGTGGCTGACCCGCTGAAAGGACGGCAATGTGGACGTGCCGACATTTTGGACCCTCGCTCCTGGCAGGGCAAACGGCGAGCCCTTCGCCGCGGCGAGGCGGTCGCACGAGCGCCGCCTCAGGCCTACCCAGGCACGACCGACAAGATGCTGTCGGGGTGACACGGCCCGACAACACCTAATGCTTTGTGCCACAAAGAGTTACGTTCACCGCCCGACACGAAAGACCGACAAAACCGACACACAATAACATCTCCTGATCCCCAT
>JAJDDX010000299.1 GCA_029260055.1 Phycisphaerae bacterium
GGTCCCATGGCGTCAAGATCCTCCTGCGTGACCGCGAAGTCAGGCACTTCCGGTACGAGGTCCAGCCATGCCACGGGCTCCGTTTGAGCGCCGCTCATGCCGCGCCCGATGGCGTTGATGTCTTTGAAGTTTCGATTCGTATCGGGAGGTTGCCCGAAGCCACTGCCCGTCACATCGGCCCAGAACTGGACCGTGGCAAGTACGAGCGGGTCGGAGTAGTTGGCCTCGATGCCGGTGTCGGCTCCGAAGGCGATCGCCTGCAGGATGTAGGCATGATCGGGGGACACTTCGCAATCGCCCACGTTGACGGTGTCACCGCCGCCGACGCTGTTCCAGTCGGCATAGTGCGGTACGTCGACGATTCGCGCGACGTACTGCGGGGAGGGCTCGGGTCCGATGACCTGTTTGGGCACGGGGCTGCTGACCCAGCCGAGCAGGGCAGTCTGGCCGCCGCCGACATCGAGCAGGACGCGCCGCGCGGTGAGCGTTCCGGCGTTTGCCGGGTTCGGGTCGATCGAGATGTAGCGGTTGCGATGGACATAGCACGTGCCGGAAGGTCCGCCCGGTGTCAGGATGCACTCGACCTGCGAGTTCGCGTTGATGCCGATCAGGCAGTCGGCCTGGGCATTGCACGGCATCGTCGCTCCGTCGATCTCGAAGGTGGCATCCGGCATGGGGCGAGCAGCCGTCTGTGCCTGAAGGTTCTGCGCGATCAGCAGCACGACAGTCGCTACGGCGAGAGGAGCAGTCCTAGACATCGTCTTGTCCCCCAACAGGTTTTTGCAGAACGCACGAATCCCGATGTGTGACGCCCCAATTCTACCTGCGTTCCTCGTATGGGGCAATAAGAAAGTGAACCGCACTGTGGGAACGCGGGTATTCCCCGTGTCTGGGCCGACTTTGGCGGTCCGGCGAGTTGCGCGTTCGACACTCCTCGTGCGGCCGCCGCGCGAGATGAAAGGCCTCGTAGCGCCCCGTGGGGCGGATACCTGCACGGTGGATCACGGGTCGCTCACGCGCGTCCCGCATTCCGGGCATTTGCCGGATTCGTTTCCGGTGAGGTCGTAGCCGCAGTCGAGACATTGTCCATCCAGGAGCCGGCGGGCACGGCGGCGCCGCCCGGCGCCGAAGACGAACTCGATCAACGGGTAGGCTGCAAACAACATCAAGACCGCCCCAATCGGCATATGCGCTCGCAGGTGGCGTTCGTCTATCTTGGTGTCGGTGTAGTGGACCTCCAGGACCTCGTTCGTGAAGCCGAACGTCGGCCACGGGAGCGAGTTGACGGGGTTCGGGGCTGCGTCATTCGCATTAGCCCGGCGAACGTGCGCGAGCGTTGCGTGGCCCTGGCCACATCGTGCCTGGAAGCTCTGGCGAGCCTGTCCGAAGAAGTATGAGGCGTTGCCTACTCCGAAATAGCTGAGCGGCCATAGGGCGCACGTCGCCACCGCCGCCAGGCTCAGGGCCGAAAGTGCCACCTCACGCATCATTCGCGGCCGGCTTCCGTAACGCGCTCCGGGAGATGTGGCGGGTCCGTGGCCGGCCGGATCGGGCCCGCGCGCCGAACACTTGCCATCTTGCTCCCGGCGTTCACGGCGGCGACGACGGATCGCGGGAACGAGCCGGATCAATGGATAGGCTGCCAATACTATGATGGCCGCCCAAACCGGGGCATGTGCGCGCAGGCGACGTTCGGTGAAGGCCCCGCTGCGCCGCGGGACCACCCGTACCTCGCGGGTGAAGCCGAGGGTGGCCCACTCAGTTGATGTGACGGAGGTCGCCGGTTCGTCATCGGGACGGGCACGGCGCACGTGCGAGACCCATGCCTTTCCGGCGTCGACCGACACGCCGAGACGCTGGCGAGGCTGCCCGACGGAGTGCGAGATGTGGATCGTTCCGAAGTAGCTGAGCGGCCATGCCGCGCACAGCATCGCCGCGCACCAAGCAAGACACACGACAAGGACTTTTCGGATCATGCCCGCTCGACCTCCGTGCCACACTCGGGGCACCGGCCGGTTTCGTTGCCGGTGAGGTCGTAGCCGCATGTACTGCATAGTCCGTCGTTGCGGCGCCGGCGACGAAACGGAACGTAGACGAACACGGAAAACGGATACACGGCCAGCAAGGGCAACAGTATCCACAATCGGCACTCCACGCCGATCGCGCGGCGCCATGGGCCTTGCGCGGTTGTCGTGGTGTTGGGCGGTACGCCCTCACAACTCCACCGGCTCGGCGAGATGCTGGTGGTCACCGACGCGATGCCAAGGTCGAGGCGGCGGTAGTCGTAGCGAGTTCCAGCCTTGCCCTCTACATCCAAGTGGCCGAGAGTTCCTCGCCGAACGTCCTCCAGCGCAGTAGTGGTCGGCTCGACAGCATGTCTACGTTCCAGCACGAGGGCCGAATCTGCGACGCGAGCGGACAGACTGCCGCCGAGACTTATCAAGATGAGGCAGATCGTGACCAACGTAAGGCAGCTTGCGGCGATCGCAGCCGCGCGTGCAAGTGAACTTTTGCGGTGTGGTTTGGGCCACAGGAACAGCATGCCTGAGCACAACACCAGCACTGAGACCAGGAGCCACTGACGGCAGCGTACCTTTGTCCAGCGTGCCCAACGCGTCGGTTTTCTGCCGGAAAACCTGTCGCCCTGGACGTACGACTCAGCGATGAACGCACCGAAGTCGACTTCCTTGACATCGACCTGCGCGCGTCTGCTACGCTGCGCCGCAGGTGGGATGTCGGCCGGCGCCTGCGCCGGCTCATTCCGTATGATGCGGACAGCCCCCGAGCCGACAGACGCGGTGGTGAAATGGGCGCCGACCGTGGCCAGCGCCAATCCACCGGTGAGGAACAGCAAGACCAGCAACGTCGTAGCTGTGGCTGTACGCATCATGCCCGGTTGACCTCCGTGCCGCACTCGGGGCACACGCCTGACTCGTTGCGGGTCAGATCATATCCGCACTCTTCGCACAGGCCGAGCTTGCGGCGTCGCCGCGCAAGCCGGCGCGGACCCCATGCGAGCACAAACGCCGGGTAGACGGATGAGGTGGCGAAGATCATCCAGATGGGCAGGTGGAGGCACGCCCCCGGGTTGAAACCCAATGAAGGGCTGCCCGTCGTCCTTCTGACACTCAGCCGTGCGCCACCGACGTTGAGTAGAATGTCTTCGCTCACCTCGATTCCAAAGTCGGCGATCTGATTGGATGGATGGTAACCCGGAAGACGGTTCGGGGCAGCGTATGATGGCAAGGAGCAATAGACGGTCAGGACGCCGGCATCGAGCAACAGCTGGATCACCGTCGGCTCCGGGGGCGGTCCCGCCGACCAGTCGATAGGCTCCGGCGGCACACCGAACTCCGCTTTCCAGTGCATCGCCGTGCGATAGCTCAACGGCCACACGCCGGCTGACAGGATCGCCAACGGCGTCAAGACGCAGAGCAGGACAATGCGGAGCCGGTGCCGGCAGCGACGGGGGGCACGTACGAACGCCGCTGCCGGACCAGCGGCCAGCAAGAGAGCGGCGAGGAGCGGGACATAGGGGCCAAGCGGGCTGGTCAGGCGGCTCTCGGGCAGGGCTGGCCATTCAACGACTTCGCGGCCCGGCATCTTGTAGACGATGCCCACGACGAGATCGTCCGCGCCGCCGCCGTCATCCCGTCCGTTCGGGCCTCGGCTGACCCAGCAGGTGCCATGCTTGTCGATCGGGTGCTTCGTGAGCCAGATCGGGCGACCCCAGCCGTCGAGGACGGTCTTTGCGTCCGGTCCGAGAGGAAGCCTGCCGGCTGCGTGTATATCCTCCAACTCGTCCAGAAAGTGCTTGGTGGGCTGACCGGTAGCCCACAGCGCGGCGCTTATCGTGTGCGAAGCGAGCTGCGCAAGGGTGTGGTTGGTTTCGAACCACTCACGATAGTACACGGGAGCGAGAAGGTCCCGAAACGGGTAGGCAGCCAGCACGGCAAGTGCCGCCAGTGCCAGAAGGATGAGAATCGCCTTGCGGATCATGGATCGCGCACCGTTCCGCGCCGTTGTGAGTTGCCGGGTCGTACGCACCCTGCTGCATCATACCCGAATGTCCGGCAGCGGTGACATGAAAAGTGGAGAAGCCGGGCAGGGGGTAGATGGGGATGAAAGCCCGTTGCTCCGGGTTAGATTATCGAGCGTCGTCTCGAAACTAGCCCATCTAACACAGGAGCAACGAGCATGGACGATTGTACCGTTTTCGTCGGGTTGGACTACCACCAAGCGTCGGTTCAGGTTTGTGCCATGGATCGGGCGGGTCACGTGGTGCTGAATCGCCGATGCCGCAACGACTGGCAAGCTATTGCGACGGCCGTCGAGTCGCACGGTTCGCCGGGTCGCGTGGCGATCGAGTCGTGCACGGGGGCTGCGAACCTGGCCGAGGAATTGGTCCACAAGGCGGGCTGGTCGGTCGACCTGGCTCATCCGGGTTACGTGCACCGCATGAAGGGCAGCCCGGACAAGACGGACTTCACCGATGCCCGGATGCTGGCTGACCTGACACGGGTGGGGTACCTGCCGAAGGTCTGGCTCGCTCCCGAAGAGGTTCGCGAGTTACGGCGGTTGATTCGTTATCGCCAACAATTGGTTGGCGACCGTCGGAACATCAAACTGCGTATCAGCGCGCTGCTGAGAGATCAGCGCATTCGAGATGCGCCGGCCCGTCCGTGGACGAAGCCATGGGTACACTGGCTGCGACATACGGATGCATTGAGCCCGCAGAGTCGCTGGATTGTCGATCGACTGCTGACTCGGATCACGGTCGTCATCAGCGAGATTGCCGAGGTGGAAGATCGACTGGCCGAGGTCACGGAAGATGACGCGATGGTTGATGCATTGTGCGCCTTGAAAGGAATCGGGCCGGTCACGTCCTGGACGATTCGCGCTGAAATCGGTCGGTTCGATCGGTTCCACACCGGCAAGCAGTTGGCGAGGTTCTGTGGGCTGAGTCCTCGAAACGCATCGAGCGGAACTCGTGTGGCCGACGCCGGCTTGATCAAGGCCGGCAACCGTCAGTTGCGTTCGACCCTGATCGAGGCGGCGCATCGATTGATTCGGTTTGACCGGTATTGGGTGGGCTTCGCCGGCGAGCTTCTCGATCGCGGCAAGCCGAAATGTGTCGTCGTCACCGCGGTGGCGAATCGTTGGGTGCGGTGGCTATTCCATCAAATGCAACCGGCGAAGCTGGCAGCATAGATGCCGGCAGCGTGGCGTAGACGAACGGAACCTCTGAAAAGGAACGACGAAGCTTCCAGGAGAAATCGATCGGCCGTTGTCCCGTGAGTTGTGACGATGAGCTCGTCCCGCCCTTGGGTTGCCCGGCTTGCCGGGGATACTCGTCGTGTAGATAGGGCAGTCGTCACGATCTCGAAACCACCCACTTGGGCTATCGCGCTACGGCGTGAGACGCTCGGATAGAAGATTGGGACGCCGACGGCCGAACGAAATCGCCAGGAAGACCCTTGACATGCAACGGGCTTTCATAGAGGGCGGGCAGTTTTGCCCGCCTTTCTTGTACGCCGTCACACATGTCTGCGGTCGAATCACCCGCCACCGTCCCTGCACGACATAACTCGCGGGCGATTCGCGGCACGACTCGAGATAGGCGGGCAGGATTGCCCGCCCTACGCGCGGTCCCGTCAGGATGCGATGGCTGGTTGTGATGCAGCGACGGTCGGGTCCGAAGCTCGCGACGCGATGAGCAAACCGGCCACGAAGACGACGCAGCCGATCACGAGGATGTGAACCGGCAGATGGCTCCAGTCCTCGTCTGAGGCGTCACCGATCCATTGGAACCATTCCGGACGGGCGGCTGACAGTGTGCCCAGGGAGTTGTGCAGCAGATGAGCGAGGATGGATGGGACTATGGATCGCGACTGCCAGCAGAGATAGGCGAGCACCGCACCCAGGGCGAACGTCACCGGCAGCTTGAAGATGAAGAAATGGAACACGCCGAAGATGATCGCCGTGACGAAGATCGTGCCCCACTTCCCGGCCGCCGGGCCCAGGCCACTCAGCAGGAAGCCGCGGAACAGGAACTCCTCGCAGACGGCCGGCACCAGCGCGGTCAGTAGCAGTGCGTGGATCAGCGGCAGAGACGCCAACGTGCGCGTGACCATCTCCGCATTGGCGACGAGGGCCTCGGGCACGCCGAGCACCATCTGCTGAAGGACGTTCAGTTCGTGAGCCGGTACCCATGCGGAGACGCCGATCAAGAGCCCGGCCAGCAGTTGGCCGGCCGAAGGCGCGCGAAGGCGAAACGTCTCGCGCACATCGGTTTTCCAATAGGCGAGTATCGCGATCGGTAGAAGGACGAACAGCAGCGGCATGAGTACGCCGGTGCCGTAAAGCACTTCGGTGGCAGTCTCCGCCTCCGCTTCAGGCGACATGCTCGACTGCAGGAAGAACCAGGTAGGGAACAGCAGGGCGACGAGCAACAACGCCATCGACACGCTCGGGACGCGTGCGGGCTTGATCAGGGCGCGAGAGAACGTACCGCGCAGTGATCCGGCGTCGGCGAAGACGACGGACTCCTTGCCGAAGATACCGGCTGCCACTGCGACAGCCGCCGCCGCGTAGAGCGTTGTCGACAGGAGCACCGTCGCCACCTGCCAACCGGACATGTCGGCGCCGAGGAGCAAGTCCCTGGCCAATAGCACCATATTCCCCACCGGCATGACGAGCATGAGCCCTTCCGACTTCGTGGCCGGAAGTGCCGCGATGCCGCCGGGGATGAGGACGGCGAGAATGACCGGTGTCACGTAGTTTTGCGCTTCCTTGAACGTGCGGGCGTAGCTGCACACGGCGATCATGATGGCCGACATGAGCACCGCGAAGGGGACGAGGCACAGCAGGATCAGCAGCATGGTCCCGATGGAGATGCCGCCGCCGGTGTTGGCGAGCACCTTGTCGAACCCGCCGAAGTAGACCGTGGCGCTGACGCTGGCGAGATTGAGCGCCGCACCCATGATGGCGACGGTCGTGACGACGAGGAACTTCCCCACGATCAGGTCGATGACCGGCACGGGGCAGACCATGAGCGATTCGAGCGTCCCGCGTTCGCGCTCCCCGGCTGTCAGGTCGATGGCGGGGTAGATCGCGCCGGTGATGGTCATGAGGATCAGCACGAGCGGCAGCACCTGTCCGAGGATCGACGGCGGCGCCGCGAGGTTCGTCTGGCTTATCGCGAAGGGCTTGTCGAACAGCTCGGGAAGATTCCGCTGGGCTTTTCGTCTCTCGACGGTTCGGCTCGATAGGCGCTCGATCATGTTGATCAGCAGGTAGGCGGCCCGTTCACTGCGCACTTCCTCGTAGTCGGCCCGGATGTTGATTCCGTTCTGCATGGTGGGGCTGTTCACCAAGCCGTCCAGCGCGAAGACGACGCCTGCGTGGATCTGACGCGTGGAAATGCGCTCATCCATGTTGTCCACGGAGTCGCAGACGAGGATGCGGATCATCTCGTCGAGGGGCACGTCGGGCTCCTCGGAGCCGTCGGGCTCGGGTGGCTTCGCTTCATTCTCTTTGCGCGTCCACTCCGAATCATCGTGGATCAGTCTCGTCAGGTTCCGCCGGTGTGCTTCACTCGTGACGCCGACCACGACGACTTCTTTGACCATACCCTCGACCTGCATGCTGACAGCCTGGATCGAGCCGACCAT
>JAJDDX010000300.1 GCA_029260055.1 Phycisphaerae bacterium
CAACAGCAAGTAAGACGGTAAACCACGCTATAGCTAGTATACACCAGCCGGCAGTGTCCGACGGACGGAAACCGAAGAGAAACGGGTTCGTGCCGCTTTTTTGGCGACTGCATGCTCGACACGTGCACCCTCCCCGCAATCACGATTCCACTTGGGCGACGAGCCTTGAAGCGGGTATAATGTGCCTGTCGAATCCGCGGCCGACGTCGCGAACGAAAGAAGATGGAGGGGCGAGCCGCCATGTCTGCAAACTCGGAAACTATGGCCCGCACAGCGGACCCCACAACCTCGCCTCAACCGCGCAGACAGAATGCGACCACGCGTGTCAAGCTGACCGCCTGCCTGTTCGCGCTGATTCCTGTCTTCTCCGCGCCGGCAGCTCCGATCATGGTCGTCATCGACCTACACGCCGACCCGATGCCCGGCAACGAAGCGGTGCAGCAGCAGATCTTCCAGGACTGGGTCGACAACACCAACTGGCTGCTCAACATCACCGAGCCGCGCGGGGCGAAACTCTCGTTCCTCTCCACCGGTCAGTTCATGGAATGGGTGCTCGCGGACCCGGCGCAGGGCCATCCACTCATCCAGCGCCTCTACGCCAGCGGCGGACAGATCGGGACCCACTCGCACAACAAGAACCGCGTCGCCACGCACAATTGGGTCACACTCCCACCGAACCCCAGCGCCGCTGAAGTGCTTCAACACTGGAACGACCATGTCGGCGCCGTCCGCGCCGTCATCACTGCCGCCTTGGGCATCACCGATCCGGCTACGATCACAGCCGTCAACTCCATGCGCGGAAGCCACACGCCCGGCGACGACGCGTGGCGCATCCAGATGATGTCCGACTTCGGCTTCACCAACCACCAACAAGGCCCCGACGAGCAGCTATACGCCTACTTCCACCACTACCCCATGAACCCCTACCGGCCGTCGAGCAGCCGCTTCCTCGAAGCCGACCCCGCCTCGCCGGTGGTCGTCGTGCCCTTCGGCCCGGTCCTCGGACACAACGACGTACACTTCGGCATCGAGCAGGACATGCGCATGCGGGCCGTGCAGGCGCGGTTCCTGCTCGAAGTGCTCAACTGGCTGCACGATGTCCATGTGGCTGGCACCGGGCGCGTCTGGGTCACAGGCTGGGGAAGCCACACTAGTGACATCGCACCGGGAACCGTGACGCGACTCGAGTACGCGCCGACGCTCAACTGGTTGCTCGACCACTTCGTCGATCAGCCCGTCGGCGGGCAACTCGCAGCCACCTTCGCCGGAGCACCCGAGGCACGCGACGCCTACCTCGCATGGGAAACGAGCCATCCGGGCGAGACGTCGTTCAGCTACCCGGCTGACGCAACGGATTGGGACCTCTACCCTTACCTGATCCCCGCGATTCGCTACCTGACTCAGGCGTGGTACGAAGCCTCGATGCCACCCGTCGGCACCGTGCGCTGGCACCACGTGACGGCATCCGCGGACGCCGGCGGCCCCTTTCCCGTGTACGTGGCCTATACGACCGACGGCGTACCGACAACCGTTGACCTGTCACCGGTTCTAGGGGTGGGGACGATCGCCGTCGTCGACCCAGCCACGGGAGACGCGCAGATCGTCTCGACGACAACCGTCGATGTCGCCACGATCGGCACGATCCTCGTACCGCCTGACAAAGTGATCGACTTGACCGGAGGGACCGCAATACCATCCGTCTCGTGTTGGGGAATGACCGCTCTCGCCCTTCTCGTCCTGACGGCAGGTTCGGTCGCCTTCACACGTAAGCGCCGCGCCGCCTAGGCGTCGTATTCACGGGACGCAGTCGGCTCACCAGCCCTTGATCGGCGGAGTGGTGCCCGGCTCCCAGTTCTCGTGGCCGATCGCCTCACTGAAGGTGACGACCCACTTGTCCCCGTCCTTGCGCCAGCCGTCGCGAGTCACCCAGTAGCTGTAGGCCTTACGCGTCTCACCGTCCGGGCCGGAGGCCGTGATCTCGAGCTTCTCGGCGATCACCACCGTCCAATCCTTCTCGGTCTTCCGAACGGTCAGAATATCGGTGTCGAAGCGCGTCAGCCGCGAGCCCGGCCGCTCTTGGGAGATGTCGCTGATGAACTTCTCCCGCGATATCTTCCGCCCATACAGTGACACGTAGAAATCAGAGGACAGAATCGAGTCCATCATCTCCTTGTCGAGTTCGACCCGGGCCCGACCCCACCGTACGTATGTCGCGCCTATCGCCGCGCGGGCGGCTGCGAGGGTAGGCTCGCTCTGCTTGGGTGCCTCTTGCTCGTCCTCCACGAGCGCGGAAGCAGGCGGGAGCAGCGGCAACAGAAAGAGTATCGCGACAAGACCGAAAGGCGTATACCGAAGTAGTTTCATCATGGCACCTCGTATCAAACGGAGTCCATACCATCGACGTATGTCATACGGGCCGTCACGGCGTGCTCGACCGCTTCGGCCTTGGCCCGCAGCGCGTGAGGCCTCAGGCAGTATACAGCCGCGTCGATCGATTCAGCTCTCGGGCCACTAGTTCCGACCGGCGGCGACAGATTCCGACAGGTGTGCATACGGTAGCGGTGCCTGTTGTCGGCGGCGCGGCACTCGGCCGGGTGGCCCACCTCCTCTGGAGGTGGGGAAGTCGACGATCACCAATCGCTGGCGTTGGCAGATGGTGAGCTGCTGAACGTCCGTCATCGTCTCCCCCATGTCCAAAAGGGCATGGGCCACCCGCCCGCCTGATCGAGCCGCCTACTCGCCCGACACGATCGCCCCGTCGACCAGATGAAGCGTTCGCTTCGCGCGAGCAGCCGCCTGCGGGTCATGCGTCACCATCACCACCGTGCGCCCTTCAGCATTGAGTTCATCGAGAAATGACAGAACCTGCGTGCCCGTGTCAGGGTCGAGGTTACCGGTGGGCTCGTCGGCCAGGATGATGGCTGGATCGTTCGCCAGCACGCGCGCCAACGCCACGCGCTGCTGTTGCCCCACACTTAGCTCGGAAGGTTTGTGATCAAGCCTGTCACCGAGCCCCACGCGTGCCAGCAGCTCCTCGGCACGCTGCGTCTGAGTCTGCTCGTCGACACCAGCCAGCAGCAGCGGAATCTGCACGTTCTCCATCGCGGTCAGATACGGTACCAGATTGAACGTCTGAAACACGAAGCCGATGTGCTTCTTGCGGATCGCCGCCCGCTGATCGGGCGACAGGTCGTAGAGCGATTCGTCATCGAAGAGCACCCGCCCACGCGTCGGCGAGAGCATCCCACCGAGCATCAGAAGCAGTGTGCTCTTGCCGCACCCGCTGGGCCCGACCACGGACACATAATCACCGCGATCGACAGCGACATTGGCGTCGCTAAGCGCCGTCACCGCCGCACTGCGGTGATTGTAGTTCTTGCTAACCCCTTCCATCCGAAGCATGGATCAGATCTCCTGGAACGTCGCACACGGGTCGAGACGAGCCGCGTTCCGCGCCGGCAGGCAACTCGCCAGCAGTGCAATACCCACCGAAATCCCGATCGCCCAGACGATCAGGATCGGCATCGGCATCACGGTAATCCCCGCGAGCCTGGGGCCGAATGTGACAGCCAGCAACGTACCCAACACGTAGCCACCGACCCCGCCCGCAAGCCCCAGCAAGAGCCCCTTCAGCAGGAACATCTTGAGGATCATCGTCGACCCGGCGCCGAGTGCCATCAACGTGCCGATCTCACGGCGGCGCTCGAAGACGTTCGCGTACATGTAATTTGCAATGCTCGCGCCGCCTACGAGGGCGATGATCGCCAGGAAGATCGTGGAGAGCCGAGCCATCATCCCGTTCGTGCGGACCTGCGTATCGACCACTTGCGTCACGGTCACGACCTTCGCATCGGGCAGAAGCTTGTTGATCTTCTCTACAAGACCGGCTGAGATCTCCTGACAACAACCCACGACCTCGATCGCGTTGATCACCGAGCCTTTGTCCAAAAGACTCTGCACCGTGTGCAGGTGGGCAAAGACGCGCGAGTCGTCGACCGTGCCCGTCTGCGGCAGCACGGCTGTCACTTTGAATGTGTGTCCCAACAACGCGAGACTATCGCCCTCTTTCAGTCCGCGTAGCGCCGCCACATCCGCGCCGATCAGCGCCTCGTCCGGCGCCAGGTCTTCGATGACCCGCTTGCGTACCAGCGTCTCTTTCACCGTCGGCTTGAAAACACCGGGCACATCCGCCACCTCGCCGCAACCCTCCGCCGGCCGGGTGAAAATGCCCGCACCCGCCCACGCAGACTTGGATTGGAACTCACTCTTCGGCAGGATGCCCGTCAGCGTCAGCGACCTGCCCTCGGTTTCCACCCTGGTCGAGAGCTTCGGCGACAGGTTGTCGAGCCCTTCAATGTCCGACATGGACAAGCGCGTGACGTACTCCTCCGGCAACTCGTCCGTCTGCATATCCGCGCTGTAGTAGTCCTGCACGGACGCAGCCTTCGGCAGCACCAGGATGTTCGCGCCCAGCGCATCGAGTTCCCGCGCCACCGCCTTCTCGGAGTAGAAGGTGATGTTCTTGATAGCCACGATGGCTGTGATGCCCAGAAAAATCGCCAGGAAACTCGTCGCAAGCTGATTCCTGCGCTCGAAGATCTCCCGCCACACCAGTGTCTTGAGCTTCATGTCCCCTAGCCCTTCTTCTTCGGCTTGCAGCCGCCCGGCTTGCCCGGACAGCACGGCTTCTTGCCGCTGGCTGTCAGCGCCGCGACGAGCGTCTTCTTATCCGTGGCTCCGGTGTAGGTGCCGAGCACCTTTCCGGGCGGTGCCAGAAAGACCGTCACAGCCTGCGTCGTCTTCGGATCGACCTTGAAGTTCTTCAGGAACTTGGCCTCGTCTTCTTTGCTCGGGTCGATCGTAATGATCTCGGTGTTCAGCGCGTACTCGCCGTCCGCCTTGAACGCCAGCACGCCCTTCATCGCCTCATCGTTGTACGTGGTCTCGGCGCTGCGCACGCTCATCAGCACTAGCTTCCCGTCTTGCAACGCCTTGAGGCATCGCTCGGTCGACCGGCTGACGAAAGCGTCCGTCAGTTGCTGCTCGGTCAGCGTGTTGCGGAAACTCTGGACGATCGCTCCGTTCGACGCCACCGAGAAGACGAACGGCATCGGAGCCTTGCCGACCGCAAATTTCTCGACGATCGCCTGCTCGGCAGCGGCATCCACGCGAACCGCCACCGACTCCGCACGGTCGGCCAGCTTGACCATCGTCTCATCGAAGACCTTCCTCATCTCCTTCGTACGCGTATCATGCAGACGAAAGAAGAAGATGAACGAGTACTTCCCGCCTTTAGCCGCTCGTTCGAGCGTCGCCATGCCGGCTCCACCCGCCTCGACGGCTTTCGTCGCGGCCTTCGCCTCCGCCTCGCCCGGCGTCGAGTCGTCGGCAAACGATCCGACGGCGAACGCCATCACCGCCAGCGCAACGACACTATGCGTCAACTTCGATTTACTTCCCATGGACATTCTCCTATGTCAGATGGCCAGTTGATGTCTGGTAATCACCCCGCAGCGCCGGCGGCTCATCGCTTACCCCGCCGCCGGGACCCCTGCTCCTACATCCGCCCTGAAGTACCTTCGTTTGAGCCAAAAGGCCACGTTCACTAATCCGATCAACACCGGCACCTCCACCAGCGGCCCGATGACAGCCGCAAACGCCGCGCCATGGTTGATACCGAAGACAGCGACAGCCACCGCGATGGCAAGCTCGAAGTTGTTGCTGGCGGCTGTAAACGCGATCGTCGTAGTCTTGGAATAGTCCGCGCCGATTCGTCGGCCCATCCAGAACGACACCAGGAACATAATGACGAAGTAGATGCACAGCGGTACCGCCACACGAACCACATCCAGCGGCAACTGCACGATGTACTCGCCCTTGAGCGAGAACATCACCAGGATCGTAAACAGCAACGCCACCAGCGTGATCGGCGAGATCTTCGGGATGAACTTGGTCTCGTACCACTCGCGGCTCTTGAGCCGCAGCAGCACCACCCGCGTCAACAGCCCCGCGATGAACGGTATCCCGAGGTAGATGAACACGCTCTCGGCGATCTGCCCGATGCTCACCTCAACGACCGCACCGGTCAGCCCGAACAGCGGCGGCAGCACCGTGATAAAAAGCCATGCATAGACCGAATAGAACAACACCTGAAAGATCGAGTTGAACGCCACCAGGCCGGCCGCGTACTCGGTGTCGCCCTGTGCCAGATCATTCCAGACGATCACCATCGCAATGCACCGCGCAAGCCCGATCATGATCACGCCGACCATGTACTCCGGATAGCCGCTGAGAAACAGCACCGCGAGCCCGAACATAAGGATCGGCCCGATGACCCAGTTCTGTACGAGCGACAGGGCGATGATCTTCGGATTGCGGAAGATGTCGCCGAGTTCCTCGTACTTCACCTTCGCCAGCGGCGGGTACATCATCAGAATCAGCCCGATTGCGATCGGGATGTTCGTCGTGCCCACCTGAAAGCGATTGATCAAACCTTCGACGCCGGGAAAGAAGTAACCACCGGCCACCCCAACGCCCATCGCGAGGAAGATCCACAGCGTCAAGAAGCGATCAAGGAAAGACAACCGTTTCGGACCACATCGGCCCATCGCGCGAATCTCCATCGAGAGCGTACCGACCAACGTCAGCTCCGGGATGAGCGCTTGACTACCAAGGTCAAGACCCCCGGGTGGCATGGGTCCCGGCGCGCCGGGATTTGCCCGTGTCGTCACACCGCCCCCTGAACCGCACCACAGGGTGGCATGGGCAAACTCGTTTGCCCGTGTCGTCACACCACAGAGCT
>JAJDDX010000004.1 GCA_029260055.1 Phycisphaerae bacterium
CAATAATTCCATCTCCGCCTTTACCTGTAAAAGCTGCATCAGCAATTGCTGAGGAAATTTTTTCTACGTCTGAGTCATCTACAATTGTACTAACAGTTGCAACTTTATTGTATTCTGCAGTAATGGTGCCAGTTCCTCTACCAGATCTCATTTCTTGTCTAGCTCCAGAACCTCTACCTTTTCCTTCCAGAATGGTGAATCCACCTACAATATCCATAATTGCCTCAGTGACTACACCAATTTTGGTTGCCTGAACCGTTGCCTCAACTCGTTTCATTCCCATTCATTTTCTTGTATTGTTTAAAAAAGATCATATGTTTTTATTCAAATTTTATGATACTATAATTCCACTTGGTTATGTCATAATCCTCTGACTTTTTTAGTATCTAAGAAAAATAAAATTATGAAAAGTGACGAAAAAAGGTCTCATAGGCTCAATTATCTCTTAAAGTGCTATCTGCTAAATCCTAAAGAAATTGATCTTTATCAAAGAGCAAAGCAAATGGGTGTAACTGATTCAACTGCTAAGGATTACATTAGAACAGTGATAATACAAGCCCAAAAAATCCATGCAAAATAGATATCTGACATATATTCATAAATAATCAATTTGAGGGAAAATACACATGACAGATCGATTGCTAGATGATGTGAAAGATCTTTTGGATAAGGATTTTGGAGATGACAGAATTTTAAAGCAAATCTGTAGAGCATGTGAAAATAACGAAGTTATAAGTAATTATGAAAGAAATTATGTCCGACAATTAGCTGAAAAACATCTGGGAAGAAAACCTGAATTTACTCCAACCAATTCAGTTGTAGAAAAACCATCCGTTCCTGACGTCCCTATGCCTGAAATTCAACATATTCAACAAACCCAATCATTCCAAACTGAAGTGCCAAGAATATCGTATTCTAAATCAAAAAATAAAAAAATTATGTTTGGTATTGGTGGACTAGCTTTACTAATAATTATCGCAGTAGCATTTTCTTTCAATGGTCTTCCAACTGGAACTCCAATTAGCACTCCATCTGACAATGCACCAATTTCACTATCAATTCAATCTGATTTAAAATCCTACAACAAAAAAGATTTAATCTCAATCAGTGGGGTGTCTACTTCTAAAGGAACTGTGAATCTTTCAATAAATAATCAAAATAATGAAATTGTATGGGCAGAACAAATATCATTAAAAAGTGATGGAAGATTTTCAACTTTAGCTATTGCAGGGGGCTCAGGATGGGAAAAATCTGGTACTTATACAATTATAGTAGATGATGGTAAAGAAATAAAATCAAGCACATTTTCATTTACTGCGTAATTTATTCAAATTCTTTCCAATGCGAATCTACTAAATCTCGTAACTTCTCTACACTTATCTCATTCATATATTCACGATAAACGATGAATTTGTTTTGCTTACCTGCATCATAATCATAAATGTCTGTAGTGTTTTTAGGTATTGCACCTGATTTCCATTGTTCCATTTCAAAAACCCACACTGTTGAATCTGGATTAGAAAAATCAATATCATCACATCCGACAACGTATAGATAACATTTTGTTGCCATGTTTAATTTTTCATGTAGCTTTTCATAAGCTATCATCTGCCCTTTGGCCATGTTGATTTTATCATTATGAAATCCCTTAAACTCCAAAATAATGAATCCACCCCTGTGTTCAATTAGCCAGTCGATATCTGTGCCACCTGAGGCTATCATGCCATGAACAATAAGATCCCCTAGAACTTCTCTTCCTCGTGTAAATTCTGACTCATCAAAAATATGGTGCTTTGCTTTTGGACTTTTACGATTCATTTGTTTGGGTATTTGTTGAGTTTGGATTGGATTTTCTCTCTGATATAACGTATCGATTAAATCTCTTGCTTCATCAGGCACTATTTTCAGACTTTTTAACTAAATGATAAGAGATTGTGTAAAATTTAGTACAGTTTTATGATTTTTCTAATCTATCTACAGAAATATTCATTTCCTGTTCCTTTGTATAGAATAAAATATTCATCTTGAATTTTTCGATCTTTTTTTGCATTTAGCGCATCTTGATATCTTTCAAAATGCTCTACTAAATACAACTGATTGCCAGGCTCCGCAAAATAATCAATTCCAACTAAATCAAAACCTTTTTCAGGAGTTAATTTGATTTTTTCATCCTCAAAAATATCTTTAGTCAATTCAACAAATTAAAATCATTCGTCGTAAATCATTAGAGACTTTTCTTCTAATAGTGCATGTATGTTGTGAACAGAACGGTAAACATCTGATTCGTTCTTTGCTCCTGTACACACCAATTTTCCTGATGCGAATAACAGTAATACTGTTTTTGGATCCACCATTCTATGAATGAGCCCTGGGAATTGTTCGGGTTCATACATACTTCTGGGTAATGTTCGAGCGGCTTTTTCTAAATGAATTTTTCCACCTAGATTTATTGATGCGACTATATTTTGAACTGTAATTACGGCATCTTTTTTTATTTTGACTTTACCTTTTCTTAGTTGCTGAACAACTGTATTGACAGCTTTAATTGCCATCTCTTCAGATTTTGCTCCTGTACATACCATTTTTCCAGTTCTAAAAATCAGAGTTGCAGTTTTGGGCTTTGTTAATCTAAACACAAGGCCTGGAAATTGTTCTGGATTATATTCGGTATCTGGAAATTTTTCAGTGATTTGAATAAGATCAATCTTTTGATCTACTGATGCTGACGCCACAACATTTTCAACACTAACAATAGGCTTGGTTTGAGGCATAACGAGGGACTCTATATATGGCCTTTATATATACTAGTCAAATTTTTTATCCGTTTTCAATTTTCTAATGATGTCCAATCCATTGATAACGATATTCTTCATCTATGATGTCTGATACAATTTTTCTGTTTTTGATTTCTGTTTTTGGAATCTTCGCATCAAAGATTCCAAGTTGACCTTTCCATGGGATTGGAATTCGTAATGGTTTAGCATTTTTTAACATAAAACCAAATGTTTTAGTTTGAAATTTTTTTGATGCAAAATGAAATTTCTGATCTAATTTTATTTCTTTTAATGAATTATATTTTTTAATATCATACAGATGTGCCTTGCCAATAATTGCACCTGTGACAAATTTCTTATTAATTTTTAACCTTTTAGAATCTTTTGTCCTGATTTTCAGTGGAGAATGAATTAAAAATTCTCCACGAAATTTTGTATTCCAATTTCTTAATTCAATGTTCTTTTTCCCTGAAATAATTAAATCAGCAAATGGTTGTGAAACTGAAAGACATTTCAAATCTATTATTCAGTAGCTGCTTTGATATATTGACCTGGGTTTTTGCCTTGTCCTTCTGGCAAATTTGTAATGCCGCCATTCAAACTCTCAGTTACTATGCCTTTACTTGCAAGTACTTGAGCAGTCATTAATGATGTATTTCCAGCCATGCAAATTAACAATGATTTGCCTTTAGAACCCTCCAGATCTTTACTTAATTCTTCAGGAATTTGCTGTGTTGATAATAATTGATTAATTGTACTGGCCTTAGGTATTGCAATTTTTTCTTTGTCTATTCCCAAAGATTTAGCAATCATTTCAATTCCTTCTTCTTTTGGAGTATATGATGTATGAACCCATATTATTTTATCATAATCTTGTACACTTGATGATGCTTCATCTAATGAGACTTGCATACGCTGATTATTCGACATTGCTTCTAGATTTTTCCTATACTTTTCAATACCATCTGCAACTACAACTACAAATTTACCTTTATCCCCATTACTGAGCATTTCTAAAACAGAATATAGAGCCAACGCAGTACTTTCACCAATATTGTGGCCTTTGTCTACAAAGAATTTGAGTAAGTGTTTTGCTTGACCAAAATCAACTTCATGTTGAGCCGCATATGCCTCTGGATTATACAACTTTAATCCATCTGCCTTTGCTTTTGTTCTAATTCCTGCTACATCTTGACCTGGAATTGGGAATACTACATGAATTGCATTTTTACCATATTTTTCATTCATGTATTTACTTAATCCTCCAGAGGTGCCACCTGTTCCAAATGAACATACAATTCTATAATCTTCTAGCGAATCTTCATTTTCATGTAATTGCTGATCAATTTCTACTGCTGTAATTGTTCTATGGGCCTCAATGTTTAATTCATTGTCATATTGTTCTGGACAAAAGCATCCATACATTTTTGAAAGTAATTTAGCTAAATTGATTATATCTTGTGCTGTCAATAGCGTTTCAATTTCAGAGATTGATTTATCGTAAATTGTAGGATTAAATCCTAATTCTGCCAACTGAGATCGAATGTTTGCTGCCGTTGCTTTTGCTTTTAATACATCAGCATCACTATCTTTCATTCCCGGAGCAGGACAAATATCCATATCTAAATCCATTATGCGAATATTTTCATCTCTTAATTCCTTAAAGACTCCTTCTTGTAATTTCCTTGAAACAAGTGATACAACAGTTAATCCAAGTTTTGACATTTGTCCAAGTGCAATTCCAAAATTCCCTGATGTGGCTTCAATAATTGTTTGATTGCTTTTTAGCTTGCCTGTTTTAATTGCATCATACATAATGTGAATTGCGGGTCTGATTTTGATTGAACCTGATAATAAATTAGCATCAAATTTTCCATATATTTTCAAGTCTAAATCTGAAATATCTAGTTTGTAAAGATTTTTTGCACATTCCTTAAAATCACTTGTAAGATCAATAAGCGGTGTGGCATTGACCACTTTTTCTCCTTCTAAATGTGGAATTTTATTCCAAATTTCTTGTTCAAATTTTTCAAGTAGGGGCTTATCAAAATTATTTTCTGACATATTTTCTCTAGGTGTAGTTCATTTTTTGCTCATATAAAATATCTGATATAGTGCAATGGTAGAATATTTTTAATTTTACTCATACATCTAAAATACCAATTACCTTGTTTGGAATATCTTTTAGTCTGCTAACTGCCATAGTTTTTTCATATCCTAAATGCCTGAGATTATTTGCTATTGTGGTGGCTCTAACTGTATTTGGGCCCAGTCCTAAAGCCACCATGCTGATTCCTAAATTTTTGAAAGATTTACTCATATTTCTCACTGCATCAGGATCTGACGGTTCCCCGTCAGTTAATGTCAAAAAAATATCTGGCCTTTTTGATTGTAAAATTGGAAACATTTTGTCGTAGACTTCAGCTAATGGCGTTGAACCGTTAGCAACAATTTGTGTTAATCTTTTTGCGGTCATACTATTCCATTTTACATTTTCTGGTTTAATTGACCAACAAATCATTGATCTATTTTCAGTGCTAAAAGCATAGACTGCAAATTTTACTTTGAGAAAAGATAATACTTCACATAATGCTAGAGTTGCTTTTTTGTATTCAATTGCATCTGAAGCAATGCTGGATGAATGATCTAGTAGAATTACAATTTTTGTTTTAATTGATTTTTTAATATCTGTGAAAAATGGCTCATTACCTTCAATGTAACTCTCCTCATCAAATTCATCTCCTGATCTGAGATGTTGTTCTTTCCAACCCCTTTTCCATTCTTTGAATTTTGTTTTTAATCCATTAATTAAACTCATATCATAGATTGTTGTTTCATCTACATTCCTTGTTGATGGAATTTGAATTCCTATTGTTTCAGTTGCCAATCCTTTATTTTCAGTTTTTTCATTTTCATCTAACAGCACTTTGTATTCATCATAAACATCCTCTCCTCTAATTACAGATTTTGGATCAATAGTACCCAAATCACCTTCCTTATTTTTAGAAATTATTTTGAGCACTTTCAGTAATTCTTCTTCTGATAATGCCATTCCTGCTTTCATAAAAGGCAAAGAAATTGGAATTGTTAGAAGGGAATCAATATCCAATATTTTTATTATTTCACTGATATTTTTTTCAATCCAATCGGTATCTTGCTTTTGTTCAATTGCTTGATTAACAATTGATTTGGCAAAAATCACTGCTTTTTTTATTTTTTCAAAGTCACTTGGTTGAATTTCACCTTTCAATGCTCCAAACATGAAATATTGATAAAATGCCTCTACAATCCTTGCTTTCCCATATACTGTGTGCAATTGTGGTCTTGCTACAAGCATATACGTATAATTAAAAATAATTTCTTCGTCCATACCTCTCCAAATCTTTCTTCCCAATTTTTCAATCCTTTGAGCCTCCATTGAATTGAGAATAAATCCAAATGCATGATCATCGCTGAGAATTTTTTTACAATATTTTATTCTCATGGCCTCATACCATAATGATGTTCTAAATTGACGGTATTTTTGAAAATCATTTCCAATTCGCTTTTCCATTGGAGTCAAGATTACTTTGTTTTCTTTTAGACGTGTCTTTGTTTCTGTTTTATCTGAAATTTCTATAATCATGTTTTCATTTTCAGACCATCTTCTAACAAGAAAAGTTGCTATTTCAACCAAAGAATCATTTTGCAATTGAATTGATTGCATTTAGTTTCCAAACATTGACGTTATGATGTCGCTTACTTTTTGATACTCTATATCCCCCCATTGTGTATAGACATTTCCAAAAACAATTTCAGCAACTTCTTTTGCTGCCATACCTTTATCTAATAATTTAGCAAAAGCAATTGTTTCCCTTAAGCTTGGAGAATAAAATAATTCTTCAACTGCAGCAGCCTGTCTTAATGTATTTGCTAATTTAATTGCTTGAATTATTTCTGATTCATAATTTCCAGAAACATATTTTTTTATAATTTCTAATTCTATATTTTCTGGTGGATATTCTAATCTAATTCGTACTGGAAATCTACTAAGTAATTGCGGTGGCAATTCTTTTGTTCCACTGTGTGTTAATGGATTGATTGTTGCAACTACAAACCAATTCTCCTTTGCTTTGATAAGTTCCCCTGTCGATTCTTTTAAGACAATTTGACGTCTATCATCTAATGCTTCATCTAATCTAAGTAAAACATCTGCTTCTGCAGAGTTAATTTCATCTAGGTATAACATATCTCCACTTTTCATTGATTTGATTAGCAGACCTTCATCAAAACTGACCGTTCCATCTGTTAGTGTTTTAGTACCCACCAAATGACTTTCTCTAGTTCTTAAACTAAAATTGATAGAGTCTAAATTGATATTTTTATTTTTGGCAAAATCTCTAACTAGGGATGTTTTTCCAGTTCCTTTTGGACCTATTATAAGCACAAAAAGACCTGCCTCATATGCTTTGTTTAGAATTTGAATTGAATTATTCCAGTCAAGATATTGTGCTTCTTCCAAAGTATGTTTTCACTGATTTCTACAATATTTAATATTAGTTCTTAGAATCAAATGATTCTATTTTTGTGAATGCTTCTTGTAGTCTTTGATGTAGTGTTTTATTCCATTTATCAAATCTTGATGGATCCTTTGGATAATTATTATAATGTTCAACCAACCATTGATTTTCTTTAGAAGTATATCTGAGTCCGTCTGCAACTGTTTTGTTCATTGCACCTCTAATAATCATTCCAATCTTACCTAATCCTGAAAAGTCTGGATGTTCTCCTTTACTAATTGATTCGGCATCAAGTTTGCCCAAAAAGTGCTTCATTCCATAACTGATTTGTTCATTAGACATTTGTTGTATTAATCGTCTAAAGAGTTCAAGACCTGCCGTTTTGTATCCATATTCTTTGATGTAATCTAAATTGTATTGCCATAAACCTGCTTCAGAAACATCATTTGCTTCTAATGCTTGAGCTACATTATTTCCTAAAATTGTACCTGCAATCAAAGCAGGCCCTATACCACCGGCATCAATTGGTTTTGGCATCCATGCTGAATCTCCAACCATCACGTATCCTCCTGAAACCATGCAATCGTTTTGTCTTCTAACTGAAACTTGGAATACTCCTGAATTATTGTTAATATCTTGTGGTTCTTCTGATAATTTTGCATTTTTGATTGCAGTATTTCTATGAAGATATTCTTTCATCAATGATTCAACATTATCTTTTCTACCTAATCTTTTGTTTCTTTTATCTAGTAGAGATTTTTCAACTCCTAAACCAATATTTACTTTAGTATCTCCTTTTGGAAATACCCATCCATACCCACCAGGTGCAATGTCTTGATCCAAATGAATAATACAATAATCTGGATCAAATTCAGTAAGATCATTTTGGCCTTTTTCAAAATGCATGATATATCTTCCAGTCGATTCTAAATCTCGTCTATCAATTCTTTTTTCTACCTTAGTGGAGTTTTGAAGTCCATTTCTAAGCATAGATGTAACCCCTGTCGCATCAATTACAATCTTTGATGTTTTTTTGAATGGTTGTTTTGTTTTGTTATCTACTCCTTGTATTCCAACTGCTTGTTGTCCTTCGTAAATTAAACCCGTAAGATTAATTTCATATTCAAATTCAATACCCCTTTTTTTACATCTTTCATTTTGAATTTCTGGTAATTTTTGACGATTTAACATGAATCCATCACCGTCAAATGGAATTGAAGTTTCTTTATCTGGGGAGAATGCCATTACCCCTTTTACATCATGTTCAATTTCTGGTTTGGTCCATTCAACTTTGATTCTTTCTGTCATAAAATCAACTGCTTCTTTGGAGCATGCGTCTCCACATACCCATCCAGCTAGTGATTTTCGACCTGGTAAAAATTCTGTGTTTCTATCAACAATTAAGATTTTTAAATTTTGTTTTGAATAATAAGAAACAGCTTGTGCTGTAATTGTACCTGCAAGACCTCCACCTGCAATTATAACATCATAATCTGCCACGATATTGAGGTTTGTCTATCGGTATTTAAAATAATACCATCACATAGTCTGCAAAATCATTGATCGATGAAAGGGGTCGGTTCGTCGCGGCGTCTTCAAAGCTTTCGCTCAGACTGGAGCGGCTAATATTTCCTCATTCCCAAATTGTATAGTTGTTTTATTCCTATTTAATCTAGTTGGCATTGTGAAAAATTTCTGTAAATATTTTGACCGCGTCTTTTTTGTTGTAAATTGGTGTGTGAATTTTCAATTTTATTGTCTCTTTTTCACTAATCATTAGATTGCCTTTGATCAATTCTTGTTTGTCTAGTCTCATGTGGAACCTGGAATTTTCTGTTCTTTCTTCAATTTCTTCAGTTAAGTTGTTGATTTGTTCATCTGTTAATCGTTCAAGTATTTTACTCATCAAATTTTGAGCCTGTTTTTTTACAATTTTTGCTTTTAACATGATAATTGGATTTTCATAATGCCCTTCTGTTTCTTCAAGTATAAAATCATCTTCATTAAGATTCAAAACATCTTCAAAAGATTGAAAAATTTTTGAAATATTTTCTGTTGCATGAACAATTGTATCGATTGTAATTTCAATCTTATCTGCCATGATATTGTAAAAGAATAACTTTGTTGGTTATGCTTCTAGTAATTTTGTTTCTTTATCTGCAGTTCTGATGAGTTTTACTTTCTCTAGACCTACATGTCTTACTCTAATCACTCTCTTGAATGCTGCCATAATGTCTGAATTAATTTTACTGTAACATGTTGCTTGAACAAATTGATCAATTGTCATCTCTGGAATTGTTTTGTTAATTACATCTCTAGCGATTAATCTTAGAGCATGTTGTCTGGATGTGTTTAATGTTCTATGTGTTAGAGCCAATAATTTGATTCTGAAGACGTACCCATCTTTTGTTTTAATATCAATTAAGAAATTAATTTTTGATGACCCTCTTCTTACTAAACTACGCAAAAATTCTTTTGAATATTCATATCTTTTGAAAATTGTTGTAGCCTTATCTCCATCAACTTTGTGAATTTGGAAATAGATTTTGTACTGATGTTGTGAAGGATCTCCTTTTAGAATATCGTATAGTGTAACTTCAATTACTCTACCTACCGCATTTTCGTCATCTGTAATTGGAACATATGCGATTGGGACATTGTTGAATGAATCTGGTGCATATACTGTAACCCAGCGTTTTTCTCGCCACTTGTCCTTTACTCGACCTTTTCTACGTGCCAATTATTAAGGACCTTTGAATCCAAAATATAAGGGTATATCACTAGATCTCTTTCTGATTTCCCATGTAACTCTGTAAAACACTAGGAATTCTAATGTGGCCATCTTTGGTTTGGAAATTCTCCATTATTGATACTAAAACTCTAGTTGTAGCTATCAAAGTACTGTTTAGAGTATGCAAGTATTGTGTATCCTCATTTGTTTTATCTCTAAATCTAATTTTCAATCTTCTTGCTTGATAATCTAAACAGTTTGAACATGAAACAATTTCTCTGTATGCGTTTTGTCCCGCCATCCAAGCCTCAATATCATATGTCTTTGCAGAAATCTTTCCCATATCTCCTGATGATAGTAACATCACTCTATGAGGAATTCCCAAGTTTTGATAAAATTCTTCAGCCACTGCTAACATTTTTTCATGCTCTTTCCAAGAATCTTCGGGTCGTGAAAATACAAATTGTTCAATTTTGTCAAATTGATGAACTCTGAAAATTCCTTTCTGATCCCTTCCATGAGCTCCTGCCTCTTTTCTAAAACATGGGCTAACTCCTGCATATCTTAGAGGTAATTCTTTACCTTCCAGAATTTCTTTTGCTCTCATTGCGGCCATGGCGTGTTCGGATGTTCCTATCAGGTATAGATCTTCATCTTCAACTTTGTAGATTACTTCTTCAAAATCATCAGCAATTACAGCTCCTTCCATAGATTCTCGATTAATCATATATGGAGGTTGAATAAGCGAGTATTCTTTTTTTGCCAAAAAATCCAATCCATAGTGGATTAGTGATTGATTTAATCTAACAAGATCATTTTTCAAATAATAAAATCTGGCCCCTGCTACTTTGGCAGCTCTTTCTAGGTCTACCAAATCTAAATTCTCAGAGATATCTATATGGTCATTTATTTTAAAATCAAAACTTGGAATTTTTCCCCATTTTTTGATTTCTTTATTTGCATTCTCATCTGCTCCAATAGGAACTGATTCATGGATGAGATTTGGAATGGTTAATGCTAATTTAGAATATGTATTTTCAACCGTCTCTTGACCCCTTTCTAATTTTGTAAGATCAGTTGAAACTTGAACCATTTCATTTAAAATCTGAGTTGTATTTTCTCCTGATTTTTTCTTTTGAGCAATTTGAATACCTATTTTATTTTTCTTTTTTCTTAACTCATCTGTTTTGATAATAAATTCACGTCTTTTTTGATCAGATTCTATTAGTGTATCCAAATCAAAATCGACAGCTCTTGCTTTGAGCATCTCTCGAATTACTTGTGGTTTCTCTTTGATTAGTTTAGGATCTAACACTATTCAATCACCTTTAGAGCAACTTGGATATGCTCCATAACTTCATCAACTGTGCTTGTAAGATGTTTCATGTTCTTCCTACTTTCAAAATTAAAAACTAGTTTGTTATCAATATTTTCAACATAAAGACTCAATCCTTCTGGAAAATCTACATTGTCTGGTTCTAAGGCTTTTTTCACAGTTTCGGCTTTTTCTTTTGATATGTTATTGAGAATTACCTGAACTTGGCACGTTAACGACATTTACTTCTAAATAGTTAAGAAATTCATCCAATTTGTCTTTAGTTATTTTGGCTCCTGCAGCAGCATTATGCCCTCCTCCAATACCATCAAATTTCTCAGCACCATTTCTCATTATTTCACTAAGATTGATGTCTGATGTACATCCAAAAGATTTTCTTGATGAAAATTTTATTGTATTCTCTTCTGCCTTGGTTCTCAATATTACAATTTTTCCAGAGTTTTTTGGTGATCCTGCAATTAATGATGAAATAGTTCCAGTCATTGTTTCTGGAACTATGTCTTCACCATTGACCATTACACATGTATTACTTTCTGAAATTCTCCATCTTTCATTTGATAAAATATTCATGTATTCTCTGATTATCTTTCTATAATCTGTTAGAATGGTTTCAGCTTCTCGTAGGATTTTGTTTCTGTCTCCCATACATACTGCCATTCCAACCCCTGAACGATTAATTCTGCCACAAGAGTTTAACATGGTTGAAAATTCTCGTCCATCTCTCAAGAAACTTCTACTGTTTTCTCTTGGAAATGTATAGGTATAATCAATTAATTCTGACATTAATTCAGTTGCATTTTTTCCAGACGCATATTTTGAAATTGTTTCGATAACTTGTCTTTTTTCCGCCTCATTAAGATCGGCTGGAACTCTCCATCTTCCTTCTTCCTTGAGATTAACTCCTGATGATTTTAGTAGTGAAAAGCATGCTTCTCTGTTCCAGGTTAATCCTTCAATAAATGGTTGAGATGTAAATGCCAAGGCATCTGCAAGAGGTCTTGTTTCTCTTCCGACTAACAACAGGTCTAAACCAATTTCCACTAAACCCAATTCTTTGGCAGTATTTGCAATTTCAAAATTTTTACCTGTAAATGATTTTCTTTCTCCTTGGTCTTGTCTATCTCCTAAAGCAGAAACAATAGCAATTGCAGACAAATCTGAATTCCTTTCATCTAGTGCTTCTGAGGCTAGATATGCCATTCCTCCAGCACAAATATCTAATCCTCCATCAATCCCATATTTCCAAGAATTTATGACATTTTGATTATCTAATTCTTCATCTGGGATTTGATGATGATCTAAAATAATCCAATTATCTCCTAATGTTTTGTCTAATTCATTCGCAAAACCCCCTCCAAGATCAGTAACTACATGAAAATCTCTAGAATCTGTTTTGAATGACTCTAGAACATTTTTACTAAATTCCTTTGATGTTCTAACTGTGCAATTTGCTCCTGCTCTAATTAGGGCTTTAGTGATTATACTTCCTGATGTTAATCCATCACAATCAATATGTGTTGTAATGGAAATTGATTTTTTAAATTTTATACAATCTAAAATTTTATCTTTGAAAAATGAAAGTGATTCATCTAGTGATTTTGTCATTACTCTAGTTGAGCAACTACGGATTTATACTTCCATGTCTTATCAATTCTTCCAATTCTTTTGTAGTAGACTGATAGTCTGTGAACTTTGGCTTCAATTAATTCCAAAGATCTTACATTTCTGTTATCTCCTTTGTTTGCTTTGAGGTGTTTTTGAAGACCTACTGCTTTTGTAACAATATTTCCTAAATCTTCAGGCATCTCTGCTTTCAAATCATTTTCCTCTAAAATTTGACCCATACTTTTTTTGGTAATTGGTTTAATCAGAGGAATGGCGTGTTGATCTCTTAATTTAATTCCAATTTGACTTGGAGTCAAACCATCTTTAGAATATTTAATTACTAACTCTTCTATTTCTGCAGGACTCTGTGTAATCCAAGAAGGTGCACGAAGTACAGCAGGTCTAATGGAGTGTGATTTACCATGTCTGTGTGTATGCATTCGTCCCATGATTTGGCTCAATATAGAACAGAATTAAACGTTACTTATACTGATCTCGTACATTATATCAAAATTTGGTGTTCAGAATAAAAGTTAAATAAGTCTCGTCCGCCAAAACGAGCAGGTAAACCGTATGAATACAAAAATACTCTTAACAGCATCCTTAATCGCTGTATTCACTATAGGACTCTATGCAGAAAGTGCAGTAGCATTTGCACAATACATGGGTAATGTCGGTAGTGAAGGACAAACCGGATCATACACATTAGAAGAAGCACTTGAGATTCAAACAAGAAGAATCGCATCAGCTCAAGAAAATCCAGCAGCTGGCTCAGGAACTCCATATCTTGATGCAGGTGGTGTAGTTGGCGCAGCAGTTATTGCAGGTGCAGTATTCGGTGGTATTGCAGGAGCTTTCTTCTTAAGAGGAAGATCAGGCAAATACGCAGCAATGG
>JAJDDX010000031.1 GCA_029260055.1 Phycisphaerae bacterium
GCTGAAAGTCCTGACGCAGACCGGCGGGAATTGGCGCGGGGCAGCGAGCGGATTCTACTGGCTGATGACGAGGAGTTCGTGCGCAACCTCGCCCAAACGTGGCTGACGGGACAGGGCTACGATGTTGTGGTCGCGTGTGACGGTGAGGAGGCATTGGCACTCTTCGATCAGGCGAAGGAAAGCTTCGACCTCGTCATCCTTGACGCCGTCATGCCGAAGTTGAGCGGCAAGGCCGTGCTCAAGCGCATCAAGCACGCACTTCCGGACTTGAAGGTCATGTTGTGCAGCGGGTATTGGGCGGAAGACCTGGATGACGTGAGTTCGTTGATCGAGATGTTCCTTCCGAAACCGTTTACGCTGGACGTGCTGGCGACCACGGTGCGTCGTGTGCTCGACGGAGATGCCGCGTTGCGCGCCGACGCCGAGGCGGTAAGCGAACAGGTGTGCTGCGATGGCGAAGATCCTGATCGTTGAAGACTGTTCGGAACTTCGTGAATGGATTAGCGAGATCCTGCGCCGGGAGGGGCACGAGGTAACCTCGTCTGAGGACGGCGATGCGGCCCTGCGGCAGTATCGCGTGGCACGCCCCGATCTGGTTGTGCTCGATATCGTCATCCCGCCACCTGACGGGATGGAGTTGGTGCGCCTCTTCAAACAGATCGACGCCGAAGCTTCCATCATCGCCATAAGCGGTGACCCGATGGCGGCCGACTTCCTGACGCTCGCGAGAACATGGGGTGCCGTCGCCACGCTCGCCAAGCCGTTTGATGGCGACAGGCTACGCGCCGAAGTGGACGCGCAGCTCTCTCGCACGAAGAATCCAGACGCGTAGGGGCTGGGGGTACTGGATTCCATACGGGCTTGCAGACCGCGGACGCGGCTGCACAGGGTGGAGTCGTGGACGCCAGGCCCCGTCAAGCCGTGGCCGGCGCCGGACGCGGGCGTTTCTCGATCCCGGCGGTAATCGTCGTAATGAGACGCTCCTTGTCCCATGGCTTGACGAGTGCGCCGACGACGTTCGGCGCCTTCATGAGTTCGCGAAGCTCATCGATTTTGGCGTTGCCGGTAAGGACGATGCACGGAAGGTCCGGTATCGCTTCACCAAGCCGCCGGATGAGTTCCTTGCCCGGCATGGCGGGCATCTGCACATCCGAGATCACGAGGTCGAAGTGCTCGGCTCGAGCCAGCTTCAGCGCCTCATAGCCGTTGGTGGTGGCGGCGCTGTCGAAACCGGCACTGCGCAACTCTCGCCGCAGCGCGTTGCAGAGCATTTCTACGTCGTCGACCACCAGGACACGCAGCTTAGCCACCTTGCGGCTGGCCATCGCTGCTCCTACCTGGGGTGGAGACACCGGCGCTGCCGGTGCCGGTGTCACGGGCGGCGCTGCGTCCGGGGGGGCTGGTGCCAAAGGCTGTACGGGCGGACCAGCCACAGCGGGCGTCGCGGGCCGGGGTGGCGCACCAGGGACGGGGGCCTGTGGCATCACTGGATCGCCGGGCTGGGGCATCGCTGGGGCGGCAGGCTGCGGCATCGCTGGGGCGGCAGGCTGCGGCGGCGCCGCGGCCTCTTCCGTCTCGTCGATGCACACTACGAAGACCCCGTTGAGTAGCGGGTCGATGTTGGCTGCGGCCCTGACGTGCTCGATCTGCTCGTTGGTGAGCACCGTACCGGATGCCAACAGGAGCACTTCGTCCGACTTGCACAGCGGACGGGAGAGCCTCATTCCTCGGCGCAGATGGGCGGGGGATAGCTCGACTTCCGAATCGGCGCAGTGGCCTTCGCCCTCCTCGTGAATGTAATGAAGCAGGATATCGACCAGCATCGGATCGAATCGCTTTCCGTGCCCGGAAAGGAGTGCCTTCCGTCCGGCACCGCGCGTCGCTCGGGTCGGATAAGTCGACGAGTAGACGGCCGTGTCATACACGTCGGTGACGGCGATGATTCGGGCCGCAAGCGGTATGTCGTCATTTTCCAACCCCTCGGGGTGCCCGCTGCCGTCGTAGTATTCATACTGATGGCGCACGGCGTTAGCCACGGCCTCGAAGCCGGTGACGTGCGACAGGATGGCGTAGCCGGAGTCCGAGTGGCGCAAGAGGCCCTCGCGTTTTGGCGGGGCGGCTCCCGGGGCGCGTTTCTTCGAGTGAACCTTGGCGACTCTTCCGATGTCATGCAGGCGCGCCGCGAACTCGAGATCGTTCAGCTCCTCCTCTGGCAAGCTGAGCCGTTCTCCGATGACTCGGGCCAACTCCGCGACTCGCTTCGAGTGGATCGCGATGTTCGGGTTATTCGCCTCGAGCATGCCGACCATCACTTCGACCGTATCGCGCAGCGATTGCTCGAGCCGTTGCCTGAGCTTGGTGAGGAACTCGTTCTGCTTGCATAGTTGCTCGGTGCGGTGTTTGACCTGCTGTTCGAGCTTCTCATTCCACGCCTTGAGTTCGGCCTGCTGCTTCTGTGTGAGCGCCTCCAAGCGGCGGTTTTCGAGGATAAGCTCGTAGGCACGCACGCCGTCCCTGATGACCGACCGCAGGTGCTCGTCATCCCAAGGTTTGAGCAGGAAGTGGTTGACGCGTCCTTCGTTGATCGACGCTTGGGCCGCGTTGAGGTCCGTATAGCCGGTGAGCGTGATGCGCACGGTATCGGGATGAAGCCTGTAAGCTTCGGCCAGCACTTCGGAACCGGACATGCCGGGCATCCGCTGATCGCAGACGATGACGGCGATCTCCTCTGCCGCGAGAATATCGAGCCCGGCCTTGCCGTTTTCGGCGAGGTGGATCGTGTACCCATCCCGCCGCAGCAGGCGTTGGATCGCCTTGAGGACGTGCTCTTCGTCGTCGATGATCAGTACCGAGTGCTTCACGTTTTCCATTGTTCGCTTGCCCATGCTAGATCGAAGGCGGTGAAGCATGCCGGCAGATGGCACCCTCCGGCCTGCGGATGGGCCGACCGTCCCGCGCTCCGGTGCGAAGCATCCGCGACTGTGATCACCCGTGTGTGCCCCTGCATCGCCAACGTGGCCATCACCTGTCGCGCTAGCTCGCACGCGTCAGCAGGCATGTCGATGAATACGACATCGGTCGGCTTGATGTCCTCGAGGAACTCGTCCGTGTCCGTCCGGAGTACTTCGCAGCCCTTGGCCTCGAGCATCGCCTGCGACGGGCTCACGACACCAGGGTCCGTGGAATACCAGACGGCCTTCTTGAAGTCCGCCAGTTTCAGCGCCGCGAGTTTTCCACCGGCGTCGCCGGCCAGCATCGAAATCCCCTCCCGAATGCGTTTGTCAGCCGGTGCGATCAGTTCGCTCTGGTCAGCCACCGACAGCCCCAGCATCTCGGCGGCATGGTTCGTCCTTGCAGGATCGTAGACCGGTGAGTCGGCGCCATAGCCAAGGAGCGGGACAAGCCCGTCGGCGACGACGGCCATGGCCACAAGCCGATCGCCGTCATGCCCGATGGTCAGCTCGGGATCATGATGGCGCCCGGCCACCACGCAGAACGACTCGGGCAGGCCCCATTTCTTGAGGATTTGAAAGCCGGCCTGGCCGTGATCGATGCCGAAATGGGCGAGTTCGTCGATGAGGCTATCGTCCGTCGATGTTCGGTTGCACAGGGCGTCTTGCATGAACACGGGATCGGCGGTGGCCATAGCGAGCTTTCCGGCGTCATGGAGGAGGCCCGCGAGGAATGCCTCTTCCGGCGGAGAGAAGCCGATGCGTCGGGCGATGAGGTCACAGACTGCCGCGACCGCTATCGAGTGCATCCAGAGCTTCATGTGCTCCTCGGTTTGCTTCGAGGCGGGCAGGAGCGAGTTGCGGGCGCAAATGCCGAGGACCAGATTGCGAATCGCCCGTGCGCCCAGGATGACGACCGCTCGCGTGACTTGCGTCACTTCTCCTCGTACGGCGTAAAACGGCGAGTTGGCTACGCGCAGAACCTTCGACGCTATCGCGGGGTCGTGTCGCAGGGCGGTGCCCACGTGCTCGGCGGAGACGTTCGGCGCGTCCGCCATCGACTGGATTTTGTGGGCGATCATCGGGAGCTGCGGCAAGCACTCGATGTGTTGAATCAGTTCGCTTTCGGCGGTCACGGTCATGATACCGTCTCCCAGAGCGTGGCCACCTTACCCCGCACGCTTTCGGACGTGCCCACCTGACGCAGGCGCCATTGCAGGCTCTTGCCGCTGAATTCCAATCGGCCGGCTGCGGCGTTCCGGCTGTCGCCGCCGCCGAAGAACGCCTCATACACCGGATCGGGCAGCGCATCGCGGGCGGGCATCCCGAACAGCTCCAGGTCCGACGCTATCATCTCGCCGGCTAGTTGATTCACGCCGACGATCAGCCCCGTGTCGTCGAAGGTCAGGACGCCGACCGCGATGGAGTCATGAAGATCCTGAAACGAAGTGAGACCGGCGGTCGCGTCGTTCGCGCGCTGGTCGAGGACGGCGTTGAGTTCTTTAAGGCGTTCGTTTTGTTCGGCGATTTCGCTGGCCATGCGCCTGTTTTCGGCGACCAGTTCGTAGCGGTCGATGGCGCCGCGGATGTTCCCCTTGAGTTCCTCGTCGTTCCACGGTTTGCTCATGAACTTGTAGATTTCGCCTTCATTGATGGCGTCGATGATCGTCTGCACGGCGGAGTAGCCGCTGAGAATGAGACGCACGGTATCGGGCCATTACCGCCGTACCTCGCGCAGCATCTCGATCCCCGTCATGCCGGGCATGCGTTGGTCAGAGAGTACGACGGTGGCGGGACGCTGCTCGAGAAGCTCCAGGGCTTCCTCGGCGGACTCGGCCAGCTCGAGTTCGTAGGGCTCGCGACGAAGCAACCGGCGAAGCGAGGTAAGCACGCTCTTCTCGTCGTCGACCGCCAGGACGCGGTGCCTGCCGCCCGGGGCGGGCGGCGCCGCGGGACTGGCATCGGACTGCGGCCGCGACTGCGGCGGTGCTTCCACGGGCGTGTCGGATGTAGCCGTTTCAGGCGACGGACTCATGTTGGCTCTCCTGGACCGCCGGCGGCCCCGTGACGGGTAACTCGATCGCGAAGGTCGTACCTTCCCCGACCACGCTTTCGGCGCTGATCTTGCCGCCGTGTGCCTGGATGATCTTATAACTCAGATGTAGCCCCATGCCGGTGCCGGCGCCCACATCCTTCGTCGTGAAGAACGGATCGAAGATGCTCCGCAGGTTCTCCGGAGGGATCCCACCGCCCGT
>JAJDDX010000301.1 GCA_029260055.1 Phycisphaerae bacterium
CACCGAACCTTGAAGAAACCGAAGATCGAAATCCCCACGAGGATCATGATCACGCCCGCGGTGATCGACAAGACACGTTGCACATTCACCAGCGTCGATTCGTAGCCGCTCAACCAGAACCCCGCAAAGCCGGCAACCGCACCGAGGAAGGCATACGTAAACACGCGACCGACGCCGTACGCGAGTTGTCGCACTAGGCCGCGCCTAAGCGGCTGACTCGT
This sequence comes from Phycisphaerae bacterium, assembly GCA_029260055.1. Classification (GTDB taxonomy): domain Bacteria; phylum Planctomycetota; class Phycisphaerae; order UBA1845; family UBA1845; genus JADFOB01. The sequence goes on from JAJDDX010000301.1 coordinate 222, forward strand.
CGCACCAACCACAGCCGCGAACCCGCCGCACATCCCCACGCAATGAGACGAGCCGAATAATCCGCACGTGAAAGCCGTCATCAGCTCGATCATGGCGCAGCCCCGAGATTCGCCTCACGAAGCCGCAACGAGTTCGTCACCACGATCAAACTGCTGATCACCATGGCAAGCGCCGCGAACATCGGGCTCAGTCGCCCCGTCATCGCCAATGGAATCCCGATCACGTTGTAAGAAAACGCCCAGAACAGATTCAGCTTGACCGTCTTCACCGTCTGCCTAGCCAGCCGCATCGACCACGGTACCGCCGTTAGGTCATCACCCAGCAAGCAGACATCCGCCGCCTCTCGCGAGACATCAGCGCCGCACCCCATCGCCATGCCGAGATCGGCGAACGCCAGCGCAGGCGCATCGTTCAGGCCGTCGCCGATCATCGCCACCGGACCCACCTCACGACGAAGATCAGCCAATCGATCCATCTTGTCCGCCGGCGACAGTTCGGCAAGGGTCTCGACGCCGAGTTCCTCGGCGATCGCCCTTCCTCGCGCCCCATGGTCTCCCGTCAGCACGCGCACCGCGCAGCCCAGACCCCTGGATATCTCCTCGATGGCCGCTCGCGACTCAGTTCGAAGGGTCTCGGAAAACGAAAACAAACCGGCCACACGCCGATCGACCCCCACGCACGCGATAGCCTGCCCACCGTCCACGACATCGCGCATGGCCTTGCCAATCGCCTCGTCAAACTCGACGCGCTCGTCACGCATCATCGCTACGTTGCCGAGCCGAACCGTCGCACCGCCTACTTCCCCGACCACGCCGCGGCCCGCGACCGTTCGAGCGTTGCAAGCCCCTCCCAAGGCGACGCCCTTCTCTTGCGCATACGCCACGACGCTAAGCGACAGGAGATGACGAGAGGTCGCCCCAAGCGCAGCCGCCGCACCGATGGTCTCCATCTGACTCGCCGCATCCTGGTCGGCACCGATGAACGACGACACGGTAGGAACACCCGTCGTCAGCGTACCCGTCTTATCGAATGCGACGGCCCGCACCTTCGAGAGTGCCTCGACGGCACTGCCGTTCCGAAAGAGGACCCCGTGTGACGCCGCCCGACCGAAAGCAACCCATATCGCCATCGGCGTGGCGATCCCCAGTGCACATGGGCACGAGATCAGCAACACCGCCAACCCCGACATGATCGCCTCTTCCCCGCCGGCGCGGCGCCAGCCGAGCGCGGCTGATACCACCGCTAGGATCACGATGCACGGCACGAAGACCGTCGACACGCGGTCGGCGAGCCGCTCGAATCGACCTTTCGATCGCTTCGCCTCTTCGAGCAGTGCGGTGAGTCGCCCGAGCGTGCTCTCGGCGCCGACCGCGCTGGCCCGTATCGCGAGCGTCCCGTCGAGGTTGATTGCTCCAGCCGGCACCGCATCGCCCGCCTTCTTGACCACCGGCTCGGCCTCACCCGTCACGATCCGCTCATCCACATGAGCCTCGCCCGACTCGATCGAACCGTCCACCGCGATGCGCTCGCCGGCTGCGATGTGAACGGTATCACCGACGCGAACCTCCGTCGCTTTGAGGATCAGCTCATCTCCGCCGCGCGTGACGCGCACCTCGTCGGGCATGAGCGATTCCATTGCCGCAACCGCCGACGAGGCCTTGAGCTTGCCCGTCGCCTCGAGATAGCGCCCCAACGTGATCAGCACGAGGACCATGCAGGCCGTCTCGTAGTACGTTCTGCCCGAATCCGTGACGGTCGACACGTAGGAATAGACGAACGTCGCCGCGACACCCAGCACGACCAGCGCGTCGGTCGACACGATACCGCGGCGGATTTGGTCCATCGCGTTGGAGAGGATCGGTAGACCAAGGAGGATGAAGACCGGTGCCGACAGCACGAGCGATGCGTAACGAAACAGGCCGGTAAGCTGCACGACCAACGGCGAACCCTCGGTAAGGTCGACGCCGTAGACCTCCTGCCCGTACATCGGCAGGCTGAAGACCATGACCACCATCGATAGCGCCACAGCCGTGCCCAGTCGGGTCAACATCCACGTCGCCCCGCCTTGCTCGTGTTGCGCCGTCGTGATCTGGGCGGCCAGCCTGCAACCGTAGCAGCAGTAGACGGGCTCGTCGGCGCGACCTGCGCGCAGAACCGCCAGGCGGGGGATGGGAAGGTGGCAATAGGCGCAGGCGGTTTCGGCGCTCACACCAAACATCCGCGGCGGCTACGCCGGTACGAGATCAGAAGAACTTCTTCGCCGCAGGAAACAGGAAGGCGACCACGTACCAGATCATCGCGATCCAGAAGATGATCCACCCCGCACGCACGTACCACGGGATACGGTGCGTCTCATAGCTGTGGAACTGCCCTTCTGCCTCGGGCGAGTCGTTCGACGGTTCGGGCATCGATCACTGCTCCGTTAGAGATTCTCACCGCGGTCGAGCTTGGCCTCGGTATCGAGCATGGTGTACTTCGGCCGCTCGATGTCCTTGAACATCCCGTGCGCGACGGCCCAGGCCAACAGAAAGATGAACCCCAGCGCTATCGTGAGATAATTCGCCATAGGAACCAGCGTGATAGCGCCCCCATCCTCATCACCGCGCAACGTACTGTAGAAGTGGATCATCTTCCGCACGAATCCGAACCCGGAGGGTATCAGAATCACGATCGCAAACGCCCACAGCAGACGCACCTTGCCGCGCGACATGCGCTGTCGCCCGTCTCCGGTCGGTTGTGTATCGGACATCGATCCGCTCTCCCTGTTATTCAGCCCGTCTCGGCGGTCGCGACCGCCGCAGGACCCTCGCCGTGGTAGTAGGGATACTCGTCAAGCCAACTGCCCAACCACTGCACGTACGTAATGATCGACATTCCGTCTCGGTTGGGATAGCCGTCTTCGTCATAGAACCACCCATACGACGGCATCACCGACGTGGGTACCACGTTGACCGGCTCGTAGAAATGAGCCAAGTGCCAATCGTTCGAGCGCCGCGCCGCCTCGCGTGACAAGTCCGGCCCGACCCGCCGCGTGCCGAACAGTACCGGACGCTGAAGCTCGTTCATGTACTCGCTCGCCTTCGATACCGGCCCCCAGCGGCGGTCCTCGGAAGAAACCGGCCTGACCTGCTGGCTGTGGCAATGCCAGCACGCCTCGGCGACGTAGATCTCCCGTCCGCGCTTGAGGGCGGCCGCGTAGGATGCCTTCGACACACCACCCGGGAAACACGCGTTGAACCGCTCGGGGAAGCGCTCCGCGAGCTCCACGAACTCGGGCACGTAACCCAGTTCCGCCAGGCCCTCGACGGTCACCTCTTCCTGGTCCATGTAGATCGTCCAGGGCAACAGCCCCATGATCACAAACGCCAAGCCAAAGCAGCCGAGCCCCGCAATCAGGAATACGCCAGCTTTTGATTCAAACATGGATCGCTACAACCCTTTTGCACAAGTCGTACACATCTCGATCTACTTCGTGATCGCCGACTACGCCATCGCCGGAGCCGCCGACGGAGACGCCACAAGCGACGCGCGGCGCTTGACCGTCATGATGATGTTCGCCGCGAAGAAACACTGACCCGTGAACATCGACAAACCGGCGAACAGCCTGATCAGCCAGAACGGCGACGACGCCACGAGCGTCGTCTCCCACTGCACGAGTTCTTTCCACATGAAGCCCTGGATCAACCCGGCCGAGACCAGGTCGAAGAACATCACGATCATGCCGATACCCGTCAGCCAGAAGTGCCAGGCGTTCCAATTCGGGCGATACCAATCCTTCACGTTGAGCAACTTCGGAATCAGATACGTCATCATCCCGAGAATCCAGAAGCCGAACACGCCGAACATGACCAGATGCGAGTGGCCGACCACCCAGTCCGTGAAGTGGATGATCTTCTGGAACGTAAGTGTCACCTGGAAGGCACACTGCAGGCACGTGGTAAAGTAAAAGACCATGCCGAGGTAGAACCAGCGGATCGGCAGGTTGCTGCGCAGCGCGTCGCCCCGATGGCGCAGCGTCATGAAGAAGTTGATCACCACGGTCGTCACCACCACCTCGACCGCGATCGTCGAGATCACCGCACCGTACTGAAGGAACATCGGTATCGGGCTATAGAGGAAGTGGTGGATGCCGTTGAGCGGATAGAAGAACGCCAGACCCCAGAACCCGATCAGCGAAAGCCCGTGGCTCCAGATCGGCTTCTTCAGGATCACCGGCACGAAGTAGTACATCAGCCCCCAGCCCAGCGGAGTGACGAACAAGCCGACCAGGTCGTGGATGAACAGGCCGATCAGCGCCGCCGACGCGGTGCCGCCGACCCAATACTGAGCCACGAAGTTACCCATCGCATAGACCAGCGGCGTCCAGACGAACGCGGCGATGAAGTACCACAGCGTCACGTACATCGGCCCCTTCACCTTGATGATCGGATGAAGGAAGTTGATCGCCACGAGGATCAGCCCGAGCAGCGCGACCGGGTCGATCCACATGGGTGTCTCACCCCATTCGACCGCCTGGGCATGCCCGGTCAGCAGGCCGAACACGGTCGATAGAATGACCCCGTTCCACGCCACCCAAATGAACCACGAGAGCTTGACGCTAAGCACCGGACGCAGCGTCAGCCGCGGCACCGCCCAGTGCAGCGCGCCGAGAAACGCCGACGCGATAAACCCATACGCCACGCCGTTCGTATGGACCATGCGCCACCGACCGGGCGAAAAAACCTCGAGCCCCGGGAACGGGTAGATCTGCAAAAACTGGAACGAGAACAACAGCCCCGCGATCATCGCGATCAACAGGTACGTCAAACTCGAACAGAAGAACGCGAACACGATCGGCTTGTTCACGAGGCTGTCCGCCGAAGGCACCTCACCCGCGCCGAGCCGCGATTGTTTGTCTGCAGCCTTGGTCATCCGCTAGTCCTCGATAAACTCTTCTGCATCCTCGTCGTCCTCGAACTCTTCCGTGTCGCCGGCAGCGGCGTCTTCGGTGTAGACCGGACGCTCGCTCGTCAGGTAGATGCCCTCGGTCCGCTTACGCAACACCAACTTGTCCGCCTGGAGCAGCTTGGGTCGCCGCCTGATAAGGTCCTCGATGTAGTAGGCCAGCGCCCAGATGTCCGCCTGCTGAACCAGCGGCTTGCCATCGGCAGCCGGGAACTCCATCGAGTCGATCCACGTCGGCATCGCCGTCCCCGTAATGCCGGCCCCAATCGCACGATAGATGTCCTCGATGCTCGCGCCGGCGCGAACATAATCACGCAGGAAGTCCGGCGGGAAGACCATCTCACCTTCCGAGTTGGGCTTGCCCTCCGACTCGGACAGCCCCGGACGGAACACGTCACGCGTCGGATTCTCCATCGCCACCAGATGCTCGTTGATCTTGTCCTCAGACACGTACGACGGATGGCACGTCCAGCAAGTCGCGAAGCCGTGATAGACGACCTCACCGCGAGCGATGGCCCGGGATTTGTCCTTCTTCGAAGCGTAGGGATCGGTCACGAACGGAATCGCCGCCGAGACACTGCGTTCCTCCCACTTCGGCGAGAACGTCTTGATATAGACGATCAGTGCGTCGACGGTGCGGTCCGGCAGCAGTTCCCACGGAGGCATCGCACTGCCCTTCAGCCCCTTCCTGATGCTCCGCTTCAGATCCGCATCGGTCGGCAGCAGGCCCGATCGCGTCGACGAGAACTTGAAATTAGCAAGCTGGAAATTCCGCGGCGTCGGGGTCATGAACGCAGCCGCTTCCCCGCGTCCGTCGCCGCTTACGCCGTGACAGCCCGCGCAGTACATCTCGTACGATGCCTTGCCGTCCTCCAACTCAGCGGATCGCACGCTCGCCTGGCGATCATGCTCGTAGGCGGGCGGACCATCATCCGACTTACCGCATCCGGCGCCGGCTACCGCCAGCGACACACCTAACACCATCCATCGGACGGTTCTCACGTGGCTGACTCCTTCTTCCTGTCGAGGCGTCGCGCTTCCGCGATCACCCCGGCTGCTTAAACTCGCTGTCCGTCTACGAAAACGGAGCCCCCGACGCACGGCGATCAGCCGCAATCGGACGCTCCACCGGAGAGCTATCTAGCCCTAAAGGCGAAAACGACATTCAGTTTTCCTGCAATTTCTCGACCGGTTGCGACGTGTACCGCGCCACGATCACCACAACGCAACGTCCATAGTCAAGTAGTCGATTCGGCATTCTGCCAAAGCCGATCCGACGACGCAAGCACAAATTGTGAAACAATGCACAAAACCCAGGCACCGCTGGAGCGGCCCCGGCGCAGGCGGCGAAACGGGGGCTGTCCCCGCGCGAGCCCGCTCTCAACGCTCGAAGTGGATTCGGATGTTGACGAACTCGAAGTCGTCCACGTCGCTGCCGAGGCTCGTGGCGAGGATCCGCAGCCTGTTCGTCCCCGGCGTCAGCAGCCGCGTACTGAACTCTGCCGTGAATTCGCCGAAGCTCCCGTCGCGTGGTGACTCATCGAGCCTGGATGGAAGCAGCTTCCCGTTGATGAGAATCCGGTGACTGGCTTGCACGCCCTTCGCAAGAAGGGACAACGTCGCCGTCCCGGCACTTGCCTCGATATGCGCGCCCTCCACCGTGAACTCGGCCGTGAAGACCGATCCCTCCGCGGACTTCTGGAATCGGCTGTTGATCGAACCGGAAAACGCGTCATCCCCCAGATGATGAACTTCCGGCACAGCCTCGATAGCCACAACCGACCGATTCATCGGCTCGAGTCTGAAATCGAGTTGGAGCGTCGTGCCCATCACCATCGAGGTGGCCACGTTGACGGCCTCCGGCACGTACCCCTCGCGCGAAGCCGACAGTGCAAAAAAGTCCGGCACCTCAGGCGGCGCCAACGCGTAGCTACCGTCCGCCTTCGACTCCGCGGTGACCGGACGACCATCGGGAAGGTCGAGTCGCACGATCGCCCCACCAAGCCGCTCACCCGTGGCGGAATCCGTCACGACGCCGCGAATCATTCCGATCGCGTCGATCGCCGAAGGCTGGGCGTACATCGGCAGATAACGATAGTACACCTCGAGCATGAGCGTGCAGATCGCCGTCTGATAGACACGCCCACCGACATGAGCCCACTCGCCAACCGGATCCCAACTCCCGCTTAGGCCGTCACGCGTCCGCTGGTTCGCCAGCAACTGCTCGGTCAGCGCCCTATTCCATCGCTCCCACGCCGGCCCCTGATGCTGGAACAACGCAAGCGTCGCGTAATACCAGTAGTACGTGTTCGGATCCTCCTCCCAATTCGGAAGGTTGTCCGTGACCATCCCCGCCGATTGCATCATCCGCGGCTCGGTCGGGCCGCGACCGAGGATCTGCTGGACGAACATGCCCTCAGCCGTCATCGACGGCGTGTACTCCTTACCCGGACGATACGCATACAAACCCCGCTGCGAAGGGTGGCTCACCTTGTCGAGCCACTTCCGCGCCGAGTCGAACGCAGCCCACGACACGTCGATACCACCCATCCTCGCGCTTTTCAGTGCCATGATCTGCCAGCCGAGCACGGACGTATCACCCGCCTGGCCCGGGTCGTAGCGCCATCCCCCGACGGTCCGGTTCCGCGCACGCTCGATGAAACGAACCGCGGATTCGACCGGCGCACGAAGCTCCGTGTCACCCGTCATGCCAAACGCTTCGGCGATCGCGATGGTCGCGATGCCGTGGCTGTACATGGTCTCGTCGCCGCGAAGATCGCCATCGTCCTTCTGATGCCCTATCAACCATGCCACGCCTCGCGCGACGTTGTCGCGATAAATCCCGTCCTTCTCCTGCGTGTGACCGGCCGCAAGGAAGCACAGCAGCGACATCCCGGTCAGCGCTCTGTCCACACGGATGTCCGTCTGCCCGTCGCAAGAGCCGCACGCGTCGTCAAACGCGTTACCATCCCAGTGGCCGTCCGAACTCTGATGACGAGCCAGCCAACTGAGCGCTGCCGCCACAGCCGCCTCCGTCGCCTCGCTTCCACCCTGACGTTCAACGAAGTCGAGCTTCTCGGTAGCCGTTCGCTGGGCATACGCATCCGTCGCATCCGCCGGCGCCGCCGGGAGGCTCACATCGAACGACGGCGGGAGCAAACGCTCCGGCTCGACCTGCGGCGTAACGGGATTCCTCGCACCCGCCGCGGCGTCCGTGGCCGATTCCGTTAGAGACCGCGTCCACGACGACTCTGAGCGATCCCGAATATCCGGTGATGCCAGCGGCGCAAACGCCACCAGGTCATCGGCCGCACCACCTCCAGGCATGTTTGAGGCGAGCGTGTCCACGCGTGCCGCTTCAGCCGGACGAGGCTCGACACGAGTCGGCGCGTCCGCAGACGGCTCGGACTCGGCGACGGCCTCGGCACTATCCGGCAGCCCCAGCGCCAGGTCGGACAATGCCGCTTCGGTCGTTGTACTCGTTTCCACCGGAAGCGGGACCGGCGTCATCGTCGACGATGCCGCGTCACTGACATCGCTGGGATTGTCGAGCGTTAGCCCCATCTGCGGTGCATCGCCGGGCGCCGCAGCCGGCGACACCTCATACATCGCCGCCGCATCATCGATTCGTGGTTTGGAATCGACGAAGCTGCCGCGCGTCGCGGACGTAGCGGCGGTCGGAATCGTCGGAGCCTCTTCCTGCGACTCCGCGACCTCCACGTCAGGCGCCGGTGGCAGCGCCACATCGCCAACCAGACGCGTGCCTCCATCCTCCACACGATCCGGAAGCTCCATCGGCGTCTCGGACCGCACCGCACGCGTCGTCGGCACGTCAACATCTGAAGCCACTTCATGCCCAGCCAGGCTCGCCGTCGCCGCCGGATCGACGGCGTCGACCGGACTCGTCGGTAACTCGGTCACGGCAGGCGCGTCCAAAGACGGGCGACTCACCGCCGACGCAGCACGCTGGGCCTCCGCCGGCTGAGCGCTCGGCGCCGCCTGCGCCTGCTCAGCCTCCACAGCCCGCTCCGCTTGGGCGGGAAGCGTCATGTCCAGCGTCGCGCTCGGCGCGGGAACGGAAGAAACCTCGCGTTGAGGCGTCTCGACGGTCGTAGCTCGCGCAGCCTCCGAGATCGTTTGCTTGACCTTCGACTGCTCAGCTCGAACCGGCACATGTGCCGCCACCGTCAGACTGGCCATTTCACTTGGCGCCTCGAACGTCGTGGGAGTCGGCTCGCGCTGAACGACCGTCAGCTGGGGAATCGGTACGTCGACGCTGGTCATGCCGCCGCGAATCTGTGACGCAATGCCGTCACCCTTCGCCGGCGCCGCCAGTGTGATGTGAACCCCGCCGCCACGACGCATCGTATCCGCCAGCCCCGCCGTCACCTGCCACAAGCTGAACAAGAACAACAGCAACAGATGGGCTAGCATCGACGCAAGCAGGCACCGGGCAAGCAGGCTCATCCGTCGGCCGTACACCCCGCGCATCAAGCGCATCAGCAGAACCGCGAGCAACAGCGCGAGCAGCGCCCACAGCAGGTTCAGTCCGATCGCGTCCCACAGCGCAGCCCAGTTGAAGTCCGCTTGCTGCGTCTCCACCAGGGCGAAGACCTCGCGCGAAGCCGTGTAGTACAAGTTGTAGTCTTCGACCGTCTCGCCCGCGGCGTCGGTGGTCGCACGGTCCGAGCTGAAATAGAGCCCGAAGCCGCCCATGCCCAGCGACGGGTCGAGTTCGTTCGCCGGCGTGTTGACCGCCACCCCGAGATTCGTGGCCGGCTCGTGCGTCCCGTCCAACCGGCGCGAGCGATAGAGATCGAATCCGCCGCTGCCGCCCTGTCGATCGGACGAGAAGTAGAGGAAGTCCCCCACCGGCGTGATGGCCGGCACGCCTTCGTTGAAAGGCGTGTTCAGAACCGTCAGCGGCTTGGCCGTCGCCATACCGGCGTCGGTCACAGCCGCATAGTAGAGATCGTAGTCACGTCGAAAGAGGTCTTCGCGAATGGTAGCCGGCCAGGCGTCGGGCTTCGGCCCCGTCGCGTCACCCTCCTGCGGGCGATTCGAGGCAAAGTACAGCACCTCGCCGTCCGGCGCGATGGCCGGTCCGTAATCACTGAACGGGGAGTTGACGTTAGGCCCCAGGTTGACCGGCTCGCCGAACTCCGTCTGCCCGCCGCTACGGTACGCCGCCCACACGTCATACCCGCCCAGTCCGCCGGGTCGATCGCTGTAGAAGTAGAGCGAATCGCCGCGGACGGAGATGTACGGGCCGAGTTCGTCGTACTCACTGTTGACGCCCGCCAGCAGCGCCGGCTCGGACCAACCATCCACGGTCCGACCGCACGTGTAGATGTCGGCGTTCTCACCCGCCTTGCCGCGCACGAAGTAGAGCGTCATGCCGTCGGCACTGATGCGCGGTTCGTAGTCGTCGGAGGAAGTGTTGAGCAGACCCGGGATCTTCTCCGGCGGCTGCCAGAGGATGTCGCGAACCACCGCCGTCGCAGCCGGCTCACGGATCGAGTCGGCATCGGTATAGAAGCGATGCGTTGTCGGCCAGAGCTGCCACGCGGCAATCCCGACCGCCGCGACTCCGAAGAAAGCCGCGCACCAAAGCACACCTCTGGCGCCGATGCGTGGCGTAGATTTACCGGTTCCGTTGTCGTCCGCCATGACGATCGCCCGCTATTCCGTCAGAACCGTGTCGAGGTAGGGCTCTTGGATTCCGCTTGTTTTGCAGATATCCAACACACGAACCACGTTGGAGTAGGCGGTGCTGCGGTCGCCGCGCACCGTGACCTTCTGCTCCGGATTGACCTGAACAGCCTCCGCAACCATCGAACGCAGTTCGTCCGCCTCGACCGATCTACCCGAGACGATCATCCCGCCTTCGCGGTCCACGTTCACGATCAGTTCCTGAAGCATGACGCTGATCGGAGCGGCCGAACTCGCCATCGGCAGCGCGATCTGCATCTCACGCTCGTCCTGGTGGAACGTCGTCGCCACGAGGAAGAAGATCAGGAGCAAGAACACCATGTCGATCATCGGCGTCAGCTCGATCGACACGCCCGACTCAGCCTTGGTAGCCTTAAGGAGCATGATACGTCCTCCCCCGATCTTACGCGGTAGCAGCCCCAACCACCGCCGCTTCCGACTCTACCTCCGCGTCAGGCTCCACCGCGTGCAAGCTCGGCTCCTTCCGGGGTGCCACATATCCGCCGTTGGCATACTGCTCGACGAAGTCGACCGTCATACGGTCCATATCGCAGACGAGCCCTTCAATCTTGGCCGAGATCCAGTGGTAGGCGATCAGAACGGGAATCGCGACGAGCAAACCGCCCGCCGTCGTGATCATGGCCTGATAGATGCCCTTGGCGAGCAACTCCGTCTTGCCGAGTGCTTCACCCGACATGGCCACGGTCTGAAACGCGTTGATCATGCCGAAGATCGTCCCGAGCAGACCCATCAGAGGCGCAATGGACGCGATCACCGAAAGGGCGCGTAAATACTTGCGAAGCCCGAGCACCTCTCGCTCGCCGGCCTCTTGAATGTGCTTCTCCAGAAGCTCGATCGGCTCACTCAGGCGCTTGATGCCCACCGCGACGATCTTCGCGATCGGACTGCCGTCGGTGCGACAATGCTCCAGCGCACGCTCGCAATCCGCGTCGCCGTTGCTCAGGGTCGCCTGAAGACCGGGAAAGAACTTGGCCGGGATGATCCGGCTGCGCCGCAGACTTACCACGCGTTCAACGAAGATGGTCAGCGCCACCAGCGAACACAACCCGATCGGGATCATCATCGGACCGCCTTTGAGCAGGAAGTCCCAGATGGAGTTGACCTCGACGGCGGCTGCAGCCGCCGCATCGGCTGCCTCACTACCCGCCTGGCCCAGCGCGGCGATGGTCAGTGCAATCGTCGCTTGAGTCATCATTCGCTCTCCTTGTTCGCAGCCTGCCGTGCAGCGGCACTCGGTTTCCGCCCCGGAATCGTGACGCGCTTCGGCTCAGCCAAGCGCTTCTCAGCCATCGCCGCCCACTGCGTACCACCATACTTCTGAACGACTACGCGGAACTGCTTCGTGGCTTCGACCCGCTTACCCAGTGCGTCGAAGCATCGGCCCGCCTCGTAAAGAGCCGCCGCGCTCCATTCGGGATACGCGTACAGAATGTCCACCTTGATTAGCTCGCGAGCCGCCGATTCGTGATCCTTCTTGGCAAAGAGGCACTCGCCGATCTGAAACTGCGCCCGAGCGGCCGTCTCGCCTTTGTGCTTGGACGTCACGGCGCGATACGCCGCCATCGCCTCGTCGTACCGCTTCTGATGCTCGCGAGCCCACCCGAGCCCGAACCGCGCCTGATACCACTGATCGTGGCTCGCGAACCGATCCAGGAACTCACCGAACGCACGCTCGCTCCGCGCCCAACCCTGCAGGGCTGCGTGCGACTCCCCGAGACGCAGCAGGCTCGGCGCACAGAGCTCGCCGTCGTCGCAACCCTTCACGACGCGTTCGAAAAGATCAGCCGCAGCGCGATGCTTGTTCAGTTTGAGCGACGCCTCGCCGCCGAAGAACATCGCCGACACACGCAGTTCACTATCCGGAAAGCCGTCGACGAACGCTTGGAGCGCACCCGCCGCCTCGCTGTATCGCCCGGAATGGAACTCGCAGACGCCCAGACGATACGTCGCCTGCTCCCGAAGCTCAGCCGGCACGTCCGATCCGGCACTTTCGATGGCGTCACTCAGTTGACGCAGCAGACTCGCCGCTTCCTCGTAGCGCTCCGCCTGCTCCTCCAAACCGGCAAGCTCCAGCAAGGCGCGTTGGTTCAGTGCGGTACGTGCGCCGCCCTGAATCAACTTGCGATAGACGGCCCCAGCCGCGTCCGTCTCACCCACCTCGCGTAGGCACCAAGCCAGCTCATACTGAACGCCGGCAACGCCGGCGGCACCATGATCCAGGCGTTCGACTTCAGTGCGTGCCTCGCCGCATCGCTTCTGCCTTGACAGTGCCACGGCGAGTTGACCTCGAGCCTCCGCCGCCCGCGCGTGAGAAGGATGCTCGCCGAGGAACCGCGCCAGCACATCATCGGCCTCATCCCACTTCTCGGCAGCCATCAGCGATTGCCCGCGTCGTAGCAGCGCGTCCGCCCCGAGCTCGCCGTCCGTCGAGAGCCCGTCGATCCGCTTGAAGTAGTCCGCCGCATTCGCGAAATCGTCGCCGTGAACCGCAATGGCCCCGAGGTGATTCAACGCATGGGCGGCGAACCGCTTGTTCTCGGGATGCGAAAGCACGCTCTCGAACGCCGCTTTCGCGTCCTCGCGCCGCTCCAACGCCAGCAGCACTTGCCCACGCTCGAAGAGCGCCTGGAGCCGGTGCGGGCTCTCCGCGAAACGCCCCAGCAGACGATCAAACGCCTTGAGCGCGTCAGCGTGGCTGCCCTGACGCTGCCGCGCGAGACCGAGTTTCAACCATGCATCATCCGCGGCCGCAGGCTCTGCACTCGATGACAAATAGGCGCCTAGATATCGCTCGGCGTTCTTCCACTCGCCGCGCTGAAAGTATGAATCGCCCAGAGCCAGGAGAACCGGATGGTAGGACTCGTCGTTCGCAGCCGCTTCCGCAACCGGAGCCAACACCGCGGCTGCTTCGTCGTACCGCCCGAGCCGGTGTAACGCAGTGCCCACGCGATACTTCGCCGCGAGCCCTTGCGAGTTGCTCGGATGCGTCGCAAGGAACTGCGTGAACCGCTCCACCGCCTCGCGATACCGCTCCGAGAGGAACTCGTTCTCGCCCCACATGAACGCGACCGCTTCCGCGGATGCATGTCCGGGGTACTGCTCCAAAAAGGCCTCGCAGTGTCCGCGGCTGCGCTCGTACTCCTTCTGTCGATGCGTTTGCCCGGCAAGCAGATAGAGCGCATCCGCCGCCAGTAAGTGGTCGGAGAACCGTGCAAGAAACGCCCGCAGTGCCGTGACCGCCTCTTCGGACTCTTCGGCTCGTACCAGCGCAATGGCCCGGTCGTAGTACATCTCCGCGGCAAGTTCGCTCTTGGGATGACCGCTGATCGCACTTTCCAGCGCCCTGGCGGCATCCGTGAACTTACCCTGGCGGAGCTGACACTTAGCTGACCAATAAGCAGCGGTGTCCTGCAGTTCGCCGGCCGATTCGGCCACCCGGCGGAACGACTCAAATGCCTTGTCGAACCGGTTCCGATCAAACCAGGCGAAGCCGCGCTGCAACCGGGCATGCGTCTTTAGAGCGCTCTTAGGATGCTGCTTGATGAGCCGATCGAGCAACTCGCCAGCCTCGTCGGACTCGCCTTGTTGCCTCAAGAGCACCGCCAACGCCAGCATCGCATCGGCCGTGTACGTGCTGCCCGCACGCTTCAGGACCGCTCGATAAGCCGGTATCGCCCGCTCGACCTTGCCCTCGCGATCGTAGCACTGAGCCAAGAGGAACACCGCACGCTCCGCGAGCGGGCCGTCCGACTTGCCCTTCAAGACCACCGTGAACCGGCTCGCCGCGCCCGCATGGTCGCCTTGCGTCATCCGCGCACGGCCATCATAGAACGCTACCCGAACGCCGAGCGGGCTATTCGGCCAGCGCTTCGTAAACGCCGTCGCCTGAGTCGAGGCGTCGGCATGACGTGCCGTCATGAACAACGCTTCGACAAGGCACGCGGCCGCATCGTCCGCCAAATCGTGCTTGCCGTGTTGAGCCACCACCGACCGGCACGCGTCGATGGCCTCAGCGTATCGCCGCTCAGCCAGCAAGCAGTGCCCCAACATAGCCCCGGCTTCAGCCGCAAACTCGAAACCCGATTCCGCGGGAAGGCGCGTCAGGTGCTCGATCGCCTTGTCGTATCGCTGCGTGCGGAAGTAGCAGACCCCCGCCCCGTACCGCGCGACCGGCGCCTTATCGTGGTCACCATGCGCGGCAAGGAACGTCTCGTACTCCGCAGCCGCCATCTCGTACAGGCCGCGGTTCAGCAACCCGTTCGCCGTGAAGTACCCGCGCGCCGCGGAGTCATCGTCGGGTAAGCGCGCGCCCTCGTCAGACGTCCCCGCCATCACCGGCGACGAAACCAGTGCGATTGCCGCACCCAAGAGGATAGTCGTCGCGAACCGCGACCTGGCGTGTCTCATGGATCGCCCTCCGAGTCAGACGTTCTGGAATTGAACTGCGGCCGATTCGACGCGGGAAGGGTGCTGCCTCGCGCGTCGCAGCCGGCGGACCGCTTGTCATTGCGGAAACTGGGACAAGCGGATATCCGCCGGCATGCGCGCGTCGCTGTGTCACCGGGCGTGGGCGTCAGGCTCCAGACGCTTCATCGAGAGATACCTCGACCGTGTCTATCGCCTTGACGATCAATCCCACGAGTTCGACGAGCGCTTCAGCCTTCACGTCGAACTGCGATGCCTGGTCGTCGATCTGGTCGGCCTCGACCTCGAGGGCGGCGGCCTGCGTCTCGATCTGCCTGGCTTCAGCGTCGAGCTGCTTTGCCTGAGCGACAAAGAGCGTAGCTTCCCGCGCGGCTCGCTCATCCTTGATGACTCCGGCGGCCGCCTGCTCCTGGACCTCCTGAGCCTGGTACTCGATGATCTCGGCTTCGGCCTCTGCACGCTCCGCCTGAGCCTCGAGCGCTTCGACCTGCGCGCGCACCGAGTCAGCCTGGCGCTCCGCGGCGGCGGCCTGGATGCTGAGTGTCTTGGCATTCGCCTCGAGCTGTCTCGCTCGCGAGAAGAGCCAGCCCTTGGCCTGCTCCAACTCGACCGCATGACCTTCCGCATCCTTGATCAGGCTGATCAACTGATCGCGATCACTCAAAGCGACCAGCTTGGACGAGAGCAACTGGGCGTCGTACTCACTCAGAACGCCGGAAGCGTGGTCCAAAAGGACTGTGAGATCGTGGCGCTGAGTTGCATCGACACTGCAGCCGCCCTTCGCCCCGGAACTAGCCTTCTCGATCCGGCGGCCGGCCTTCTGACGTTTTTTTGCGCGTTCTTTCGCTTTTTTCTCGGCTTTCATGGCGCGTTCGTGCGCTCTTACTTCAGCCTGATGGGCGCGCTGCTCAGCCCTCATCTCGCCCTGCTCGGCTCGTTGCATACCCTTGAGCTCAGCCTGCAACGCGTGTTCGTGCGCCCGCGCCTCGGCCTTCATCGCTCGCTCTTGCGCTTGCTTGGCCTTGCTGCTGCTCCCGATAGCACTCGCCACGGGGCCGCCCTTGGGGTCGATCATCTCGACGAACGAGTGGAAGACCGCCTGCTCGGCATCGTTGCCATGCACGATGATCTGATCGCCGCTTCGCGTAATCAGGGTCGGCACGTCCGACCGAGACATCAGCTCGGTCAGTGCGTCGAGCTTGCCCTCGCTGAGCCGATAGGCAAGCTTCTTCGTCTCCTTGTCGCCATCGATCATCTGGGCAAACGACCGGAAGATCGCCTGCTGGGCCTTCGTGCCGATCACCTCGATCTTCTCACCGCCGGGCCGAACCAGGATCGGCACGTCCGGCCGAATCATCAGTTCAGTGAGTCCCTTGAGGTTGCCGCTGGACAACTCGTAGGGGAGCGTCACCTTCTCGCAGCCATCGTCGATCTCGGGAGTCGTCGTCCAGCCTGACCCACCGAGCGGCGGCGCCTTCGGTGCCCGCATCGCGGGCGGAGCCGGCTGGGCAGATGGAGCCGGCTTTGCTGCGGGAGCGGGCCAGGCCGGTGTAGCCCCGCGACGCGTGCGCGGAACACGGGTCGTTCGACGTTCCGTGCGCTGTCGGCGAGTCACGGACCCTGTGTCCAATGCGCTGAGCTTCTCTTCGATCAGCCGCTCCAGACGCTCGATCCGCTTCTCCAGATCACTCGCCTCGATCTGCCGGTAGTATGAATGAGCGTCATGCTCATCATCATCGCCGGAAGCCAGCACGTACGCCTGATAGGCCGCCCCGTGCGCCGGGTCCGTCACGTACAACGTGTCTCCGCCCTTCCCACGCGTAGTGAGATACTGCTCATACGTTGTCTTCGCCTCGGCGTGCTGGCCGATGCCGTGCTTGTGCTCCTCGGTGCACTTCTTCTTGCAGTCTTCGTGTTTGTGATCCGCGGTACACTTGTGCTTGGCACTGACGCCGACCGCCTTGGCTTTGTCCTTCTCGGATGGACACGACTGAGCGGGGCTCGCCAGCCAGCCCGTGACGGCCAGCGCGGCAACCAGTGCGACGCCTGGAACAGATAATCTCGGTCTGGCACTTCCGGTCATCACCATCGTGATTCTCCTCGCTAAACGGCTCGCTCGTCCCGTCAGTATGCCGATACCCGCCACGGGCGCGGCATTGGTTTGACAGCTCAAGTACTGCTTAGTGTGCAAAAGAGCCTCGGCGTACGCCCGTCGGTGGCCCGGCATCAGCCAGGTCACCCAGGCATCGCAGCAAAACTCCGCTTCTTCGTGGAGGCGACGGCGAACCCACCAGACCAGGGGGTGCCACCAATACAGGGCCGCAACGACCAGCTCCCCGCGGCATATCCAGTGATCCCGTCGCCTTAGGTGTGCTAACTCATGACAGAGAATCGCCTTTTGCCCCGTCCCATCAAGCTGGGACCAGAGCTCGCGCGGTAGCAGCAAGCGAGTTCGCCGGCCGCACCAGACCATCGGGCCAATGCCCTCGTCAGTCATCATCGCCCGAGGAACGCGACGCAGGCCGACTCGCCGAGCCGTCTTCGCCACCAGACGTTGAACCGCCGCGGGTGCGTCCGTCGCACTGCGCACGTGTCGGTGGAAGGAAACCGCTCGGAAGACGTAAGTAGCCAGTACGAGTGCGATCCCGCCCAGCCAGACCGGAGAGGGTAGCCGCGGCAATGCGGCGAAGGCATCGCGAAGGCGAGCCAATCCCGCCAGCCACGCCATCACGACGCTCGGCTCCGCCGGCGCGGGGTCGGAATCAGGTTCGACGCCCGCCGAAACAGGCGCTGCGAGCGGCAAATCCGCAGGCGCGTCTGCTCGGGTCAGTGCCGTATCATCGAACTTCCGCAAATCAGTGCCGCGAGACATCGCCGCACCGTCAAAGTACATCAGAATGCTCTGGTCGGCCCGGCTGCGCGAGGATTCACGCCTCGCATCCGCCAGGCGCTGCGACTCCTTGGCCGCCTCGACCTGCCGCCGGGCAAAGCGTGACACGGCGCCCACGACTTTTTCGTATCTCGACGTGAGCCATCTCAAGGGATGCGATGGCGAGGCGCACGTACCCGTGACTTCGGCCGCCGCCGACACGTTATGCTCCGGCTCCGCACGCCACGCGGGAACTCGGGATGGTAGCCCGCGCGAACCACTCGACGGGACGAGCGTTTCCTGTGAGCGCGAACGCGCGGGGGCTACCATCCGTGAGGAATCACGCCCTGGGGGACTTCTATCCGTTTCCGGACAGGACGGATTCGTACCGAACTCGTTGGTATCCAACTCGCGAAGCCGACGGGGAGCGTCGCGTCGCGATTCTGCAAAACGTGGAACAGCAGGCTCAGCCTCGGGTGCAACTGATGGAGCATCGTGCAGTTCGAGCGGCTTCCCGTCTTCCACTGCGGCAGCGGCCGACGCGGACAACGTGGCCGTCGATTCGGGAACGGAGAGCCCGGGCAGAAGCGGCGGTACGATGAGCCAGATCAGTACCATCGCCCACAACGCGTGACGCGTCGTCGGACGACACGGCACAAAGCGGCAGATCGCCGCCACCACAAGCACCAGAGGGATCGCAGCCAGCGCGTTACGCCAGAACAGATCCATCGCCGATGACGCCCAGAGCATCACCGCCCCTTTCCTTCTTTCGGATTCGGTTGATCGGATTCGCCGTCTAAGCCGTCGATCAGCTTGTGCAGCTCGGATACTTCTTCAGGCGACAACTTGCCCGTCTTGACGAGCTGCAACACGAGCGGCCCGGCCGCCCCGTCGTAGAGGTCCTGCACGAGTTCCTTGACCCGCGATTTCCGCACGCGGTCACGCGTCACGTTCGCCCGGTAGACGTACGCGATCGAGGACTTGTTGCTCCTGACGAACCCCTTCTGTTCAAGACGCGTCAGGAACGTAAGCACCGTCGTATAGGCCACGCGCCGACCGGCGTCGTGCAGGTGCCGAAGCACCTGGCGAACCGTGAGCGGCCCGTGGTCCCACAGCGTCGTGAGCACCTCGAGTTCCGCCGCACCCACATCATATTGACGATCAGCCATGTCTAAATACCGCCGTCACCCCGGAAACCTACTACACGCGTCGTTGGAAGCCTACTACATTCGTCGGAGGGAGTCAAATCAAACGTGATCCACCGACAAGAAGCGACAACTCGTGAGGCAGCCGGCGGGGCGCACCGTTGGCCGCCACAAAAGTACAGACGAACGGCAACGCCGGTTCACGTCAGGTGATTCGGTACCGAACGGGAACTATTGCAGCCGGCAAGCCCAAAGAACGCCGTCGGGTGCTGAAAGGGCATCGCCGCACCAACAGGGTCGCCATTGCCGCCGTCTGCGGTCGCCTCTATCTGAAACACGCCATGATTCGAGCTGTCGTATCCGGATATGCAAAAGGCCCGCGGCTCTCTGCGCCGCGGGCCCTTAGATGTCGTTTCTTGTGTTTGGAACGTGCGCTAGACCTTCTTCAAGCAGCCCGTGCCCGCGCCTCGCTACGGCCCACGGTGTGGTCCGCCGCGTCCACCACCACCACCGCCTCGGCCGCCGCCGCGCCCCGGCATCGTTATGCCGCGTGCTTGAGCGCGGTTCCGCATGGCGGAGAAGTACGCCATCGTACGAGCCATGTCATCCGGGTTGCGTGACTCGGATTGCGCCTTCCGCTCGGACTGAGACCGCTGGCCGCGCATGCCGCGCCGCCCCTCTCTGCGATCTTCCTTCTCGCCGCCCTCGGCCTTCCGGTCCTTCTCGCGCTGCTCGCGCCTGGCCTGCCACTGTTCCATCTGCGCCGCGAACGCGTCGATGTGCTCGTCGAGTATGCCCTCTTGATCCTCGGGATCGGCTGCGTAGTACTCGTCCACGCGCTCCTGCATGCGCTCCCGCATGACCTTACGCATGTTCTGTCGCAGCTCCTGCCGCTGCTCGTCGGTCAGGTCGTCACGATTCATCGTCTCGCGCATGGTGCCCCACATCGCGCCCGGGTCTTTGGACTTCTCTTTCAAGGCCTCAGCCGACAGCTCCTTCGGCAGCAAGCTCGGAGGCTCAGCCGTGCGCCCCCAGACGCCCCAGGCACCGGCACCGGCCACCAGGATGCAGACCCCGGCAATGCCCCAGACCTTCGGTGAACTCATATCCGGCATATCATGCCTCCTAGTTCAGGTAGTCGCCGACATGACCGTCGACATAAAGGTAACGCCGCGACCCCGGGGTCCCGCTTGGCGCGTGGAAGTTATCGTAATCACGCATGATCCAGAATGCATTGTCCGCAATGACGCGGTCACGACGGCGATTCATCCGGTTCGTCAATTCGTCAATTGACTGCCCGCCGAGCGGCGGCATCCAGCGATACTCGTAGCTCGACTTCTCCGACTCGTAGTAGCTCTTACCGGCGTTAGGCGGATCGCGAACCACTCCGCTCTCGTCGTTGGGGCACTTGAAGACCTTCTCGCTCTTCACCATGTACCGCAGCAGAACATCCGCGATATAGATCGGCTCTTCGCGATCGAAGAGCGGGCCAGGCCCGACCGACGGCATCATCGACGCATAAGGAAGACGATCATTGAACTTGCCGAGATAGATGCCCATCCCGACCCCGACCTGCCGCAGGTTGCTACCGCAAGCCGCGCGGCGTGCGCTTGCCTTGGCCTTGCTCAGCGCGGGCAACAGAAGACTCATCAACACGCCGATCACCGCGATGACGACCAGCAACTCGATGAGGGTAAACCCGGATCGCTTCCTCACGCCACGGACTCCGAAACCATTTGCTGATGAAATTCCCATCGTTCGCTCTCGATGTACCGGCTGCACCTACCAGGGCTCGCCGCCGCCACCGCGACGTGAGCCCCGCGGGCCGCCACGTCTCATCATACCGTCACGACCGCCGCGCGCCCCACGAAACGCCTCCATTTCTTCCTCGCTCAGCTTCCCGTTGCCGTCGGTGTCGGCCTCGGGGAATCGCTCGAGCATCCTGGCGCGGCGCTGCTCATCGCGGGACTTGCGGAAGGCCTCGTACTCCTCGTCGGAGATCGACGCGTCCTGATTGGTGTCGGCTTCCGGATTCAAAGCGAGCACGCGATCGCGCTGGCGAACCTCATAGTCAGCCTTCAGCTTGGCGAGTTCCTCGTCGCTGATAGCGCCGTTCTTGTCCGTGTCCGCCTGCGGCGCCACGCTGACAAGGCGAGTGAGCAAACGCTCATGCTGCTCGGCCGCATAGAGCCGCCATTCGTCATTGCCCAGTGCGCCGTCTCCATCGGCGTCGGCCTCCGGGAAGCGTTCCAGGTTGAAGCGTTTCGGTGCCGTCTCCGCGTCGAGCCGTTCCAACTGGCCCATGATGCGCCCCAGCCCGTCACCGCCCCGACTGCGTTGCCCGCGCGGTCCGCGAGCCGGTCCGCCCCGGCGTCCGCCGCGCTGACCCGGACGCTCGCCGCCGAAGAAGCGCCGCACCTCGCCGCGCGTCAGCGTGCCGTTTTCGTCCCCATCGATCCCCTCTTCCCCGTACCGGGCGAGGAACTTAGCCTGTATTGCCTCGGCAATCGGCTCGTCCGCGTCGGCCTGCCGATCGCCGCGCGGCCCATCCTTCCCGCGTTTGCGCTCACCTTTGCCCTTGCCGCCGCGCATCTCGGACAGGAACGTTCGCACTTCCTCACGCGTGAGTACCCCGTCGCCGTCCGCGTCGATGCCCTGGTCACCGTACTGCTGGAGAAGCTTCTGCTGCCGCTCCTTGGGAATCCCCGGCTTCGTATCGTCACCGGCCAAGGCCGCCCCCGCGAAACAGAGTGAAAGTACGCACGCTCCGGTCATTAGTCTCGCCACGCCGAACCTCATCTTCATATCTCCTTTGTCTTCATCGGCTTACCCGATGGAATCAGTCGCCATTTCGTTCTACTGCGCCACGTCTTTCGCCACGCGGACCTTTCCCGCGCGACCGGTCACCGCCACCGTGGCGCCCGCGTCCGGGGCCTCCGTGGGAAAGAACTCGGGCAATCGTCTCGTTGAACGCCTCGATCTGGTCCGGCTCCAACACAGCTTTGATGTCCAGGAAGTGTTCGACCAGTTTCACTTGCATTCGCTGATGCATAAGACCAAGTACCTGGATACGGGCGTCGATCGCAGCGCGATCCGGATCGTCGGCGGTCATGAGTTCCGCCAACGCACGGTTTTCATCCTTGAAGGACGTCCGGAGTTCCCGCATCTCTTGCCTCATCTCTTGCCGCATCTCGTCGACGTGAACCGTTTGCGCCTCTGTCAGATTCAGGGCATCGAACAGCTTGCCCTTCCCCGGACGGTCGCAATCGCGATCGGCGTACTGTTTGTAGGTACGCACGCCGAAGGTAGCGCCAACACCGGCGTTGAAGGCCAGGGACGCAATGAGAGCCAAAAAGACCAGCTTGCCTCTGCTCGGTGAAAACGCCATCACTCAGTCCTCCTCGCCGGGAAGCAGCGTCATGAGTTGCCCCATGGGATCCTCGGTCAACATGGCCACGTACTCGTTGCTTGAATCCTGTGCCCCGTCCTCATCCAGGCCGTTCCCATTCGCTTCGCTGTGGACGAGCAACGTCAGCAGTACGCCCAACGAGAACGCCACCGCCCCCACACCCACCGGAGCAGGCTTGAGGAAACCGAACCAGCCTCCGGACTCCGCCGGCCGAACGCCTTGGTCGGGCAGGCGAGCCAGAAGCCGGTCGGTGAAACCCCATCGCGGCTCCGGCGAAAGCAGCGAGTCCAACCCGTGTGCCAGACTCGTCAGATCCGTTTCGAAGCTCCGACAGGCCGCACAACCGGTGAGATGGCCTTGCAGCAGGCCGTGCTGATCCGCCGGTAGTTCGCCGTCGCTCGCGGCTGACATGAGTTTTCGGGCTTTGCTACATCGCATGGCTATCCACCTTCATCACTCATAGGGATTCAGCACCCAAGTCGGCCGAAACTTGCGGCCTTTCTCGGCTCTTTTCTTGGGTGCTCAGGTGTTCGCGCAGTCCGACCCGCGCTCGAAAAAGAAGCGATTCCACCGCTGATACCGATGTATCGAGCACGTCCGCTATCTCCGCATAGCTGAATTCATGGAAGTGTCGCAAGACAATCGCCGCGCGCTGGCTCGCCGGCAATTCGCCGATCGCCGATTGCAGCCGCGGGTGCTGCTCGTCGGCCGACGACGCAGTATCCGAGCGCTGAGCCGCCATGCCATCCGCAGCGCCAAGCGCCAACGTCCGTCGAAGCCGTGATCGTCGCCGGTAGTTCAGACACGTGTTCGTGGCGATACGCAGAAGCCAGGTCAACACCTTCGCTCGCGGTTCGTACGATGGTGCGGCCTGCCAGGCACGCAGGAACGTGTCCTGGGCGAGGTCTTCCGCCGTCTGACGATCCAACCCACCGAGGAACCGGTAGATGAACTGATAGAGGGCGGAATGGTGCCGCTCGACGAGCGTACCGAACGCGGACCGATCGCCCCGTCCAGCCGCCAACATGAGATCTAGGTCCGCTGCATCCGCCATATCGTTGAGCTTCGGTCCTCGCCGGTGGATTCCGCGCTGCCCGAGATATCCCGCGCCACATCATCTCAAACGCCCCGGCAAAAAGAAACTTGCGGTCGCTCTGTCGAATCCGGTGAGATTCAGCTTTGCCCACGCGAGCGCCACACCAGCCGCCTTGGCTGCAGCCAAGCCATGCGCCCGATATCGGAACACTGCCTGCTCGCCGTTCGGCAAGTAGTTACGGAAAAGCCGCGCCCACACGCGTGCATAGTCAACGGTGATTTGACGGGTGGACTCTGCCAGAGGGCTAGGTCGAAGCGGGAACCGCGGCGGGCTGCAAGTGTGTCCGGAGCATCTCGATGAGTTTCTTGCGGTTGATCGGCTTGGTGGCGTAGTCGTCGCATCCCGCGTCGATGCACTTCTGCCGATCCTCGGACAATGCGTGTGCGGTCAGTGCGATGATCGGACCGGTGTAGGCCCTTTGGCGGAGCACGGAGGCGGCCTCGTAGCCGCCCATGACCGGCATCTGCATATCCAGCAGAATGCAATCGAATGGACGCGCGGGATCACCCTCGCGTCGCCGGTTCATCGCGGCCAGCGCCTTGTCGACGGCGAGCTTGCCGTTCTCGACCACGGTCACGTCGGCGCCGGCCTTCGCGAGGATCAGTGTGATGAGTTTCTGGTTGTCGGGACCGTCCTCCGCCAGCAGGATGCGGTAGCCGGCAAGCGGCGATGTCACCTCTGACGGCGCGGACTCCGTCGGACCGGCGGGGCCCGCGGTGGTGAACATGGGATCGTCGAGCATCGGCACGCCGTCGAGCGGGCCGCTGGCCACGATGGCACGAAACCGTGTGCCAACACCCACTTGCGTGTCGGCCACTTCCACATCTCCCCCGAGCGCTCGAGCCAATTGCCGACTGATTCGGAGCCCCAACCCGGTGCCGCCGAATCTGCGCGTCGTCGAGGCGTCGGCCTGCGCGAAGGGCTTGAACACGAGCGAAACCTGCTCCTCGGTCATCCCGATCCCCGTATCCACGATGTCGAATTGCATCCGAGGTTCATCGCCGTCATCGATGAAGGTCAGTTCCAGCCGCACCTCGCCGTCGTCAGTGAACTTGATCGCGTTTGCTGTCAGGTTGACGAGGATTTGTCTCAGGCGCATGGGATCGGTTTGGATGGTAGCGGGAATGGCGCCGTGAGACTCCATGTGGAGGGCAATCCCCTGCTCTTCCGCCCGCACGCGCAGCATCGACGCCACATCCGCCGCGATTGCGCAAGGCGAACAAGCGATGTGCTCCAGCGCGATCTTGCCCGCCTCGACCTTGGAAAGATCTAGGATGTCGTCGATGACCTGATTGAGATGCTCGGCGTTGCGCATGACGATCGCCACGTGATCGCTCATATGGACCGAGCCGTACTCGCACTGATGAGCGCACCCATCCGCGATCTGCTCCATATACCCGAGCATAGCGGTCAGCGGCGTACGGATTTCGTGGCTCATGTTG
>JAJDDX010000302.1 GCA_029260055.1 Phycisphaerae bacterium
TACCGGCGTCATAGTAATTGAGCGCGTCGACCGCCAGGTCCTGGACAATAGGATGGCCCGTCTTGTGTTCGAGCCTGAAGTGAAGCCCCGTCAACGCGCTCGCTTTGACCACGACGATCAGCAAGATCGTGGCGCGAGCCATCGGCGAGAAGCCCCGGCTGAGTCGTACCGGGACGTACGCCAGAAGGACCAGGACGACCGCTATGGCCACCACGTCACCCACAACGGGGTTGGGCCCCCCGCGGCGCCCCACGTCGCGCCGCCGCTGCTCCCGTTCGCGCGCGGAGCCCGTGACAGGTCCAGCTCGGCGCCGGGAATCGGGGTCCGCCCGTTTCCGCTACCCGCGATTGGTAGCGTCACACGCACACAGCTAAACCAGAGTCCCAATCCGTAGTCCTCCTTTGGGCGATGGCCACGATCGTGCTGCCGCGGCGGATGGGTTCGTCCATCTAATCCTGCCCGCTCGCTCGGTTCATGACGTCCGGATCCGCGTGTCCCTCCAGGTTACCGGGCCAAAGAGCAGGCGGGACCGCCAGTCCCCGCCGTGCAGCCTCGGACGACCAAGCGGCGCTCAGGTTGCGTCCCCGCATTGCCCTATCCACCGCTCGGGAAAACTAGTGTAGCTCTATCGGCCTTGGAGTCCAGACAGCCCGTCCAACGTGCTGGACCTGATCCGTCAGAGGAGTTCCCATACCGACGATTCGGACGACACGCGCTATGCTCTTCAGCCGCTGTGCTTGCTGAAAACACCGTACAGGCGGTCAATAAACGGCTTAAGGTTCCACGTCGTTCACGCCGCGGCAACGCTTTCAGCGCACGATTTCGACGGTGCCGAACGCGCGAGAGACGCATAGACTGGCTGCGAATACAGTGGTTGCAGTTCGCGGCCCGCCCCTCGATCGCGCCGAGCTCGCGACTGAGAATTCCGCGCTTGGGCCGCGGCTTGCGGTCCTGCATCGCCAATCGAAACGGCTACGGCTTCGATCCGCACTGACGCTGGAAGTCGCGAGCGAAGCCGGGCCGACCGCGGGTCTGCCGCGAGATCCCGCGGCTCATGATCCGTGATCGCGACGGCGCGTAACCTAGCGTAACCCTCGAGCGCGTCGGCAGCATGAGTACCGAAGAGGTCGCCATCGCGCTGCGATCAACCCGGCAGAACCAAAACGCGGAACACCTGTTCGGATCGATCCTTCGTGACTACCTCGACCACGTCATCGCGTAAATCGCGCTACAGTGGCCGCCCTCGCGGTCGGCGGCGCGCCGCGCCGCGCCCGTCGCCCCGTGGCGTTTGGCTGGCAGAGCCTTTTCAGACCCCGAACACCGGTTTCGGTCGATTTCGCCCATTCAGCCGCAATCCTTGACGCGTAAGCTCTGAAGCAAAAGGGGTTTACGGGAACGGGCCCCGCGGAACCCGAACCTGTGACCTCCTGGGTGTCGAGCAGAGACTCCGCTTCGAAAACCAGCGTCACGGTCTCAAGAACGTGGTTCTTCGGCCTGAAAACACGCCTCCTCGAAGGCGCTACACTGGCAGTACGGTGGGCGAAGTCGGCGGTGTGCGGGAGGTGCGGGGTGGTTGACCCCAAACAGACCCCGGCGGGCCAGAATTCCCAGCGAGCTGCGTCGCGGACGCGTTGCGAATGCACATGGTCGGCGCCGAGATCTGCCGATGCCGCGCGCCGATCGTCTCGAAATCACGCGCTGAGTAGTGCATCCGCGGTGGGGCGAGCGACCGAAGCGCGCAACTCCTTTACTGGCAAGGCGCTCGGCGTTCTGAATCGGCGTAGGTCTGGGGATCCACCTTCAAGGTCGGGCCGCGGATATCAGGGTAAACCCGGATGCGAGATGGCCGAGTTTTCGCAATGATGAGAACGTTGTTGTTTATGCACCTACGCGGTCCGTGCGACGGTGCTTTCTCCACGGCGTCGCCTTGGCATGGCTGCTGTCACGGCATGCGTGCTCCACAGGCGGAGTCGTGGGAAACCTGTTTTCGGGCCCGGCGCGCGTGACCGTCGAGATCTTCTTCGTGCCCGTTCCGGCACACGACATCACTTTGCGTACATCGAGAGGCGAACCGGTCCATGACTCGCGGCGGCACCGTCCCAGCATCACCGCAAGGTCGCAGTCTGCTGGAGTCAGCGGCTCGTCGCATCCTTGACCATGCACTGAAGGGACTTCGTCGCGGGCACATCGAGCTTCGTGACGGAGCGGAGGTCAGGGCGTATGGAGCCATTTCGTCGCCATCGGAGGGGCGTGCTCGGATCAACGTCTGTAGCCCGCGCTTCTACCGAAAAGTCGCCTTTGGCGGCAGCGTTGGGGCGGCGGAAGCCTACTGCGCGGGTTGGTGGACCTGTGGTGATGTCACCACGTTGGTCCGCATCATACTTCGCAATCGCGCCGTGCTGAGGCGGATGGAGGGTGGGGCGGCGAGAATCTCGGCGCTCTGGCACAGATTCTCTCGCTTGCCCCGCAGGAACTCGAAGGCGCGCAGCGCCCTCAACATCGCTGCCCATTATGATCTTGGCAACGAGTTCTTCGAGTTGTTTCTCGACGATACGCTAACCTATTCCTGCGCCATTTTCGAGAACGGCGATAGCGGCCTGCGCGAGGCCTCGATCGCCAAGCTTGATCGAATCTGCCGCAAGTTGGCATTGTCCTCGCAGGACGACGTGCTCGAAATCGGGTGTGGCTGGGGGAGCTTCGCGATTCACGCCGCCCGCGACTACGGATGCCGTGTCACTACTACCACGATATCAAAGCAGCAACATCAACGGACGTGCCAGCGCGTCAAGCAGGCCGGACTGACCGATCGGATTCGGGTGCTGCTGAAGGACTACCGCGACTTAGAGGGGCAATACGACAAGCTGGTCTCCATTGAGATGATCGAGGCCGTCGGGCACCAGTACTACGATGCGTTCTTCAAAACATGCTGCCGTCTCTTGCGGGATGACGGCATGATGCTGCTGCAGGCGATTACGATCACGGATCAGGAGTACGATCGGGCCCGGCGACGCACGGACTTCATCAAGCGGTTCATCTTCCCGGGTGCATGTCTTCCTTCCGTGACCGTGATCTGCGACGAGATAACGGCATCTACCGATCTGAACTTGTTTCACCTGGAGACGATCACGCCTCATTACGCGACCACACTACAGTGTTGGCGCGAGCGTTTCCGAGAGAACATCGAACGGGTGCGGCAACTCGGCTACTCGGAGCCCTTCATCCGCATGTGGGAGTTCTATTTTTGTTACTGCGAAGCCGCGTTCTTAGAGCGCCATGTGGGCGACGTACAGATGCTGCTGGTGAAACCGGCGTGCCGATGCTCGTCTCTTCTGACGAAGATGGAGGCGTGCGGAGTATGACGATGCCGCGGAGAAACCAGAAACTCTCGTTGCCGGGCGGCTGTCTCTTCCATCTACCGCCACACGGTCTTCCGCGCTCGGTTACCATCGGTGCCGCCGTGCGCGGTTCGAAAGACCAAGGCGTCGCACCAAGCCGGAGTCATCGGAGTAGTTGAGTGGGATCCGACACTGACCATTTCGTGAGCTACGCTTCGGAGGACGAGGTACGAGTGCGAGCCTTGCTCGCGGTACGCGAGCCGGACTTCCCCCGGCAGTGCTTTTTCGCTCCCGAAAGCTTGAAGGTCGGGGACGTCTTCGAGCAGCGCATCGAAAGTGCGCTCAGGCGGTGCAGGGTCTTCCACCTGTTCTGGTCGGAGAGTGCGTCCAAATCGGCTTGGGTCCGCCGCGAGATTAGCCGAGCCTTCTGTCGCTGGCGAGATCTGGGAAGGCCGGATGGCTTCTTCAGGGCGTTCTGTCTCGACCAATGCGCAGTGCCCGCGTCCGTTCGGAAGCGCTTCCACGTCAAGGACGTGTCGGGTGCGTTCGACACGGGGGCGCCGGAGCATGTCAGGGTCTCGCGGCTGCCCAGAACAGGCAAGAAGCTGTTTGGGCGCGAGGAAGAGTTGGCGAGACTGGACGCTGCGTGGGACCACCCGGATATCAATGTTGTTGCAGTTGTCGGGTGGGGTG
>JAJDDX010000303.1 GCA_029260055.1 Phycisphaerae bacterium
GGGTCGTCACCGGCGAGCGCCACCCACCAAAGACCCGGGTCAAACTCCCGCCGCGCCCGGTGCGTGGCGAGCACGTCGGAAGCGGGCCGAAGACCGCTAAGCTCCGGACAATCAAGACTTTGCGCGTAGGACCGATCGAGGATGTCGCCGAAGAGCTGCTCATGCTCCGGCGAATAACTCACCCACCTGAGACCGGCGGCTGGACGCGGTCCGGACATACAGTGCGGGGCGCGTGTTGTAAGGTAAATCAGGGCCGTAAGATACCGAAAACCGGCATCCGCCAGCAGCGATCCGAGCGCCGGCTTCTCAGGGGAGATCAGCGCCTCGAGCAGTTGAATCGACCGTGACCAGGAAGCCGCAACCACCGAACAGGCCGCCTCGTACGTCGCTTGCGTCGCCGAGGCGGTCGCCAGGTCGCTCGGCGCGAGAAGCATCGCCACTTTCCCCGGCGCTTCGACCGCCAGGCAAGCGCTGACCAATTCTCCCGCGCGGTAGGCGCCACGCATCAATTCAAGATCAGCGCACCCCTGCCTGGCGCTTGTCAACAAGTCCTTGGCCTGAGGCTCAATGGTGCCCGAGGCCGGTCTTGGCAGATCCAACACCAAGTGCAGGGCGCTCAGGAAATCCGGATCTCGGGCGGAGATCGCTCTCACATCGAATTGACGGTCTTGCCTTGCCATCGACGGCCACCGGTTTAGCCGAAGGCCCGTGACGCACGCCCCTGGTCGCGCCGCGACGGCTCGGCACCCTCAGTGTATCCCGCCGGCGGGCATCCACAAATGCCCTTGTCCGCCCCGCCCGGGTCCGCAGCCGCGAACCGGCGGATTGCGATTCGACCCGCCCAGCGGTACGTTCGTGGTGCGAGCGTCACGGCGCCGTCGTAACCGCGCCGCGAGACGAAAACGCGCACCGAGGCCCACAGCGGGGCCGGCCGGCGGAGTCATGGAGCAGTATCGCGATATCTGGGCACTCGTACGTGAGATCTGGCCCGCGGTGATCCTCTCAGCCTTGCTGCTGACCGGCGGCGTTCTGGCGGGGTGGCGGATGGCTCGAGCCGAATCGGCGCCGATCGTGCGCCTGATCGCATGGTGGCTCAGCCACATCATCATCCCGTGGCTTCGATCCGGCTCGTGGTGGGCAAGAGCCGCCACGATCTTCGTGAATAACACGCTCGTGCTTGCAGCCGTCGTCGCCGCGGGATTCCGGCCCGGCTTCGGTGCCCTGGCGGTCGCAATGCTGGGATTGAGCCTGGGGATCGGACTCCGAATCCTGTCGACGCGAGAGGACCGCTTTGCCGCACCGAGCCAACTGGCGGACGGCTGGACGAAGTTCAGGGTAAGAACGGGCGTCGCACTGAACTTGCTCGAGCCGCCGGCCATCCTGCTCGCCACGGCCCTGGGCCTGGCACGCTTTTGGATGCCGCTGCCGGGCTTACAGGCGTGGTTGACGTACGGCCTGTGCGCCGTGCCGCTGCTCTTCGTCGCGGCGTGCGGAGAGGCGCTCTGGTTGGGTGTGTACAGGTATCAACAGGACGCGTCGGATGCGGCTGCCGCCCCGGCGATGGAAGATGTGGATTCGGGGACCTGACCCCGCCGCGTCAGTATGCCGTCAGCGACCGGGCGCGCACCGTCGTGGGCCACGTCACACGCGTCGGAAACCCGGTCGGGGCCGCCTCGTCAGGCTTCGCAAGCGACGAAATCGCGTCGGTGACAAGCTGAACGAGCACGTTCACGTCGCAGGGTTTGGCGACGAAGAAATCCCCGCCGGCGTACTCGACCATCTGGCCGAGGTAGGACTGGGTCATCTCGTCGACCGCAGCCGTCGTCAGAATGATGGGCACATTGGAGGTGCCGGGCTCGTGACGGAGCTGGCTGCAGACGTCATACCCGTCGATATCGGGAAGGCGCACATCAATGATAACGACATCCGGCGGGTCGATCTCGCATTGCATCAAGACCTCGCCACCGCTGGCAGCCGGCACAACCTCAAAGCCGACATCCTGCAGATGCCAAGTCAGATCCTTGCGCGTCGACTGGTCACTGTCCGCCACCAACACCCGAATCGGTGCTTGCTCCATCATGCTCATCCCCCCCGTCGCCGACACGCTGCCCGTCAATCCGGTGCTTCAAGTCCGGATGGGTGAAACCGGCAGCGGCGCTCGGCCACGCAGCAAGTCTAGAATATCTTGCGCCGCCGGGCCACGAGGAGTTGCGCGAGACTTTAGGATGCTCGGCAGAGCTGACAAGTTCGGCCCCGATGGGTCCGAACGCCCTTTGGAGGGTGCTTCTTACCGGCCCGCTTTCAGGCTGATTATCGGGACTCAACACTCCGGTAGCCTACGAAGACGGCTTGTCGGAACGCTCCGGCGGAGGGATGGTCACGGTCACCCGGGTCCCCGCGCCCACCGTGCTAGTCAGCTCCACGGTGCCTCCCATGGCCGCTACGGCGTGTTTGACGATGGAGAGCCCCAAGCCCGTGCCGCGCCGCGCGCCGCTGCGCGAGCGTCGAACCTGATAGAACCGCTCGAACACCCGGGCCTGGTCCTCCGGTGGTATGCCGCAACCGTCATCAGCCACTTCGATGGCAATCGCCTCGTCGTCCCGGCGCGCGGACAGCTCCACCGTGCCCCGCTGATCGGTATAGCGGATCGCGTTGTCGATTACGTTACCGAGAGCCAGTTTGAGCAATTGTGGATTCGCCAAGAACGATTCGGCGCCCGCCTCGATGGCGATGTGCAAACTGATCGCTTTGTCCGACGCCGCGTGGCTGTAGCCCGCTCGGAGGTCCTCGAAGACCTCGGCGGTGCGCAGCATCAAGCTATCCGACCTCGAGCGGCTCGATTCCACCCGCGAGAGCTCGAGCAGGTCACCGACCATCTCCTCCATCCGTACGCTGTGACGCTCGATGACCTCGATGAAGTTGGCGGCATCAGGGGCATCCCGGATCGCGTCGAGCGAATGCAGGGTCTCCACCGCTGCTCGAATGGCTGAAAGCGGTGTTCGCAACTCGTGCGATGCATTGGCGGCGAAATCGGTCTTGATCTGGATGGTACGGGCCAACTCCGTAACATCCGTCAGCACGACCAGACGTCCGATCGGTGGTGCCGCGACTTCGCTTTCCCGTGTCGAGTCGAGTCTCGGCAAGGCGATATCCGAAGCCCTCGCCAGCACCGACATGGTGCCTTCCGGACCGTCGATCTGAAGGTCGGCCTCCTCAATGTCCGGCGTGTGCTCCGACGACGGCTGAAGCAGCCTCTGCAGTACGGGCTGGGGGACGTAGGCTTCGACAGCCGGACCCACACCGGCCTTCCCGTCGGATGGGTCGCCCAGGCGGAGCATACGCCGCGCCTCGGGGTTCGCGAGAATGATGCGCCCGTCGGCGTCGGCGACGATCGCGCCCTCACTGAGCTGAGACACGAACGACTCGAACGTTCGCCGCTGATGATCGATAGTCTCGAGTTGGGCGGCGAGCCGCTCGCGCATTCGATTGAGCGAGCGGGCCAACAAAGCCGTCTCGTCGCGGCCCGTCACCTCGATCCGGGAGGAAAGATCACCGCGCGAGAGACTTCGCGCGGCAGCGGTGATGCGAGCGATGGGCTGTGCCCAGAGCTTCGCCAACCCGAGGGCGAGACACGCGGCTGCCACGATCGCCGTGACGGCGATGCGCCACGCCAGGCGGCGCGTCGACTGACTCCGCTCGCCAATGGTCCGAACCGGCATCGAGGCGCGGATGACGCCGCGCGGAGCGGAATCGGGCCCGACGCGCAGCGCGACATATTTCAAGGCACGCGACACCGTGCTCGACCGTCGCGTGCTCTCGCCCCAGCCCTCACGGAAGGCTTGCCGGACCTCCGGCCGATCCGCGTGCGACTCCATCGTCGCCGGCATGGCCTCGGTATCGCCGAGCACCGTCCCGTTGGCGGCGATGAAGGTGATCCGGATGCCGTCCAGCCCACCGGCACCGAACTCCTTGGCGACCGCGTCGAGATCGTGCGCCCCCGGAAGGTCAACGTCGTCTCCGAATCGCTCCGCCAGGCCCATCGCGTAGGACCGCAACTGGGCCGACACGTCATCGAGATAGAACTTGTCGAACTCAGCCAGGATCAGGGCCACGCTCGAGAGAATCGCGAGCGCGAGAAGGCCCGTCGCGCCGATGAAAAGCTTCCAAAAGAAGCGACCTGTTCTCATGATAAGAGAGGATTGTAGACGTTATGCCGCGGGCGGTCTAAACGTGTATCCCACGCCTCGAACGGTCTGAATCCAATCAGCCGCCTTGGTCTCACCGGACTTGCCGCCGAGCTTTTTGCGCAAAGCCGTAATATGCACGTCGATCGTTCGATCCGTGACGACGGCATCGCTACCCATCGCGGCGTCGATGAGTTGCGAACGGCTGAGCACACGCCCCTTCGAAGCCATCAACGCCGCAAGAAGCTTGAACTCCGTGGTCGTCGTCGGCACCGCCTCGCCGTCCAGGGTCAACTCGTGGCGCTCCGGATCAAGCACCAGCCGCCCAGCGGCGAGCCGTCCGGTCACCGGTTCCTCACCGCCGCCTCGACGCAGCACCGCACCGACGCGCGCTACGAGCTTCTTCATCGAAAACGGCTTCGTGACGTAGTCATCCACGCCCAGTGCAAAGCCGACCAACTCGTCGGCCTCATCGGCCTTGGCCGTCAGCATGATGATGTGTACAGCCGCCGTGCGAGCGTCCCCCTTGACGCGCGCCGCCAGTTCGTCGCCCGACGTGCCCGGCAACATCCGATCCAGCACGATCAGATCCGGCACGCCGTGACGGATCTGCTCTTGGGCAGACGCGCCGTCGCCTGCGCAGCGACAAGCGTACCCCTCGCGTTCGAGGTTGAACCTGACCAGTTCAGCCAGGTCCGCCTCGTCTTCGACGATCAGAATGTCCTTTTGGTCAGCCATAGTACGCCCGTCGAAAGCGTGTCGCCGAACATCGGCACGCCACCATTGTACCCAACGAATGTTAACGTGGCGCTAAGAACGGCTTAACCCGGGATTTCGCGGAGGGCTCGATTCTGACGGCATGATCTGCGCGCGTGTCTACTGTGAACCAGGGGCTCACGGACGTTTCCCAAGGGGCCGAGACGGACGGTGAGGTCTTGGCTGATCGAGTGGAAGCACTTCCTACCGAAAGGCTGCGGAGATGCTAACGACGGCGCTCGGCGACGAGTTGGACACCTGCCCAGGCCAAGGACGGTACGATCGCGGACGCGACTTCCGTGGCTACCGCAACGGATCCCCAACCTGCCGCCTGACGCTCGACAGCGGGATTTGATGCAAGCGCAGGAAACACCTCGACTTACGTCCGGGCTGTCTCCAAGCCCTTGCAGTGGGGACCCGACGCCACTCGTACCTTCGGCCGTGCCGCTGCGCACCGAGACGCCCCACGCATCGCCCACGCGGCGTGAGGCGGCACAGTCCGACAGTCGATCGGCCTAGAAACTTCCCCGTCAAATCAGGGTATTCCCCGATGCGGGCCCATTGGTTGGCATGTAGTGTTCCGCGCAGCGACGGATACTTGGTCTTCGCCACACATCTGTAATCAGACGGGTTCTTCTCGAATGGGACGTCTTCTTGAGACGCGCTGAAACTGATCCCGGGTGAGCGGCGGCATCTCTGATCGAGTGCGGCGGCGCACGCGACGGGGGCCGACCCTTCTGGGTTGCTTGATATGGCGGCGTGGCTGAACACGTGGCACGGAGGCAGTCGGAATCCGGACTGCGGTGTGCCGCGGGCAGCCATAGGGATGACGGTGAACGTGCACCTTCCAAAGGAGACTTGCAAATGTGTGATTGTGGTCCAATGCTGGAGAGCGACGATGTCCGCAAGGGCTTTGTTCGCGGCGTAACATTCGGCGTCAAGCCAATTGAGTACGCGGTGGTCGACGGTTTGGCCGTCTTCGAAGGCTGCATCATCCTGGGGACGGCGGCAGAGATGGAAGATGTGGCCAACCAGATTCGTGCCGGGGCCGACGCCGATGCCCTGGACGTGACTGAGGCGCCGACGGAGGTGGTCCATGGTGTGGGAATCACAGGGCAGCGCTTCCGCTGGCCGCGTGGAAAGGTACCCTTCGAGATTGCTTCGGACATGCCGTCCGCAAACAGGACGCATATCACCAACGCGATCAACCACTGGCACCAGAAGACGAAGATCCGCCTGAAGCCGCGCCGGCCCGCAGACGCGAACTACGTCAGGTTCATCAAGGCCACGGGGTGCTTCTCCCAAGTCGGCATGCGCGGCAACAGGCAGAGCATCGGGCTCGCAGGAGGATGCGGTTTCGGCGCAACCGTTCACGAGATCGGGCACGCAGTCGGCCTCTGGCACGAGCAGAGCCGCGAAGACCGCGGTTCTTTTGTCACAATCAACTATGCGAATATCCAGCCGGGACGTGAACACAACTTCAACCAGCACATCACGGATGGTGATGACCTGGGCGGATACGACTACGGCTCGATCATGCATTACGGCAGGAACGCATTCAGCCGGAACGGCCAGCCCACGATCGTGCCAACGCAGTCGGGCGTCACGATTGGTCAACGAAACGGCCTGAGCGCCGGCGACATCGCGGCGGTGCGGGCGATGTATCCCAACCTCGAGTCCAGCCGGACATGGCTCGGTGTTCAGTTCCGCGGCAAGGTCCGTGCCAGAAGAACAAAGTGCTGGTTCACCCATAGCTGGCCCGCGTACTGGCATGTGGATTGGACCGTCATGCCGACGAATCCCCCGCGGGATGCCGGTGCCCAGATTGAATGGAAGGTCACGGTCGCGCGGCAGACCGACACGCTGGCCAAGTACTTCATATGCGTGAAGAACCTCGTAGGTTACGATGTCGACGTCGAGGCCCGCTACCACGTACTCGGCTGGGTCCGGTAAGGGGGTGC
>JAJDDX010000304.1 GCA_029260055.1 Phycisphaerae bacterium
CTGGAAGTTCCAGCGCAGGGACGGTAGGCTCGTTCACGGGGCGTACTCCTTTCTGCCACGTTGGCATCGGTATCGCTGAACACGACACCGAGGGTACGCCGCCTTTTTTACACCGTCATCCACAACTTTCGGTTATATCTCGGCCAAGATCGAAGCTGACACGACTGCTCGCGCCCGATCATCACGGTGGCCAACATGGACCAGAGCCCTCAAGAGCGGCGGTGCGTCCGGTGGCCGCCCGCATGCATGCCCGGGTCCGTACACGCGCCCGTACCCCCGCTGCAATACTGCTCCGCCGACCGGCGGGATCAGGACTTGCCTCACCTCTTCATCAACTTCTCGTACTCGGCCAATGTGGATAGTCACGTAGGGTGCGGCTTGCCGCACCGATTCGGACGATGCTATCGTGACGAACAGGGATTGGTGCGGTGGAACCGCACCCTACTTGCTAAGCCTGTCGCAAATGTCGCTCGACGAGCCGGATCGCCAGACTGAGTGTCACCGCCATGACAGCCGCCGGGACGGCTCCGAGCAGGGTTAGCCACGGATCGTTCCGCGACAAACCGCGGCTGATGAAGTCGCCCAGGCCGCCGGCGCCGATGTACGTCGAGAGCGTGGCTATGCCGACCGTCCAGACGGTCGACGTGCGGATGCCGGCGACGATCATGGGCAGCGCCAGCGGCAACTCGACCATCCAGAGTCGCTGCCCGCCGGACATGCCTACGCCATCGGCGGCCTCGATGAGCTCGGGGGACAACTCCTTCAATCCGGTAAAGGTGTTCACCACGATCGGCAGTAGCGCGTAGAGCACGAGAGCGGTGACGGCCGGCGTCGCGCCGAGTATGCCGTAGACCGCGAAGAGGAAAGCCAGCATCGCCAGGCTCGGGATGGTCTGCATGATCTCCGTCGCACTCAGTACGATAGGCGCCGCAGCCCGGTGACGGTGAATGAGGATGCCCGTCGGCACGCCGATCAAAATAGCGATCACCATCGCCAGGGCTGTCAGGCCAAGGTGCTCTAACACCTTTTGCCACAACTCCGCCCGCCGCGTCGATACCATTGTCCAGAATCCCACCACGTCGCCCGTCTGCGGTGTCGTGGCACTCGCCGTTGATTGCGGGATGCCCACGGCTCGCGACTCGATCCACTCGCCGGCCACGCTCGACGGAGTTCTTCTCAGCTCGTCAACCGCGTAGTTGAGTCTGCGCATGGTCTGATCACTGATGGTCCCGGCGATCGCAGCCAGCGCGTCGCGGACTTCAGGATGATCGCGAAGCAGCGCACTGCGGATGACCGGGGCTGCATCGTACGGTGGGAAGAACGAACGGTCGTCCCGCAGGACACGCAGGTTGTACGCGGCGATGCGGCCATCCGTAGCGAATGCGCATATCACATCGACCTGACCATCGGCTAGAGCTTGGTACATCAGGCCCGGATCGAGGTCAGCCGTTTGCCCGAAGTCGTAGCCATACGCGCGGCGGAGACCGGGATAGCCGTCTGGGCGTTCCATGAACTCGGCGGTGAATCCCGCTGAGAGCCGGTCGGCGAGGTTGGCAAGGTCGCTGATCGCCTGCCAGCCGTGCTCGTCAGCGTGCGAAGCTCGTACTGTCATGGCATAAGTGTTGTTGAAGCCCATCGGCGGCAGCCATACCAGTTCGAATTGCTCCCGGTATGCCTTCGCGACGATCTGGTACACGTCGTCCGCGTTGGTACGGCCCTCGTGCTTCAGCACATCGAGGAGCGCCGTGCCCGTGTATTCGACGTAGATGTCCAACTCGCCGGCAAGCAGGGCCGCGTGGCAAACACCGGTCCCACCAAGGCCAAACGTCCGCTCCACGCGCAGATCGGTGTGCCGTTCGATTAGTTGAGCGACGAGCTCGGCGAGGATTTCCTGTTCGGTGAAGTTCTTCGATCCGATTCGGACGGTGTCCGCCGCCTGAGCCGCCGCTGTAGTCGTAGCGGAGCAAACGACGGCCAGCGCCAGGAGACGAAGCAGCCATGCGGCAAGCCAGTGTTTGTCGTCGTGAACCATCATTGCTCGGCCAACAACTCGAGCTGTGCCTTCGGCTTTGCGAATAGACTCCTGACGAACTCACTCGCGGGCTTTGTCAGGATCTCACGCTTGCTGCCGACCTGCTCTAGTCGCCCCTCATGCATGACGGCGATCCGGTCTGCCAGTGTCAGGGCCTCGAAGATGTCGTGTGTCACGAAGACAATCGTTTTGCCCAGCTCGCATTTGATCCGCAGAAGCTCCTGTTGAAGGGCATCGCGGGTGATAGCGTCCAGGGCGCCGAACGGCTCATCCATCAGCAAGTACGATGGATCGGCGGCAAGGGCTCGGGCCACGCCGACGCGTTGCTGCTCACCTCCCGACAGATCCCGAGGGAAGCGGCGTCCGTATGTCGCCGGATCGAGCTCGACGAGTGACAGCATCTCGTGCGCGCGAATCGTTCGGCGGTCGAGGGGCCAGCCCAGAAGCTTCGGGACGACTGCCACGTTCTGCTCGACCGTCATGTGGGGAAAGAGCCCGATCCCCTGAAACACGTATCCGATGGATCGTCGGAGCGGCAGAATGTCGTGCTGCGTCACACAGCGACCGTCCACGGTGACCGTTCCGGAAGTGGGCTGAATCAGGCGGTTGACCATCTTCAGCGTCGTGGTCTTGCCGCAGCCGGACGACCCAAGCAGGACCAGGGTCTCGCCATCTAGAACTTCGAGCGACAGGTTCTGCACGGCGTAGCTGCGGCCCTCGTCGAACGTCTTGGATATGTCCGTCAGTCGAATCATCGGGGCTCGCAGAGACCCGGCGCCGCAGCGCCATGAGGCCATCTGTCTCGGGCGAGAATGGCGGTGAACCGGGGGGCGGTCGATAGTGTCGTGCCACCGGTCGCGAGGCCGGCTGCTGCCCGAGACCACGGTTAGCGATGATAAGCGTCGAACAGGTTGAACGCCAGGCGGGCGCTACAGCCGCCGACATGCTTCGCACACGAACGAAATCTTGAGGCAAGGGTGGTGTGGCCTA
Source organism: Phycisphaerae bacterium (assembly GCA_029260055.1). GTDB lineage: Bacteria > Planctomycetota > Phycisphaerae > UBA1845 > UBA1845 > JADFOB01. The sequence goes on from JAJDDX010000304.1 coordinate 3,023, forward strand.
ATCGTGATTGGGCGCGCAAATGCTTTCGGGATAATACATTACGCACGGCGTCCATTTCATGCGTTGCTGCGGTTGACTCAGAATAGATAGCACCCTAGTATGTCGGATCGTAAATATCGGATGAAGTACCGGTCGCGGAAGGCCCAGCATGGGAACTTCACTCAGCATGGAAAACCAGATCGTCGCGGCGATTCGCCGGATCATGCGCGCCGTCGATCTCCATTCCCGGCGGCTCGCCGAGGAGCATGGGCTGACCGGACCGCAGCTAGCGACCCTGCAAGCCGCGGCTAACCTGGGCGAGTCCTCGACCGGCACCCTCGCCCGAGCGGTCCATCTTAGCGGGCCAACGGTGACGGGCATCCTGGATCGCCTCACGAAGAGAGGGTTGGTAGATCGAACCCGGAACGGGCAGGACCGGCGAAGCGTTACGGTCCGCCTCACCAGCGACGGGGAGAGTGTCCTGGCGGCAGCTCCCTCGCTCCTGCAAGACCGGTTCCGACAGGAGCTGACGAGGTTGGAGGAGTGGGAGCAGACCACGATCCTGGCCACGTTGCAGCGCATGGCGGCGATGATGGACGCGGAGTCCCTCGATGCTTCGCCGCTACTGGTACCTGGTCCGTTGGATGCGGCCACCCAAGCGGCGGCGCCGGTGATATCGCCGGCTGAGACCGTTGCCGAGTCCACTGACTCAGCGGCAATTCCCGCGAAAGCGCCAACAGTACCCTGACGAACCCACAAGGAGCTTCTTCTATGACCGTGGCGACGAGCACGCATGTTGGACAACGAAGCACGCTGCGCAACGACCTTCGAATCGCGCTGCCCCCGGCGGATCTCTCGTTCACGCAGGATGAAGAGTGGTGCGTGGTCCGCGTGAACGGCGAGTGGCGTGAGATTCGGCTCCATGACTACGATGACCTGTTCGCCGTGCCCGGTCTGTACGAACACCTCATTTACGACATCCTGAAGTGCGACTCTCCGGCCAGGATTCGGAAGCTCTTTGAGGCCGAACTGAATGCCGCGGGCAAACAGGCAGCCGCGTTGCGAGTGCTGGATCTCGGTGCCGGAAACGGCATGGTTGGCGAAGAGCTCGCTGGCATGGGTGTCAAGTTCATAGTCGGCGCGGACATCATCGAGGCGGCCGCCGACGCCACACAGCGTGATCGTCCGGAAACCTACGCGAACTACCACGTCGTGGACATGACGCGATTGAATCAGACCGCTCGACATGAACTCGAAGGGTATGGATTCAACTGCCTAACCTGCGTCGCGGCTCTTGGTTTCGGGGACATTCCCACCGAGGCGTTCGCCAACGCCTACAACCTGATCGAGCCGGACGGCTGGATCGCTTTCAACATCAAATCGA
>JAJDDX010000305.1 GCA_029260055.1 Phycisphaerae bacterium
AAGCGTCAGCCCGCAAGGCGGCTCCGAAGAAGAAGGCTAAGAAGGGCGCCAAGAAGAAACGCTAACCGGCGCACATCCATCGGCTAGACCAACAGAAGGGCGTGCTTCGGCACGCCCTTCTTCATGCGCCCCGGAGCGGCACGAGCCAAGCCTATGGAATGCAGTCCGTGGTTCATATCGCGCAGTGATCCGTAGGTTGCGAGTCCGGAGATACGCCGTCGCCGAGCACCGTTGTTAGGCCATGGACCGTGAATGTCCGACCGCTTCCGTGAAGGCGTTCTTATACTGGACCACTAGCACGATCTGCCAGATACCGAAAACCAGGCCTGCCGCGCCGGTGACGCAACCCAAGCCGATCATTGCGAATGTCACGCCACCGGGCGCTGGCGCGGTGCCAGCGGCGCCCCCGGGCGCTCCGACCATGGCTGCGGGGCCGAAGAACTGCATCAGTACGACCATGCCTGTTCCCACGACGGACATGACCGTCAGGCCCCACATCACGATTCTCGTGGCGTTTGCCAGCTTCTCGTTTGGCACGCGCAGGGCGAAACGCCGCAGGTAGACCATCTCGCCGAACACCGCCACGACACCAAACAGCGTGCTGCTCGCGGCAGAAGCCTGAATGGCAACACCCGCACCGAGCGCCGCGCTCGCGTCACTGGCCAGCTTTGCGATCAGGCCGGCGACCGCGCACACGCGTACCGCCTTGCGCCACGTCACGGGGTCTTCGGACAGTGCAATGCGCGGCTCTTGCGTCGTGATCATGAACGACGCCCAGACGCCGATTCCACCGATCACCGTGCTCAGGATGATCGTTATCACACCTGGGAGGCCGGCGCCGGCCACGATCGTCGCCACGATCACAAACAGCAGTGTCAGCGCGATGTTCCAGAGCTTCACGACGGTGGCGAAACGAAGCCTCTCCAGCCAATCCGCGTCGGCGTACCGGAGGAGGTTGCCGTGCAGCGAGCGAGCCACGGGCGTGAAACACTCCGGGCAGCGACCCTCGGACGAGAGTCCGCGCAGGTTGTAACCGCAGTGAGCGCAGGCGTGGTCGTCGGCGACGGTGGCACTGCTCGCGGTGGTCGTTACGGGATTCGCGCTTGTGTCGATCGGTTCGGTCATCTCTCGAACTCCGTCACTCAGCCGGCGGCGATCCCCATCGGTCGCCGATGGCTCGTGCATGGGCAGCCGCTTCGGTGAAGGCGTTCCGGTATTTCACCAACAGAACGATGTACCACACCAGGAAGGCGAGCATCGCCACGATGACCACGCATGCAAGGCCGATCGTGACGATGATGAATGGCGCCAGGGACGATTGACCCATGGTGTTGGGGCCGCCCGTCAGGCTGATGCCCCACAAGGCGCCAACCAGGGCGCCGATGGTGAAGAGCCCGGTTGCGATGGTGATGCCCCACATGACGATTCGCGTGTGAACGGCGAGGCGTTCGTTCGGAATCCGGCGAGCGAACCGGCTCAGGTAGAGCAGTTCGCCCAGGATCGCCACCAGACCGATCAGAGCGCCTACCCCACCGATGATCTGAAGACTCAGGGGCGGCGTCACGACTCTGTTGACCTCGTTGAGTACCTCGCCGATGGCACCTCCGATGACGCAGATGCGGATGGCCTTGCGCCACGTCACCGGGTCTTCCCGCATCGCGATGCGCGGCTCCTGCGTGGTGATCAGAAACGACGCCCACACGCCCACCACGACCGCAGCTACTCTGACGAGTAACGTGGTCTCCTTCGGCAGCCCCATCGCGACCAGTATCCCGATGCCGATGCCGAGGAACAACGACAGCGCTATGTTCCACAGCTTGACGCGCGTCGCGAGGCGGAGCTTGTCCAGCCAATCCGCATCGGCATATCGCAGCAAGTTGCCGTGCAGCGAACGCGCAGCCGGCGTGAAGCACTCGGGGCAGCGGCCGTCGACCGGCAGCCCGCGCAAGTTGTATCCGCAATGAGCGCAGTCGTGATCGTCGGCGACGGTCGCGGCGACGAGGACGCCTGTTGCGGGGTTCACGTTGGTGTCGGTCGGGTCCGTCATAGCTCTATTCCGGTTGGTCACCCGGCAGCGCGGGGCATTGCGGCGTTTCGCCGATGGCCCGTGCGTGGGTCGCCGCATCGGTGAAGGCTTTTTTGTAGTTCAGCAACGTTTGAATGTACCAGACTGAGAAGACAAGCCATGCGACCCCGATGACGCACACAAAGTCGTCTGTAAGAAAGGTAAGCCCGCCAACAGTGGGCCGTCGCCGTGGCAGCGTGGCCACGGCAGTTTGGATGGTGCCGCGAGCCAGTGCGCCGATGACGGCGATGATGATCAAGCCGACGGCGATGGCCAGGCTCCACATCATGGCTCGCGTGGCCTTGGCGAGCGGCAAATCCGGAATCCGCTTTGCGAATCGGCAAAGGTAGAGCAACTCGCCGAATATCGCGAACACACCGACGAGGACCCCCACTGCGCTAAGGACCTGAAGCATGACGCTGGGAGCCGTCGTACTGTTGAAATCGCTCATCACGTGGCCGGCAGCGCCTCCGAAGACGCAGATACGGATGGCTCGGCGCCACGTGACAGGGTCTTCCTTCAGCGCGATCCGTGGCTCCTGCGTGGTGATCAGAAAGGATGCCCACACGCCCACGAGTGCCGCGGCCGAAGCGACGAGCAGCTTGATCTCCCGCGGCAACCCCCCAACCAGTATCCCGACGCCAATGCCGAGGAACAACGACAGGACGATGTTCCAGAGTTTGACGCGCGTCGCGAGGCGTAGTTTCTCGAGCCAATCCGCATCGGCGTACCGCAGGAAGTTGCCGTGCAACGAACGAGCCACAAGCGCACCGCACTCCGGACAGCGGCCGTCGGGCGAGAGCCCGCGCAGGTTATAGCCGCAGCGGGCGCAGGCGCGATCGTCGTCGACCGTGGCGCTGGCGCTTGTAGTGGGATTCGCTTGCTCTTCCATCAAGCTTCTGCTTGCAGCCCTACATCGTCGAGGTCGTGGCTGCCGACGAGGCCGCGGTCGACTGGGCCTGCTGGGCCGCGCTGGCCCCCAGGTTCGGATGGGTTGACGCGCCGCGCACGCTCGTGAGCGATGTGACGCCGTAGCCGAAGCCCTTCATGGGGTTCATCCAGAGCTGCGCGCCGGTCCGCGGGTCGAGGCAGTAGGTGTAGCCCTGCACAGCCGCCATGAGGCGATCGCCGTCGAGCAACAGCGACACGAAACCCGTGCCGCTCGGCGCCTGCCATTCCCAAACGATCTGGCCCGTCACGCGGTCCAGGGCGCCTACTTTCCGATTGAAGCCGACGAACAACAAGCTGTTTATGTCCATTTTCGGTACCTCCTCTTGTACCTTCATTAGACCACACGCTGTCCGTCGTGTCGCTTATAACTCGCGGTGACGATTGTAGAGGTCTGTAAGAACCGGTCGGCGGGGGCTATCGGCCTGTTTCAATGTGGCATGGTCAAGCAGCAGCGTGCCCGTGAAGCACCCGGGACGAGAACGGGCAAACGAGTTTGCCCATGACGTCCGTCCCAAGTCAGACCCCTCTCTTTCCCCCCTTGGCAAGGGGGGAGGAACGGAGAGCACGTCGGGTGCCACTGGTGGCTCGTCCACCAGTGCCGTGGGCGTGCTACCCGTTCGGGTCGGCTGTGGGCAACGTGATCGTGAACGTCGTGCCGACGCCTTGCTCCGCGGAGACGGTGATCGTGCCGCCGTTCTCCTCAGCCAGGTCACGGCAGAGTGCCAACCCGAGGCCCTTGCACCGTGCCTTGCCGGTGGCATCGTTGGCCTTGGAGGAGTGCAGCGGGTCGAAAACGTGCGGCAGGCGTTCCGGCTCGATGCCGCCGCCCGTGTCCGTCACCTCGATCGTCACGCGCTGACCCTCGACGGTCGCATCGACCTTCAGCCGTCCACCATGCGATGGTGCCATCACATCCCGTGCGTTGAGGAACAGGTTGAACAGAAGCTGGCGGATCTGAAGCGGATCGCACCAGGCGACCGTGTCCTCATCGACGTTGTTGGAAAAGGTGATGCTGTCCTTGGCAGGATCGCGTCCGAGGCTCTCGACCGCGTCGACAGCCGCCTGCCGAACCGGTACGAGTTCGCGGTGCGCCGGCTTAGCCGCCCCGATTTCGAGAATGCGCCCCGACATCGCCACGAGCATCTTGGCGTTCTTCAGCGTGACGGTGAGGGCTTTTTCACGGAGTTGCGGATTGTCGGTTCGCAGCGCCGAATCGGCATAGGAGACGATCGGCGTTAGCAGGTTGCTGATTTCGTGGGCCAGCGTGGCGGCGGCTGTGCCGAGGCTGGCGAGCTGCTGAGCCTGCCTTACTTGACCTCGCAACTCGTTGAGTTGGTTCTCGAGATCGGTCAGGAACGTCTCGACCGCGGGTGCTGCGTGCGTGGCGGGTGCTTTCGAAGCGAAAGGCACGACCGGTGCCGCCGGCGTCGAGTCCTCGACGGGACCGGCGGATACGGGCCGTCCCGCGGACGAGGCGGCGGGTCGAATTCGTTCGGGAAGTTGTACGCGCATGTACTTGGTGTCCGTGTTGGTGGTGTCGCTCGGTTGTCTGGAGTTCTGAGATATCGGCTGCTACACTGTTTGCACTTGAAGGGACCCATCCATGGCCGTTTCCCAGGGCCAATACGACGAGATTCTCGACCTGCTTGCCCGTCTTGACATCACCGCGCGACAAGAGCACCTCGGGGGCTCCGGTGGCGGGCTCTGCTCAATGCAGGGGCGGCAGATCTTCTTCGTCGATCTCGATGCCGACCCGGCCACACGTCTCGATGCGGCGCTCGGCGCGCTGGCGTCACTTCCCGCAGCCGACGGTCTGTACCTTCCGCCGAACCTCCGGGACGAGTTGGATCGGAGGCGCACTGCGCCCTAACAAGTACCGGCAACGGCGAGAAACCGACGCGCCGACTCGGGTTTTCGTTGGCGCGGGCCCGTCGACCTTGTTACGATAGCGATCCACGTTCGTCACTTCGCGGCGCGTCACGCTCGCTGAACCTCTTGCAAGCGATGCATGCTGCGCCGCTGGTTTGGCGCGCAAGAACCGGGAAACGGCTTAGGGCGAGTCGTTTCATAGCGCTTGGGCATGTCGAGAGCGTTCGATTTACTTTAAGGAGGATCGGAACATGCGAATGGACAAGTATCTGCAACCGAAGCTCGTCTTGACCGTGGGTGTCGCCTTATTGCTATTACCGGCCATGGCCGGCGCGGCGGGCGTTCAGCCAACCGCGCAGAGCCAGGCCGACGTGTTGGCTGCACTGGAGGCGGTGCCCTCGGTCGCCGCGCCAGCGGTCGACATCGCTGCCGTCACACGGGAGGACGAGGTGCGAGCCCGACAAGGCTTGGCACCGCGATTCGCCATCCCCAACGCTACCTCCCTCACACCGGAAACCGACGGCCTGTGGGAACAACTCGACGACAGCACGCTGGTATGGCGGCTGCGCGTCACTTCGCCGGGTGCCAAGTCGCTGAACCTCGGGTTCACGCACTTCTTCATGCCCGACGGCGCACAGATGATGATCTACGCGTCGGACTTCAGTCAGGTGATCCGCCCGGTGACGGCGGCCGACAACGCGGCGCACGGTGAGTTCTGGTCGCCGATCGTCGAGGCGGACGAGGTCGTGGTCGAAGTGACGCTACCGGCCACAGAGCGCGACGCACTCGATATCGAGCTTACATCCCTCAACGTGGGCTATCGCGGCTTCGGCAAGGCCGGCGGTGACAAGTCCGGCTCGTGCAACATCGATGTCGTCTGCCCCGAGGGAGACGGCTGGCGTGACGAGATTCCGTCCGTCGCCGTCATATCGACGGGCGGCAGCCTCTTTTGCACCGGTTTCATGGTGAACAACACCGCCGAGGACGAGACGCCTTACTTCATGACGGCCTACCATTGCGGCATTCGTTCGAACAATGCCGGATCGCTCGTGACGTATTGGAACTATGAGACATCCACTTGCGGCGGCAACCCGAACGGTAGCCTGAGCGATTGGCAGTCCGGCTCGTTCTTCCGGTCGGAGTACAGCGCGTCCGATTTCACGCTGGTCGAGATGGATAGCGACCCCGATCCCGCGTGGGGCGTGACGTTTGCCGGCTGGAGTCGATCCAGCGCCGATGCGAGTGGCGCCATCGCCATCCACCATCCCAGCGTCGACGAGAAGCGCATCAGCTTCGAGAACGACGCCACTACGACGACGAGCTATCTCTCTAACACGGTGCCCGGCAACGGTACGCACATCCGCGTGATCGACTGGGATCTCGGCACGACCGAAGGCGGTTCGTCGGGTTCGCCACTATTCGATCCGAACCATCGCGTGATCGGGCAGTTGCACGGCGGCTATGCCTCTTGTTCGAGCCAGACATCGGACTGGTACGGCAGAATCTCGGTATCGTGGACGGGTGGTGGCTCCAACTCGACGCGGCTGAGCAACTGGCTCGACGCCGGCGGCACGGGTGCTGTCACCGTCAACACGCTCGTGCCTGGCGCGGGCTTCTGCGGCGATGGCACGTGCGGATCAGGCGAGGATGAGTGCAATTGTCCGAGTGACTGCGCGGGAACCTGCGTCTGCGACAACAACGGCACGTGCGACGGCGGCGAGGACTGCAACAACTGCTCGAACGACTGCTTTGCCGGCTCGGGTGCGTCATGCGGCAACGGCATCTGCGAGGCGGGCGACGGCGAGGACTGCGTATCCTGTGCGGCCGACTGCAACGGCAGGACCGGCGGCAAGCCGGCGAACCGCTTCTGCTGCGGCGACGGCGACGGACAGAATCCGCGCTCGTGCAGTGATTCGTCCTGCAGCAGCGGCGGCTGGTCGTGTACCGACACCCCGGCTGCGGGCTCCTGCTGTGGTGACGGCACGTGTGAAGGCAGTGAGGACGGCAACAACTGCGCGATCGACTGCTCGTGCCAGTCGCCCGCCGACTGCAACGACGGCGTGGCGTGTACGGATGATGATTGCGTCGGTGGCTTCTGCGAGAACGTAGCCAACGACGCGAACTGCTCCGATGACGGCCAGTTCTGCAACGGTGCGGAGTACTGCAGCGCGTCAGCCGGTTGCAGTTCGACCGGCGATCCTTGCGGATCGGGCGAGACCTGCAACGAGGGCACCGACACGTGTGACGCATGTACGCCCAAGAACGGCTCGTGCTCGACCGGCGCGGAGTGCTGCTCCGGAACGTGCAAGAACAACGGACGCTGCAGGTAGCCAGTGATTTGATTGGGTCGTCGTTCGGTCGGTGATCAACGGCGGCTTACTTGGTGAATCCGACACGGGCGGGATCGGCGTAGAGCCGGTCCCGCCCGTTGCATGCGCAACACACTGGCGGGTCCCGGCGCGCCGGCGCCAGTGACACCCGACGCTATATGCGATCGCAACCCGAGCCGCAGGCTTCAGCCTGCGCGGCCACGCCGTACTTGTCGGTTTCCGGCTGCAGTGGCATACTGGCAGACGGCTTGGCAGGGGTCGGTCATGCGGCAAACTGGTTGCTCCCGCGTGGGTCTACGTTATCCCGATGAACTGGAAAGCCAAGAAGTGGAGCCGCAGTGCTAGTCCATGCGAGCGAGTCAATGGCGCCAGCGTGTCGGCGGCGAACAGCTGGCGTTCATGCCCGCCGCCGACGGGCAGCTGCTACCGACCGGCATCCGAGGGTAGCTGAAGCGGACGACGGCGGATCCCCTGGGAGCATCTCCATTGAATAACAAAGATGCAATCACCGAGACGCTCGCCCAGGCTGTGGCCACTTCCGAGCCAGCTCAAGATCCTCGCGATCCGTTCCAACCACCGGCTTGGCGCGAAACCGAAGAGGGAAAGGCGTTCCTGACAGACGTTCGAGAAGCCGACTCCCTTCAACTCTTCGACGGCACGCTACAGGTGGTAGGTCCCTCAGCCTCGGCCTTCGGACGCGACGACCTTGCCAACTGGATGGTCGAGCGAGCGATGACCGTCGGCGCAAAACAGACGGTGGAGGAACTCGACCGATACATCGGGGAAGACCGTTTTGACGCACATCTAGTCATGGTGTTGTCAGGCCTCCCCGTCGATGCGGAGCACGTTCTTGCGAACGGTACTCGATTGGTGCCGGCGCACAACGTTCCAAATGAACGCCTCGCCGCGGCTCTGGCAGGTGGCAGCCGCACTCTACTTCCAAACGCGAGCAATTCGAGTGCGCTAGTATGTGATCTCCAGCTTACGAAGGAGCATCGATCCCAAACCGATGGAAGTGAAGAGCGAAAACGCTTCGACGGTTCAGCCTTGGATGAGATGCGCCGGACACTGGAAGACGCACGGCTATGTCTTACGCTCGTACGAAGAGATGGATGCGGAGTTCAGGCGATCGCAACGCCGTTGGTTGCAGGCGATGATGTCCCCAATCACGATTGGTTCGTGTGGCGTCTTCATTCATATCGGACGCCGAGCCCTCTTGCGCCGCCGTTGATACCTGTTGAGGCACAAGTCGCCCGTTCGCTGCTCGACAGCTTCGGGGCACTCGATCCAGCGTCCCAGGACCATCTGCGCATACCTATGCAGAAGCTCAACGAATGTGCTGCCGGCTTCGATTGGACACAGGGCGCGATTGACCTTCGCGTTGCCCTCGAGTCCCTATTCTTGAACGACAACACCTCCGGAGAGTTGTCCTATCGGCTTGCCCTTCGCGCGGCTATGTTCACCGGTGGGGACCTAAACGCGCGTGAAGACACCAGGAAGAAGATCAAAACCGCCTACGGGCTGTGCTCAAACGCAGTACACAACGGGCGGCTAGACCTCAAGGCAAAGGATGTCGAGACACTGGAATGGGCGAGGGAGCTTGTACGAAATACGCTGCGTCGGATGATAGGCGATGGTAACGCCAAACCGGACTGGGCGAGCATCGAGCTTGGCGGGGAGACCGCCAACTGCTCGGATCCGTGATCGCCGGGCAGAATACACTGGCGGGCGGACCGCCAGTGGCACCCGGCGTGAACACCCTCTGGCTGATCGCTGTGAGCTGAAAGCTGACGGCCGCGCAGGCTGAAGCCTGCGGCTCAGGACGGAAGGAGCGGGGAAACTAGGTGCCCGTCACCCTAGGAACCGATATTTGATGATCGCCCAGAGGGCGGGGAAGCCGTCGAGCCAGCTAATCTTCTTACCTTCGTCGTGGCTGCGGCCTGCGTAGCTGATGCCCACCTCGTACACGCGCCAGTGCTGACCCGACTTGCTCGGCCTGGCGACCTTGGCTGTGAACTCCGGTTCGAAGTCGAACCGGTTGCATCGGAACTTGACGCCGTCGATCACCTCGCGCCGAAAGACCTTGTAGCAGGTCTCCATGTCGGTGAGGTTCAGATCGGTCGCCATGTTGGACAGCAGCGTGACGAAGCGGTTGCCGACCATGTGCCAGAAGCGATCGACGCGGTGGGCCGCTCCGCCGCGGAAGCGCGAGCCGTAGACCACGTCGGCGATGTCGTCGGTCAGCGGCTTGAGCAGGATGCCGTAGTCTTCCGGATTGTACTCGAGGTCGGCGTCCTGGATCAGCAGGATGTCGCCGGTGGCCATCGCGAACCCCTCGCGGAGTGCCGCGCCCTTGCCACGGTTGACATCCATGAGCTTGATGGACATGTCTACCTCGGGCCAGCGCTCCTTGAGCTTGGGATAGACCTCCCGCGTGCCGTCCTTCGAGCCGTCGTCGATCAGGACGAGCTGCTTCTCCATACCGACGTCGACGGCGATGACGCGCCCGAGGATCTCCTCCAGCGTGTCGGCCTCGTTATAGACGGGAATGATGATCGATAGTCGCATTCGTTGAATCTTCTCGGCTATGCGGTGTCGAAAACGGTGAAGCCGCGGGCGATGAGGTCCTGGATGTCGATCAAACCGACGACCTTCCGCTCCGCGTCGACCACCGGAAGCTCGTCGATCCTGTGCTTCTGCATGAGCTTGAGGGCATCGATGACGAGTGCGTCGTGGCGAATGTGCTTCGGGTCGTGCGTCATCAGGCCGGTGACCGGTTGATCCGGGCTGTGGTCCTGCCGCCACAGACGGAAGAAGTCGCCCTGCGTGACGATGCCGACCAGCTTGCCGTCGCCGTCGACCACGGTAGCGGCTCCGGCGCGCATCGGCGCTGAGAGGATGGCCTCGTTGCACTGCGCCAACGTGGCCGTCTGCGGCACGGACGGACAGTTCGCCCCGGTGCGCATGATCTCAGCCGTCTTCATGAGGAATCGGCCCAGCGCCCCGCCGGGGTGATAGCTGGCGTATTGTTCCGGCTGAACCGACTTGAGCTCCATCACCGTCAGCGCCAGGGCGTCGCCCAAGGCGAGCATGGCGGCCGTCGACGAGCTAGGCGCGAGCCCGAGCGGGCACGCCTCTTCGGTGTCACCGATATCGAGTACATAGTCCGCGTGCTTGGCGGCTCCCGAATCGAGCTTGGCGGTCAGAAGGATGACGGCACAGCCGAGGTCCTTGAGTCGCGGCAACAACTCGACGAGTTCCGAGCTTCCGCTCTTGCTCAGGGCGAGGACCACGTCGTCGTTGTGGACCATGCCCAGGTCGCCGTGAAGCGCCTCGACCGGATGAACGCTGTAGGCGAGCGTGCCGGTGCTAGCCAGTGTGGCTTGAATCTTGTTGCCGATCAGCCCGGCTTTGCCCACGCCGGTGACGCACACACGTCCTTGGCAGTGGAGGATGGCCGCGACCGCGCCGGCGAAGGTGTCACTAAGCCGTCCCCGCGCGTTCTGGATGGCGGCCGCCTCCGCCTCGAGAACCGCGCGCCCGCGCTGCAGGATCGCGTCTCGATCCGGGTTGGGGGCGGCTTCTGCCATGGGCGTTTTTGTCGTTTGCGTCGTGTCCATGTGGCTGAGCATTATGGTCGACGGGACGACATCTCTCAACCACCGTCGGGTTTTGCAGCCGGTTTGACCGGTTTTTCGGGTTTGGCGTCTTGCGGCTGCATGTCGATCGCCTCGCGCGGCACACCCGCCTTGCGCAGAGCGATGGTGACGTCCCGCAGGAAGAGCGGGTCGATGTCGGGCTTGGGCCTTAGGACGACGGTGACCTGCTTGCCCGCTGCCACCGTGGCTGTGAACCGAGCGGCGATCTCATCCGCGTTCACGTGCTTGCCGTCGATTCTCATGACGCCCTTGTCGCTGAGCTCGACCTTGATCGCCACCACGCCCGGTTTGCGGATGAGCAGCGTGCAGAACGTGCCGGCGGGCGGTACTTCCTTGCTGTTCGCCATGAGCCAGAGGGCTTCGTTGTCGGCTGTGTGGGGTGTGTCGACCGCGATCAGCGCGCTCGAGAAATCGACGACGCACGCGACGGTGCCCTCGACCTCGGCCGCGAGCTTCGTCCCTTCGATCCGCCGCGAGCCGGCAAACACCCAGCGCAAGGACTCGGGCGAGGCCTCGTTGTCGTTAGCCTTGACCATCCAGCGCCAGGCCGGCACCACGATCTGCTTGCCTTTGGCTTCGTATTGGACCAGGAGTTCGACTTCGTCGCCCTCCGGCGGCAGGACGCGGTCTTTCGCCTTGTCATATCGGATCGGCGAGCCGGGTTCGAAGCCGACGAGCCCCATCGCCTGGTAAATGTGCGTGGGGCGTGCCTTTACGATCACGACGCTCTCATGCTCGCGCGTGCCCGGCGAGCAGGCGAAGAGTTCGAGCGGCCCGGATTGCAGGACGACTTGTGCTTCGAGTTCCACGGTCTTGGTGGTCCAGTCGATCCGGACGCCGTCGGCGAAATCGCGAGGCTTGACGGTTCCGATGCGCCGCGGGGACTCTTCGCGCGGGCCCGTGTCGCGCCCTGGGACGGTGGGGCGCTGGCCGAGCGCCGGCGTGCCGAGCAGCGCGCCGAGAAGCATGGTCGACAACAGGTATCCGCACGCGGTCGATCGGCGTGTGTTCACGGTTCGTGGGCTAGCCATGGTGTGGTGTTCCCGGGACTCATCGGTTCAGTTCAGGTGCGTCATGTTATCCGCGCCGCGCATGAAAAAACACCCGCCCGGCACAACGTGCCGGACGGGTGCTGTATTCGCGTTTCGGGTCCCTATCGCTGCGTGAACGACGGGAAGGACAGTTGCTCCTGCTCGCTGTGGATCAGCACCTTGGGCTTGATCAGGATCAGTAGCGTCTGTTCGTCTTTGACTGTCGTCCTCGAGGTATAAGCTCGCTTGAGCACCGGAATCTTGGAGAGAATCGGCACGCCGGCCTCGACTTCGGTCTCTGCTGCCAGCTTCTGGCCGCCGATCAGCAGCGTACCGCCGTCCGGCACCGACACCATCGTCTGAATTCGCTGGGACGAGAGGGTGGGCAATTGGATGAAGGCCGACAGCGCGCCGGTACCACCGCTGAACGGGAACGTCTGCATATCGAGCAGTCGCGTGATACCGGGGGCAAGCAGCAGCATGACGTACCGGCGATCCGCCGTCACGGTCGCCCGGACGAAGAGGCTGGCACCGGCGTCGATCGTCGCCGTCTGCGGCGCCTGAGCCACCGCACCCTGCGCGACGACCGGTTGGAGCTGGCTCACGAAGTTCTGCTGGAGCGTCACCGCGACCCACGCGGAGCCGCCGTTGAAGACGACCAGTCTCGGGGCCGTCAGGACGGTCGTTCGCGAATCCGCCTGCGTCGCCCGGATCAGGAAGTCGACTTGGATGTTGTCCAGGAAGCTTCCCATGATGCTCAGTGCCGGGCCGATCGCCTGGCCGGCGAAACTACCCGGGATGTCCGAAGGCAGGTTCGCCGGGTTGGTGAACTGCGTGACGCCGCTGAGGATCGGAATCGGCGTGCCGTTGGCGCCGCTGCCGTTGTTGGCCTGTGGCACGAGGAACGCCTGCGTGAACGGCTGGTTGACTGCGGCGTTGGCGGACGCCGTCGCCGTGCCGATGCCGGGCACGTTGGGGGTTTCGCCGAGCCGGGAGAAGGTACGCGGTAACAAGAGCCGCGACCCCAAGACGGGGTCCACCGCCACGCTGCCGCCACCCTCGTCGAGGAAATCGAACCCGGCGTTTCCGCCGTTGAGCACGATGTCGAGGTCCATGCCTAATTCTTCGAGATAATGGTTCGACACAGTCAGGAAGATGGCTTCGACGGCGATCTGAATGGCCCGCTGTTCGCGGAGCTTGTCGAGCAAGCCGCCGATCTGTCGCTGGGCGGCCGAGTTCTGCGTGATGACGAGCTGGCCGTTGATCTCGCGGATCGTGCCAATGGTTCCGCCTCGATCGCGCCAGGAATCGGGATCTACGGTGTCCTCGATCAGGCCGATGAGCTCCTGGACTTTCGTATGGCGCTGAAAGTCCTGTTCTGGATCGTCGTCGTCATCCACACCGGCTCGCCACGGCAGGTCAGCGGACCTGTCCTTCTTCACCGTCGGCTGAGTGGCGTCCCGCAGGTCCGACGCCGGAGCACCGGTGAACGCCGGGATGTCCATCAGCAGATCGTTGACGGCGTAGACAGCCGGGTAGGTTCGCGTGGCCAGCGTCTGGGATGTAGCCACCGATACCGCCCCGTCGGCCACGTCGAAGCCGATGTCGACCACGCCCGCACCGGCCTGGTCGAGTACTTCGGTCATGGCCTTCTTGAGGCTGATCTGGTTCGGCAGGCTCAGAGAGATCGGTGCGTCCGCCTCGATCCCGGCATTCTTGAGGTCGTGCCAGTTGACGATGATGTTGACGTTGTAGGCGTCGGCGAAGGCCTGCATGACCTGCTGGAACGGTTCACGATCGAAATCCACGTCGATGGGCTGATCGAGCGCACTGATCAGCAGGCTGTCCTTCCCGCCCCTTCCGGGAATCTGGCGCTCCGGACGCTTGATGAGTTCCAGCCAGTTGTCCGGGTAGGCGCTTTCCGTCTGCCACCACGGAATCTTAGATTCCTCTACGTCGATGAGGGCACTTTGCGACTGCTTGTAGAACGTGTCGCGGTTCTTCTGCTGCCAGTTGTACTGCTGCTGTTCCTCGAGGGTATCCATCATCCAGCGTGCGGGCTGATACTGCGGGTCGATGACGGCGACCTGCCGGAGAAGGGCGATGGCGGCCGGCAACTCGCCATCCTTGCGGTGCTGCATGGCCTGCTCCATGAGCAGGTTGACCTGGTTCGCACGCCGCTGCTCGATCTCCCGCAGCTTGGCGCTACGCTGAGCCTCGATGTCGCGGCGGGTCTTGGCGACCTCGTCCTCATGGTACTTCCGCTCGGCATCCGCGACCGTGCTCGTGAGGGCATCCAGCTCGCTTCGGAGGTTCTCGTACTTGGTGACGGGGTCAGCGTATTGCTTGCCGGATTCCACGATCTGCCCGGCACGCACCAGAAGCTGGCCGGCATCCTGGAATCGCGACTTGGCGACGTGTTCCCGAACTAGCACGTCGACATCGCGGTACTGCGTGACCGTCCGCTGCCAGTTGATCGCGTCATCCCGCCGAATCCGGTTGACCAGGCTGGAGCCCTGAGCGTCATTTCGCTGGTGGAGGCGTACCCGCTCTATGCCCTCGACGGCTTCGGGGAACCCGGGCACCGCTTGAAGTGCCGCTTCGTACTTCTCGACGGCCTCGTCGTAGCGCGCCGCGCCCGCAAGCTCGTTTCCGCTGTCCGTGAGCGCACGCGCCCGTTCCGCGTCACCGGATTGGCCGCCGCCGTGGGACTCGGATGTGGCTTTGATGACATCCTGTTTGGCTTGCTCCCCACCCGCGGCGCCGCTTCGCACGTCGGCGAGCTTGGCCTCGGCGGATCGCCGGACGGCTTGGGATGCATATTCGTTTGCGAGGACGGCCTCGAGCAGCCTCTCGGCCTCGGTCGCCTCGCCGTCCGCGATGGCGGTCTCGGCGTCCTCCAGGTTTCGGAGGGCCTTGTCTTCCATCGTGATGGCGATTTGGACTCGGCTCAGATAATCATCCCGCGTCGTTTGCTCTTTGGCGTCGAGCTTGGCGCGGTCGATCCCTGCCAGGACCTCCTGAGCGGCAAGGTATTCTCCCCGATCGAAGAGCTGAATGGCATTAGCCAGTGCGTCCGACTCATCGGACGCCACGGCGGGCATCGCAACCGCCATGGCAACCACGAGGGCCAGCATGAACGCGGTACCTGTGAAAATCCTCGGGACTAGCAAAGGAAGCTCCTCCTGGTTCCGGTCGGCCTAACTGCAGGGCTTCGGCAGGGCCGGAATGCGTAACGAACGCTCCGGTGTCTAGGGCAAAAACTCACAACGCAGCGCGTCAAAAGCTCATCCGGTGTGAATGAACGTCCCCACGGTGCTCGGCGCCGACGAGCAACCGGGATGCAGATTCTAGGGGCACAAACACGCAGCCGCAACCCCGAAACTCATTCTCGACGGCTTCCGCGTCTGCCCGTTTTCCGGGTCGCGGGCCCTCGTTTTCCCTGTCAATCCCCGCTTTCGGGCGGCCCGCGGGGCCGGCCCCGCCCGGGCGTCGGTCATGGGGCAGCGCCCGGCGAAGGCTGCTGCTCCCGGAGCCCCCTCGAGCGGCTTCACTCGCCCACAGTTTCAACCCTGACTTCGGGTCCGCTTGCCTATCGCGGCTTGTACACCTTCGCGGCCACGACGGATTTGCCCGGATGGGCCTTGTCCGTGGTGACGAACCGCTCGTGGAGCTCCCCGTCGGCATCCATGAAGACGACGGAGCAGCCCGGTTCGAGTCTGTCAAACCCGGCGCCACCCCGCTTTGAGCCGCGGTTTCGTGCCCGGTGGGCTCTCTGGAAGTCGATGTCCACCACGGTCTGGGAGGCGTCGAAGTCGATCAACGGCGTATCAGAGCCCTCGGGGTCTTCGAGTGACGGTACGGCGTGGCGTTTTTGAACGCTGACCGGCTCACCCACGCCGCATTTCGCCCGTTGCTTGACCCACACACCCTCGAACCACTTGTAGACCTCGACGCTCACATTCTCTTTCTTCGAGTCGGACGAGGTTACGAACGTGAATGTGTCAGGGTCGACGACCACAGGGTCGGATGGCTCGGACCAGGGACCTTCGATGAAAACGACCTGGGAGTCACGGTGATCCGCGAACGTGGACGGCTCGCCCGCCAGGCGGTTGAAGATCGTCGCGCGGATGCGGTATTGGTAGGTCCTGCCGGAGATCAGGCTTCCCGTTCGGCTGTCGTGGGCGAGCAACTGCTGTTTCGGAAGCTTCTGCCGCTCCTTTGCCCCTGTGTCGGCATCGTCGCGTCCACCCTGCGGCTTGCAGATGTTGCGACTGATGTCAGCCATGAGGTTCTCTGCCTTGTCGAACAGGCGTTTGGCCTTGCTCCTTTCGGTCCTGCTGGCCGTCACGTCGTCTTCGAACTCGTAGGCGAGGTTGCGGACCTCGAGCGCACCTTCGTAGTCGCAGTTGTTCCTGGCCTTCTGGAATGCGCGTTCACCGTCTTCCAAGAGCGAGGCGTTCGTCGGGCCGGTGTCGTCCAGGTCCACCGTGTCGTCCCGCGTGAGGCTCTCAACCTCCTCATACCGGTTGTCGGTACACTCCTCCAGCGGCTGCCCGGGGAAGAGGTATTCGCAGTCCATGATGACGACATCGCGCTGGTTGGTGATGATGGGCAAGGCCCACGGGTCGCCGTCCCGGAATTCGGGCATGAGTGGGCGGAGCAGGTGGAGCTGCCTTTCCTTGGTCTTGAGCGCGTCGAAGAAGCGTTCGACGACGAGCCGATTCGTGCGATCGGCGACCCACACGCCGTCTTCAGTCGTGAGTACGACCGGCGGCACGGGGCCGGTCGAGCCGGCGGGCCACGTGTTCACCCTTTCGAAGTCCTCGTCGGACCAACTGCCGTCGGTGCGCCTGGCCCGTCTTTCCAGTTGGACGGGGCCGAACACGACCTCGTCGCGCTTGGGTCCGTACTGGAGTTGCTGTTTTTCCATCTGCTCGCGGACGTTGAAGACCGCCGACACGGTCGCCCAGTTGGTGGGCATCGCGCCCGAACCGGCCGGCGCATCCGGGTTGAGAAGGAGCGTGCTGCGCCCGTGAGTGACGACCGGTTTGTCGGGTTCGAGTTTCGCGACGTCCACCAGCGTGCGCTCGCCGACGCGGGCGGGCGTCTTGTCGATCACCGGTACTTCGGGGCCTATCGGCACGGCGGTGGGAAGGTCCACGGATACCCCGCCGCTTTCGAAGGCGTCGAGCGCCTCGCGAAACACATCTGACAAGGGTTCGGGCGTCTCTTCGGTGTCCGTCGCGCGGGAGATGGCATCGCGAACCGCGTCCGCCTTCCGCGCCACGAGTTCATCGGCGTTATTCGGGGTGGCCACCTCACTGCCGAGGTCGATCTGGTTCGGAGAGGTCACGATGTACTTGGCCACGACACCCAGAAGCGCCAAGCCGGCGATTGCCAGCACGCCCTTCTCAATGTGTCGTTCAATCGGGCTGACGAGCTGTTTGGCCATCTAGTGGCACTCCTTCTCGATGCTGCAATCCGGCGGCGGCTATCCGCTTGCCTTGAGTTTCGCGTCGCCCGCCATGGGTGCGCGGAGCTTATCGCCGCGCGATGACGCCCGGCGAAGACCTATCGTGCAGGCTGAAATCAGCCGCCTTCCTCGTCCGTCTTCCGCTCAGGGCAGTTCAGGTGGTCGTATTCGTCGCAGACCTCCTCGGGCACAAGCGGAAGGAAGACGCTCGGTATAAGGATCGTTTCGAAGTCCATCACGACGTTCACGGTCGGTTCCGATCCGTAGATCTTGCCGATCATGCTCCGGTTCGCCGGCACGGCGTCGTAAGACATCCGAAGCAGCGTGTGGAACTTGTCCTTGGTCAAGCGATCCACAAAACGGAGCACGTCCCGCTGATCCATGATCAATCTGAGCGAAAACTGCAGCACATCGTACGAACTCGAAGAGGTTGATTTCGTAAAGGCCGTGTTCGCTGTGCCGCACGGAACGGGGGCGGCATAACCGCCGCCGGACGAGCCGGCGTAGATCTCATCGTCTTCGATGATGTAGGCGTCGTAGATGCGGACCGCGACGACCTCCTTGACCGGCATGATCCCGACCCATCGGTCCTCGCCGCGCTGTTTGGCCTGCTCGGCCGCCTCGTCGTTCACGGAGTTGACGGCTTCCACGACGTCCTTCTGGAGCCAGTACTGGATCTGAGCCCACCACACGTCCGCGAGCGCCGGCGTGACCACCTGTGCCGAGTCCCTCATGGCGGAGTGGAGTTGAAGGCTGGGCCCCGCGGGCGGCTTCACGTCCAGCGGGTTGGCGTAGCAGTAAATGCCCAAGGCTTTGACGATGCTCGCTCTGGCTTCCGCGCTGTCCAAAGCGCCCGCCTTGGTCAGCACGCCGGCGGCTGTGTAGATCGGGCCGGTCGCGTCTCTTGCGGCCGGCGCGCTGTCGCTATCCAGGCCGAGCTGAGTCTCGCGAAAAACCTCCATCTCTCGTCGCTGGGCCATGGCCTCCACGTCGACCGGAGTCGGCGGCTCACCTGAGCGAAGGGACGCGAACAACGCCTGCATGGCTGCGGCGTAGGACGTGCGGAATTGGATCCTGCGCTCGTTATCACCGTCCGGAAGGATGCCTTCGACGAGCGGCTGATATCCGTAGAGTTCCTTCGCGGTGTTCAGTGCCAGTTCACTATCCCGCTTGATCTCGTCGATGCGTGCCTGCTGCGCCTCGATCATGGCTGCGCCGACGGGCCTACTCTGGAGGTTCGCAAGGCCGTCGTAGACGAGCTTCGCTTTTTCCAGTTCGTCGGCGACCTTCGGCATCGCGCCGAGGCCCGTGACCGCAAGCGCGACCCCTGCCGCCGCCGTAGCCGCGCAAAGAATGAAGAACAGATGCCGTTTCAGAAAATCCACGGGTGGCTCTCCGTCAGGTTGACCTCGGGTGGGGGTCCGGGTTCACGCGTTCGTTGCCTTTTTGGTGCATGCGCCACCCAGCCGACAGCTTCTTGTCGACTAGGGTGTCTCCTCTTCTTCGTCTTCCGAGGGCGGGAGGTCTTCCAGGATCGCGTCCGCCCATATCTCGAACTGCCAGTCGTCACGGAACGATTCATTGGTCACCGGGTCGTGCAGTTCCGGATCGGCGACACCCGTGTCGGCGGCCGTCGCGGCGCTCTTTGTGCTGCCGCGGCCGCCGGTACCGATCCGGCCGAAAGCGGACGTATTTCGTTC
The DNA here is from genome assembly GCA_029260055.1 of Phycisphaerae bacterium. GTDB lineage: Bacteria > Planctomycetota > Phycisphaerae > UBA1845 > UBA1845 > JADFOB01. Next base: position 19,082 of record JAJDDX010000305.1, read on the forward strand.
GTCATCGAGTTGCGCGCGCGTTCCCTCGATGATGTGTACACGATCGATGTAGAACCCCATGTCAGGCTGTCGGCCGGCGGCGAGGACTCGATCGGCGAAGCGCTCCGCGACGAATCTGAGTCCGTCACCATGCGGCGTCGTGCATACGATGACCATCTTGATGCCGGGCTGCTCGCCTTCGGGATCGTTGATCGCTTCCATAGCCGCTTTGTTCAGCGCGTCGGGCCAGAGCGGGTTGTTGACGTCGTCCAGGTATTGCAGGTTGATCGATCGGATGAATACCTGCTCACGCTGATCGCGCGCCACGCCGCTCGCGGCGACGGCCGCGGCCAGTTCAGCCTGCGTAGTCGCGGTTCCCATGCTCCCCTGCGCGATCGGAACGGCGGCGTGGATGGCTTGCATGATCTTCGGTGCCAGGGCCTTGTTGCCCTGGAGCCTGATGAGTTCCTCTATTGTGGCCCGCTCGGTCTCGCCTCCGCCGGCGAGTCCGGCGTGTTCTCTCTTCAGTTTCTGGCCGGCGTCCTGCACGGACTTGGCTTGAGCGCGCAGCGAAAGTGAGCGCGACGGTCCGTTGTCTATGATCCGCGGCGCCTGTTCGAGGGACACGCTGACCGCGTCCACGCCTTCGGAGTTCGCGGCGAGTGCCCTCATGTCGGCCGACTGCCGGAACCAGATCAGTCCGCCGGCGAGGACGAGGCAGGCGGCCGCCGCGGCGAACGCCGGCTTCTTCTTCCGCCACACGACCTGTTTCGCGATCTCGGTGGGCAGCAGATTGCTCTTGATCGTGCTGAGGTCGAGCCCATGGAGAGCCAGGCCGTACGCCGACCAGAAGCTCAGGTGCTGTTCTTTGAATTCCTCGTCCGAAGAGCCGGCGGCTTTCGCCTTGGCGAAGTCCTCCGGGCACTCGACGGTAAGGCTCAGGTTCTGCTGCAGGTACTTTTGCAGGCCCGGGAGCTTGAAGGCGTTGCCGACCCCGAAGACCTTCGTGATGTTCGCGTCACGGTGGGTCGACGAATAGAACCCGATCGATCGCTGCAACTCCTGGACCAGGTCCGCGAAGACCGGTCGCATGGCCTGGAAGATCTGTCGACGGTACTTGCTCGTCTCGGCTGTGCGCTTGAGGTTTTCAGCTTTTGCGAAGGAGAGCTTGAACGACTTGACGAGCGCGTCGGTGCAACTGTTGCCGCCGATCGGGATCGTGCGTGTCCAGAGCCCGTAGCTGGTGGCGATGACGAGATCCGTGTTTTCCGCCCCGATGTCCAGGAGGATGGTCGTCTCATCGCCGAGCACTCCGTCGAAACCCGCGGCGTTGTAGACCGCCAGCGGCGCGGGCTGCACCGCGATCGGCTCGATGGAGGCCTGCTCGAAATGGAGCAGGTGCTCGCGGATGAGCTCGCGCTTCATCGCGAAGATGCCGACCTCGATGTCCGGCAGATCCTCCTGCTGGAATGTCTGGTAGTCCCAGATGACCTCGTCCATATCGAACGGGATCTGTTGGTCGGCCTCGTATCGCACGATGTCGGGGATTCGCTTTGGTGCGACGGGCGGGAGCTTCGTGAACCTGGCGAGCGTGTGCTGCCCGGGTACGCTGACCACGACCTCGTCCCGAGAGATGTCGTTGCGGGACAGGAACTTCTCGAGCGCTGCGGCGATCAGTTCGTTCCGATCGGCATCCGGCTGGGAGAGGATCTTGGCATGCTCGACGTAGTCGGTGGCGACAAGCTCGACCCCGCCGTCCGCCACCGGGCGCAGCTTGACGGCGGTCAGTGCACATCGTCCGACATCTATGCCCCATACTGCCTGGGCGCTCGCCATGAGCGTTTCTCCATCTGCCAAACGGTACTACAGCAACGAACCCGCGCCCGGCTCCGGTGCCTGCCTGCCACGCCGGGACGTCATGGAGCTTCCGTCAGCAAGGGCCACGCGGTACATTCACCGGTATGGCCCGGAAGTATCTGCTGACCACGCTTGGCTGTAAAGTCAACCAATACGAAACGCAACAGATCCGTGAGCTTTTCGACTCGCTGGGCATGGTGCCCGCGCGAGACGGCGAAACTCCGGATATTGCTGTCGTCAACACCTGCGCGGTCACTTCGTCAGCCAGCCGAAAGAGCGGACAGGCGCTGCGGCGCCTTGCCCGTCGCGGAGCGACCTCGATCGTGGCCGTCGGATGCGGCGCAACCGACGACGCCGAGCGACTGCGGCGCTTGCCGCACGTCCTGGCCGTCCTCGGGCACGACACCGACATTCACGCGGAGCTTCGCGAACTCCTGACTCTACGCGAAAGACGCAATCCTCACGCTCCGGCGGGAGACACATCCGGCTACCTCCGTGCAGACCAGGAGCGTGCGGATGCCGATCGGAATGAAGTATGGATGAATCCGTTCGTCTCGGAGACTAACCCCCGAGGAGTATCGGCGTCGCAGGCTGCCGTTCTTCCCGCCGAACGAATTGTTTCTCGGCCGTTGCCGATTGTCAAGGAAGATGGCGTGCTGTCCGGGCGAATCGACGCATTTGCCGGCCATCAGCGCGCGTTCCTCAAGGTACAGGACGGTTGCGACGCCTGGTGCTCGTACTGCGTCATCCCTCGATTGCGGCCCAGTCTCCGATCCAAGCCGGTCGATGTGGCTGTGGCCGAGGCTCAATCGCTGGTGCGGGCCGGGCACAAAGAACTGATCGTCACGGGCATCTTTCTTGGCGCCTACGGCCGCGAAACCGCGATTCGCAAGCGATTCTCGCCGCAAGCCTCGCCGCTGGCCCAGCTGATCCAAGCCCTCGCTCGGGTCGAAGGTTTGGCGCGGCTGCGTCTGTCGAGCCTGGAGCCGGGCGACGTGGACGCGGCGCTGCTCGATGTGCTTGCCGGGCAGGCGGCCTGCGTGCCGCACCTCCATCTGCCCCTTCAATCGGGCAGCGGGGAGGTTCTCCGTCGAATGAACCGCCAATACACGCGGGAGGCGTTCGTCGAGATGATCGAGCGGGTCAGATCGGCTCTCGATCGCCCGGCGATCTCGACCGACATCATCGTGGGCTTCCCCGGCGAGACCGAGGCCGATTTCGAGGCGACGCTCGACGTGGCCCGGGCGGCCGGCTTCGTGAAGATTCACGCCTTTCCGTTCAGCCCGCGAGAGCGGACGGCGGCCGCGAAATGGCGGAAGGACTTCATCCACGGCGATGTGGTGCGTGACCGCCTGCGCCGTCTTGGCGAATTGGAGCGGGAATCATCGCTTGCGTACCGCCGCGTGTTCCTGGGTGAGCATCATCGCGTGTTGGTTGAGACAACGACCGGGGCGGGCGGAAGTAGTGTAATTGGCACAGTACAGCGCGGCCGGACGGATCGCTATTTCGAAGTACACTTCGAGGCGACCGCGGTGCGTCCCGGCGACCTCGTGACGGTCCGAATCGACCGCGTGACACCGGGGCGTACGCACGGCACGTACATGGAGCCCGGTGCGGCCGGCTATCCGCTGCACGTGCTGTCAGCTTGAGCGGGCTGGGGAACAAGGTGGATCGAATTGCCATCATCATTGTCGTGGTTTCGGCCCTGCTGGCCGCAAACCCATCGGAGGCAGATGAGCTTCATCTGCGCAAGAGCGTCATTGAAGGTGACATTGTCGCCGAAACCGCGCATGCGATCACGATCGAGACGCTGTCCGGGGAACTGCTGGTGCCGGTCTCCGTCGTGACCCGCCGCGTCATTGGGCCGACTCGGTACGATCGGTATCTGATCGAGCGGGATCGTGCGTCGCTCACCCCTGCAAGGCATCTCGAAGTGGCCGCCTGGTGCCGGGAGGCCGATCTGCCCGACCTCGCTCGCCACCACGTCGACGCAGCCCTCGAGGCTGAGCCGCAGAATGAGGCTGCGCTGCGAGCCGCCGGCTACGTGCAACTGGGCGGCTTGTGGCTCAAAGCGGGCGCATCCAGGTCGGTTTCGGCGCCGAATGCCGATACGGCGGCGCTGGTGGAGAGGCTGGTCGAGGGGTGGGCGCCATCGTTTACGTCGATCCGGGACCAGGCCTTTGCGGCGGGGGCTTCGGGCAAGGACGCGGCTGTGGGCCGGGCGGCACTTCGGACGATCCGTTCGCCTCTCGCGATTCCCTCGGCGTGCAGGGCTTTGGGGGGCGGTGGTGTCGAGTCGCGGCAGGCCCTGGCGGAGTTCCTCGGCACGTTCGACGACGATGTCGCTTTGCTGAATCTGTTCGTTCTGGCGCTGATGGACCCCCATGCTCCGGTGCGCGGAGCCGCTAATGGTGAGCTTCTGCGACGCGCCGACGGACGCATGACGCTCTTTCTGCGGATGGCGTTGCGGTGCGAAGTCGAGACGATGGTTCGGCGCTCGGCGGATACACTCGGTCGACTCGGCGACAAGTCGGCCGTCGATGACCTGATCGCGGTCTTGCCGGCCGGCGGGATTCCCGGGACGCCGATGTCCCTGCGGGAGCTCTTTGGCCAACTCGAGACGATGTTGTCTCAGCCGACGCTGGTACCGTTGCGGGCCCGACCCTTTGAGTACACGCCGATCGTGGCGGTGCCGGGCTACGGGCGGAATCTGGTTGACATGGGGCGTGACACCACTCGCGCTCCGGGCGGGTTTCGGTCCTACGTACAGGACGCACTCATCGCGATTACAGGCGAGAACTACGGTTTCGACATCGCAGCATGGAAGGATTGGGCCGCGCACAACGTGCCGGCTCGACGCACAGCTCCGTAGCGGGTCGCGCCCCCATCCGGTCGACAGTTTCCGACAAGAACCGTTCCGACGAGCCTGCCCTCGGGAGCGGTCTGTCGGGTAAGCTGCGTACGTCCTGTAGGCTGTCGCGCCGTCGAGCCCATCTCGAAACGGCAGTGAGAGCAGGCTCCCGTGACCGGGCGCGACGCCTGTCGTTCGCATTGAGGAAGCACAAAAGAAGGGGCGGTGGCATGTCATTGCGTGAAGCGAGGATCGGCCGGCTTTCGGTATTCGTACTTCTCGTGTCGTTGTCGGCGGCGGTGGCCGGCTCGCCCAACTGGCCGGGCTTTCGCGGCGCGCAGGGCACCGGCGTGCAGGAGGGCGTGACGCTGCCGGCTACCTGGGACGTGGCGAAGGGCGAGAACCTCAAGTGGAAGACACGAATCCCGGGCCTTGCCCATTCATCGCCCGTCGTCTGGGGCGACCGGATCTTCGTAACGTCCGCTGTGAGTGGGAACCTGAAGCCGTATCTGAAGGTCGGGCTCTACGGTGAAAGCCCGGACCACGACGAGGATATCGACCACGACTTCCGTCTTTACTGCCTCGACAAGTCGACGGGCAGCATCATCTGGGAGCAGACGGCACATTCTGGAATCCCCAAGGTCAAACGGCATATCAAGTCGACCCACGCGAACAGCACGCCGGCGACCGACGGCAAGTACGTCGTGGCCTTCTTTGGTTCGGAAGGGCTCTACTGCTACGACTTCGAGGGGAAGCTCGTGTGGAAGAAGGACCTGGGGTTGCTCGACTCCGGAGCGTTCAACGCGAAGGAGATCCAATGGGCCTTCGGTAGCTCGCCGACGATTCACGAAGGTCGGGTCTACATCCAATGCGATGTGAACAACCAGTCTTTCGTGGCGTGCTATGAGCTCGTGGACGGCAAGAAGGTCTGGAAGAAGAAGCGCAAAGAGACGCCGGGCTGGGGTACGCCGACCATCCACACGTCCGACGGGCGGACGCAGATGATCGTCAACGGCTACAAGCACATCGGCGGCTACGACATCAAGAAGGGCAAGGTGCTCTGGAAGATGAAGGGCGGCGGTGACATTCCGGTGCCGAGGCCCTTCGTGGCTCACGGGCTCATCTTCATCAGCAGCGCCCACGGGCCGGAGAATCCGATCTACGCGATCCGGACCGACGCGAAAGGCGAGATCAAGAAGAGCGGGAGATCGAGCAAGCACATCGCCTGGACCCGCGAGAGACGCGGATCGTACATTCCCACGCCGATCGTCTACGGGGACCACCTCTATGTGTGTGATGATCGCGGTATTCTCACCACCTACGAGGCGAAGACGGGCGAGCAGGTCTACCGGGAGCGCGTCGCCGGCTCGGGGGGTTCATTTTCCGCCTCGGCGGTGGCGGCCGACGGAAAGGTGTTCTTCACCAGCGAGGAAGGCGAGATCTACGTCGTCAAGGCGGGGCCGAAGTTCGAGCGGCTGGCCACGAACGTCATGGGCGAGGTCTGCCTTGCCACGCCGGCCATCGCGGATGACACGATCTTCATCCGGAGCCGCGACCACCTTTTTGCGATCGGGAAGTAGGGTCGGCCGCCGTCCCGCCTCCCGGCCTGAGTTTTCGCTTGTGCATTTGCACAACGGCCAAGCGGCTTCTTTTTCCCGGCCCTGTTGACTGACGGGCGTGGTGGGCCGAATAATCGGACGTACTGAGAGTGCCGGGTCGGCCCGCGCGGGTCCGACGCTTCGCACACACTGGCGCGCTATCCCGCCGACCGGGAGGATCCGATGCGAACATGCCTTCTGAGCTTCGTCCTTATTCTGCCCGTTGTTTGTTATGCCGATGATCCGCCGACTCGGGCCGAGGGTGGCGACACCGTGACTGCCGCCGAGCGTGCGGAGGCGGAGGCCGAGGTCGACCTGGCGGTTGGTGCCGTTCGACTGACACTTCTGCGAGCGCGCACGCGGCTGGCGAAGGATCGATACAACGACGCGATCGACGTGGCGATCAAAGGCCTGGGGGCCGTCGAGACGTTGCCGTCGACCGTGGATCGTGCTTCGCTGATCGACCCGCTGGAGAAGGTGATCACCGACGCGCGGGCCAAGCGCGAGGCGGCCGGCGCTGAGGCATCGTCCAAGCAAGCGCCACGTGTCGCCGGCGACGCGGGCTCCAAGCCCGATGCAACCATTCAAGCCGCATCGAAGGCTGATTCACTGGGTATCGACGAGGGCGAAGCGCTGGCGCGCATCGGCGAGTCGCGGGCGCTGCCGAGCAGCGTGATGGTCTATCCGCGGGATTGGCAGCAGCGGACCGCGCGGCGGGCCGAGTACGCCGACGGCATCATGTACAAAGGCGAGCCGTTCCGCGACGAGAACGGCGAGATCAAACAGACGATCGTCTACGACATTCAGGGGCTGCTCATGCCCGTGCCGCGTTTCTTCGATCTTCCTGCGATGGACCTTCGCATCACCACGCGTGAGGTGGGCGACCGAGCGGCCCTGCGTAGCGGAAGTGCCATCTTCAGCGGCTACGCACACGACCTTGCCCAGGGCGTGAGCCTTCTTCCCTACTTCGGCGGCATCGGCGGCGCCCGCTACATGGAGCCGATCGACCGCCAGGCCCAAGACGACCTGATGCGCATGGTGCGTGAGGTGCTGGAGGCGAAGTAGGGGAGGCCGGGTTGATTCGCGGGTCCGGGGCGCTAACTGCGGTATTGCACGACGCGTGCCCGGGTGCAGGCTCTCAGCTCTCAGCTCTCAGCCGTCAGCACTCAGCCCTGCAGAGGCGTAGGGTGCGGCTTGCCGCACCATGCTGGTTCGTTTATCGTCCGGGTGTCATGCCCGAATACCGTCGACCGATTGCTCCGGGAGCGACGTTCTTCTTCACGGTCGTGACGCACGCTCGCAGGCCCTTGTTGACGGGCGAGAAGGCACTCGAGTGTCTTCGGACCGCCTTTCGCGAGGAGCATGCCCGCCGCCCTTTCGAGATTGACGGCATTGTCATATTGCCGGACCACCTGCACTGCGTCTGGACGCTTCCACAAGACGATACGCGCTTTTCGATGCGTTGGTCGGCCATCAAGGCCGGTTTCACCAGACTGTACCGCGCAATCGGCGGCGGTGAGGCTGGTCTGAGTGCGTCGCGCCGTCGACGCGGCGAGCGCGGCGCGTGGCAGCGTCGTTTCTGGGACCACGTGATCCGCAGCGAAGATGATTACGCTCGCCACATGGATTACATTCACTACAATCCGGTGAAGCACGAAGTGGCACGCTGCCCACATGCGTGGCCGCATTCGAGTTTCGGCAAGTGGGTGAGGCGGGGTGTGTACGCGCGGGATTGGATGTGTGCATGTGCATCTCCGGTTGAATCACCGGACTTCGGAGATGTCGACGGCCGTGCCGGGAAGTAGACTCGGCTGCTCGTCTGATCGTGAGGCGTACGTTCTTGGATTGCGGATCAGTCAAACATCACAAGCGACGGCAATATGGCGAGACCCAAGGGCAAGAAACACGACCTTGTGTTGCTAGCGAAAGAGCTTGAGGCGACGAGGCTGCCACCAAGAGACGGCAAAGTTGCGTTCGAGGCCTTCGCCTCCCATGACATAATTGCAGTGTTGGCTTCATCCGTTCCCCTTTCCGATGATCTACCCCAAATCGAGCGGGTCCGGATCGTCAGGCAGGCTATCGTCGCTGCTGCCGAGAAGGGGCGGATCACCGCGAAGTCCCTTGTAGCGGCAGTCGGCGCCCTCGAATCGTCGTACCTGAAAGCACCCCGGATATCCTATGTGGTTGCGACATCGGTATCGATCAAGCCAGGTTCGATCGACACGGGGCGTGTCTCGGTGACCGGTAGCACGTTGGCTTTCACGCGGAAGCTCCCGCGATCGTTCGATCGGAGTCCTCTAAGCGACCGAATGCGGCAGAATGGACACGACAAGCTCCCCCGCAACTACCTCGCTGCGCGCGTGAGTGTGACCGCGCGATCTCACGACCAAGCGTTCGCGCTCGCGATGGACCGGCTTGACTACCTACGGGGCATATGGAATTTCTACATCAATCGCAGGATCGGGTTTCGCATATCGTCTGGGCCGCGCAAGCCGGTCAACCAAATCGGGCTTGGGCCGGTCCATTCGCTGCATCTTCCTGACGGGAGACTGGCGAGTGCAGACCGGTACTGGTACGAGCCCGACTTCGTCGCTGTGCGCCCGCCGCACAATCTTGCAGACCTGTGGGGACGCGTCAGGCGCGAGGAGGGCCATGTCCGGAACCGGGTCCGCTCGTCCGAGTACTCTTCCGAGCTTGTGTCGGCACTCATTCGTTATGCGCGGGCGCTCGACGGGGCAACACTTGAGCTATGCTACCTGAAGCTCTGGAGCCTGCTCGAGTTCCTGACGGACACGGGTCGAAGGAGTTACGACCAGACAATCAAGAGGTGCCTTTTCATCAGCAGCGACCGAGCATTCGAGGAGCAGGTACTGGAACATCTTCGGAATCGACGGAATGAACTGGTCCATTCTGCGAGAGTAAATGTCGCCGTTGAGCATCACCTGTATCAACTCAAGCACTTCGTCGAGAATCTGCTTCTTTTTCACCTGAAGCACCGCTTTGAGTCCAGAGCCGAGGCGGGGGACTTCCTCGACCACCCCTTTCGAACGGAAGACCTTCGCGATCGAGCGCGGGATCTCCGCAAGCGCCTGACCATGACAAGCCGTGCCCTTGCAATGCGGTTGAAGATGTGAACACAACGGCCGGCGCTGCGTGTGTCTGGTCAGCCGAGTAGGGTGCGGTTCCACCGCACCGATTCCGGCTCTTGCAGGCACGCTCATCAGGGATTGGCTCCTCCTCGGCCAGGACGACCGGTGTTCATGTCTGCGGTAGTTTCAGGAGCAATTCGCCGGCCAGTTCCGAGACCGCCCACTCCTCGGCAATCTTGTCGCCGTCGAAGCGTGTGACGACCATGTCCGCCCATTTCACCTTCTTTCCCGATGGTGGAATGCCCTTCAGCTCTGCCTTATGCGTGCCGCTTAGCGTGCGTTGCCAGACTATCGTATCGCCTGCCTGGCTCAGGAATGCCACGTCCACGACGCGGAGATTCGGAATTGCCGAACGGAGTTGTCCGACGAATCTTCTGACGAACGCGGGCCCCTTGTGCTTCTTTCCGCCTGCGTGGAGAGCGTAATCGGTCGCGAAGATCTCATCCACGAGATCCAGGTTGCCTTTGGCGAGGATCTCGTCATTCGCGAACCGGACTCGTCTTTCGTTGTTGGACATGCGGCTCCTCCTGGTCTGCATTTGCGAACATGAAGCCTCTTGGCTGTGTGGGGTCGAGCGATGCGTCAAGTCGGTGCGGTTCCACCGCACCAATTCCGGTTCGTTCGGGCGCGCTCATCGCAGATGGTGCGGCAAGCCGCACCCTACCGGTGCGATCAGCTTTCGCTGCCGTTGGGCTCCGACTGCTTGGGTGTACTTGCTGCCGCGCTTCCTACCGAGCACGCCGGCGCCTTCTTCCGTCCGAACCGTCGCCAGAACGTGAACACGACAAGAAGCACGACGAGCCCCACACCGCCGACTTGGGTCCAGGCGGCTGTCAGTAGCGTCTTGTTGATCAGGGCGGCGTGCTGGTCGTGGTTTTTGGGCAGGGCGTCGGCGTAGGCGGCTACGTGGTGCAGGATGCTTACGGCCAGCGACTGCGTGGGTATCTCCTGATGGCACGAGAGGCAGACGCCGCGGCGGTCCATGTTGGCTCGCTGCTCGTCACTCAGCGGGCCGGAGCCTTTGAAGTGGTGGCCCACCGTGTGTAGCTGCTTGCCGTCCTCGCTGACGAAGCGTGACCAGTCCGCCTCGAGGTTGTCGATCGGCTCGACCTGATAGCGGGCGTTCCTGGACAGCACCTTCCCGTCGGCTGTCTGGATGTCGACCACCGCGCCTTCGTTCCACGGCCTCGTCAGCCGGCCCCCGCCGATGCCGTAGCCCAGCGCCTTTTCCGAACTGTGGCACGATTCGCACGACCGCGATTTGCCGATGGTGTGCGGCTGGGCCGGGCTGGTGTCGATACCGAGCTGTCCCTCCGGCCCCGAGCCCTCGGTGCCGGGTGTTGTCCTGAAGATGTGGTTCTTCAGGATCGTCTCGCCGTCGGGGCCGATGACGGTGACGGAGGTTTGGCACCCGGGGATCACCGGCGTGACGCGGCCTTCACCGTTGACGCCCAGCGCCGGGTCTTCCCACCGCAGGAAGGACCGCTGCTCTTCGACCTTGCCGGGGAACGACGTGTCGTAGCCTTGTTCGCCGGGATCGGCTGCGTGCTCGGGCTCCTGGTGTTTATGGCCGGCTGCGACCCAGTCGAAGCTGCGCTTCTTCTCGGAGTAGTCGACGTTGATATGGCAGCCGTAGCACTGCGGAGCCCATGTCGCGTGGCAGGCGTAGCATTCCATCGTGTCGACGTGCTTGCCCACCTCGCACATGGCCACGCGAGCCTCGACGGACAGCTCGTCCGTGATCGCCAGCAGTTTGAGCGGCTTGAGTTCGAGGTCTTTGCCCCCGGCTGTGTGGACGGTGACGAGGTCGCCCTTACGTGTCACGTCGGGGAACGGGTTGCCTCGCGCGGTGATCAGATAGCCGTCTACTGCCGGGTAGTTGGTGCCCTGTTCGAGCGGTGCCGGCAGCTCGGTGGCGACGCCGCGCGGTTCACCGGTCATCGGCGGAGCCTGGAACTCGTCCATGTAGCCCAGCGGCAGTTCCCACGGGTAGGACTTGGGCGTGCCGTGGCAATCGGCGCATTCGATCTCGACGGCCGCCAGGTTCGCGCCGGCTAGGAACCCGTCGCCGTGTACGTCAATCGACGTGTGGCAGTCCTGGCACAGCATGCCCTTTTGATAGTGAACGTCCTCCTGCATGGCGATGTAGTGCTTGGTGTGCAGGGCGACCTGTCCGCCGCCGCCCTCGGTGTAGGGCGAGTGGTAGGCGCTTTCCATGAGCCCCTGATAGGAAACGCCGATTCGCTTGCCGCGGTCATGGCAGGTCGTGCAGGTTTCGGCGGGAATGCCGCTGTAGGTCGTGCCGTTGACGGTGACCTTCGCCTTGCGCGTGCTTTGAATCGAGTGAACCAGCGGACGCCCCGGCTTGGCGCCGGCGAGCGCCTTGTCGCCGCCTTCGTAGAGCCCCTCATTGCCGTACGGAATGTGGCAGGCCGAGCAACCCATGCCGCGATAGTCGCCGCGCTTTTGCCGGCCTTGGACGCCGAGGTGGCATCGCTGGCACTCGCTACGGTGGTAGGTGAAGGCCGCCTGTTCGGGATGATCAGCCAGGGTGGACAGATCGGTCGGTGCTTCGGGCAGCGTGGTTTGGGCGTCGGGATAGACGTTCGGTGCGATCGCCTTGAGGCGTTCCATATAGAGTCGATAGGCCTCGGTGCCGAGGCGGGCGTGGGGATCGTCCGGGTTTTCCGCGTCGTAGTTGCCCCATGTGTGCTCATAGCCTTCGAGCGAGCCGAAGGACCAGGCTGTGCCCTGGATCTTGCCCGACTCGGTCATCATCAGGCTGTTCCACTGCGTGGCGATGTGCTTGGGGTGGCACTGTCCGCACGTCTTGTCGTTGATCCACGGGCTGCCCGGATCGGGGTAGAACGCCTTGCCGGCGTGGGCCTGTTCCTTGGTCGTAGCGGACGGATCACCGCCGTGGCAGACCACGCAGCCGTCGGGGTCACCGATGGCCTTGCCGCGTGCGATGATCTGCCGCCACATCTCGCTATCGGTTTCGCGGATCGGCTCGATACCCTCGTGGCACGGAAGGCAGCCGGATTCGGGCGTCTCCTGGGCAGCGGCCGGCTGCGTCGTGTTGAGCAGTATCAGCACGGTTGCCGATGCGATGATCGTGAAGCGTTGCAGCATGGTGCTCCTCGTCAGCCGATGTCGTTCGGCAGGTTGTCGAGTCAAAAGACGGCGGCCGCGTAGCGTCACCGCTGGCACTATATCCTAGATAGCAGCCGTTGAAACGGCGCGGACGCTGCCTAGGGTGGCCACGAACGCAGGCAGGCGCTCGAATATCCGGTGCTCAGGTCTTGGCTGAAATGTCCGGAATGTGCGGTTTTGTCCGGTCTACTGCGGCCCGTCAAGTCGATCGCCCAGGCACTGGTAGTCGCGCAGGTCGATGTCGTTATCGTAATCCAGGTCGAAGTCGATCCAGCAATCGGACATCGGCGGCACGTGGCCCGGGTTATTCCGCGGCGCCGTTCGGCACGCCTGGAATCGGGCGACATCCGCGAGGTCGATATCTCCATCTCCGTCGGCGTCGGCTGAGCCGGGCAGGTTGATCTCCCACGCACCGCGGCCGAGCGTGCCCGCGACGAGCCGATCGAACCTTGTGTCGACGATAAGATCGTTCACCGGCGTGTTCGGCAGTTCCGTCCCCATCTTCCGCCAGTTCGCGCCGTCGTTGCACGAGACGTAGACGCCGCGATCGGTGCCGACAAAGAGAAGGCGTTGCCGTCCGTCATTGTGGATCGCGGCGGTGTTGGCGGGTACGTCCGGCAGGTCGCCGTCGATGCCGGTCCATGTTTGTCCGTAGTCGGTCGTGATGCGTACCTGATCTACGCCGAACTGTGAGACGGCGAGAAGGGCGGTGCCGTCGTGCCGCGGGTCGACCGCCAGTTCTCTGGTCACACGGGGCCAGCCGGGGATGCCTTCGAGGGTGAGGTTCCAGTCGACTCCGCCGTCGGTGCTGACGAGCACGCGGCCATCGTTCGTCGCGGCGTATAGCGTTTGCCCGTTGGACGGCGCCACGACAAGCGCGCGGATGGCGGCCGGCGCCCCGCCGGTCAGATCGTCGCTGATCGGCGTCCAGGCCGTTCCGCCATTCGTGCTGCGATAGACGCGATGCGTGCCGTAGTACACCGTGTTGGGGTTGTCCGGCGCGTAGGTCATCGGTGGCAGGAAGCAGTTTCGATCGCTCGGATTGATGCCGGCGGAGGCTGCGAAGAAGTTGCCGCCTCCGTTCGTGGAACGATAGAGGTTTCCGGTGCCTTGATGCTCCGCGAACATGTAGTTCGGGGTGGCTGGATGCAGTGCCGTGTATCCGCCGTCGCCGCCGAGGCGGTGCGACCAATCCCATCCGCTCTCGCGGCGGTTGGTGCCGTTGTCCTGCGTGCCGCCGAGCACGAAGTCGCGGTTGGTGGGGTGCAGCGAAAGCCCCGGGTAGAACTGAATGGCGCCGAGGCCTTCATTCAGGGCGTACCACGAGTTGCCGTTGTCGGCGCTGCGATGGAGCCCGCCGTCGTCGGCGCAGAGGAGCCGGCCGATCGCGTCGAAGGCGAGGCCGTGCATGTCCACGTGGGGTGGCGTGACATCGACGTAATGGTCACCCCCGCTGGTGGAGCGGACCAGGTCGAGCCCGCCGGCGTAGAATTTGTCGGGATCGAGCGGATGGACGGCTACCGTTGAGAGGTACCAACCGTAGGTCGCCTGCAAGAGCCCCCCGACATTGGTCGGTATCCATCGCCCGCCGCCGTTGTCGGTTTTGTACAGATCCATGGTCTCCGCGCCACCGCCGGTGGCGTCAGTGGGATTCGTGATCAGGGCGTAGACGCGCTGCGGGCGCGACGGCGCTACAGCCAGGGAGATTCGCCCGACGGTTCCGGTTGGCAGGCCGCCCGCCTGCTTGACCCAGGTATCGCCGCCGTCGATCGACTTGTATACACCGTTGTCGGGCGTGCCGAAGATGTCGCCGATGGCTGCGTAGAGGATGTCCGCGTCTACCGGATCGATCGCCACGTCTGAAGCCGCGACCGCGGGAAGGCCATTGGTCAAATGCGTCCATGTCACGCCCGCGTCGGTCGATCGAAAGACGCCGACGGGTCCGTCCATGAGGGGATGCCCTTTAGCTGCGTTGCGCGCCGGGAAGCCTCCGGCGTGCATGATCGACGCGTAGAGCGTTTGGCTATCCGCGTGCGAGATGATCAGCTTCGAAAAGGTGCGTCCGGCGAAGGTGCCTTCTGCCAGGATCGTCCATGAGTTGCCGCCGTCGGTCGACTTGTATACGCCAAGTCCATAGAGACTGTGGTTAGCGAAGTTCGCCTCACCCGTACCGGCATAGATGATGCTCTCGTCGTTCGGATCCATCACTAGCGAGCCAATGGCGGCCGCCGGCATGTCATCGGTGAGTGGCGTCCATGTCAGTCCGCCGTCGCGGCTGCGCCACACGCCGCCGCTGGCGGCTGCGACGTAGTAGAGGCCGCGGTCGGTCGGGCTCGCCGTTACCGCCGAGCAACGACCGGTGAACGGACCGTTGACGATCGGGGCGGGGCCGAGTGGTTGCCACGGCGCGGCATGGGTCACAGTGGATGCCAAGAGAATGGCACACGATACAATGGCCCTCGACGGGCGGGTTATACTACGGTAAGTCGATAGCGAAGTCATCAGTCGCTACCTCCTTCCGTCCGCGTGCCGGTGGGCACTTCGAAGACGAGATCGCCGACGTAGGCTGTGCCATTGTCGAGGCGTTCGAAGCGGACGATCCATTTGCCGGTCTGGTCGATCTTGAATCGGGCGGAGCCGATCGAGTCGGTCGTCTTCTCGACCGTTGAGCCGTCGGGGCGATGCGCGGCAACGGTGGCTTTTTTCTGCGACGATCCGTTGAAGTAGGCGCGGACCGGGAAGTCGTCGCCGATGCGGAGCGTGGTCGGTGCCATGAGCGGCAGCACCTCGATCTTCAAGCCGAGCTTCGCCGTTTCGCCGGGGTCGGTTCGATAGGCGGATGCCTCCACCGTGGGTTGACCCGGCGCTGTGACGCGAAGGTGCATCCGTGTGCAGTGCGTGGTGCGCTGCCAGGCGTCGCTCTTTCCCTTTTCCAAAGGCGGACCGGCTGCGAGCACCAGCATCGCCGCGCCGGGCTCGTCGAAGGTGCACTCCACGAAGTCATTGCCGGCCTGTGGTGTCGGGTCTATCCGACGCTGGACGGCGCGTGTGCGTGCGACGAAGCGCCCGATGTTCGCTTCGCGCCAAGCGGGCTTGCCGGGCAGGTTCAGATGGACTCTGACCGGTTGAGCGACCGCGACGGTCATCGTCTCGACCGCCGCGGCGTTCGTCACACGCACCGACGTGTCCTCTGCCGCGGAGTGCGACGAGTAGAAAACGGCGCCGAGTATCAGCACGGCGGTTGCGCGGCGCGCTCGCCGCCGAGCAGGTCTGCGGTCTAACATCGCCCGGTCTCCCCTTGGGCATAGGCAGGTTCGTACCCCTTCGTTCAGGGCTGATTATACAGCGCTTTGGCGAATCGACTAATTGCGTCGGACTGGTTATCGGACATTTTGCTTCACAAGCGAGGTGCGATAAGTGTATGATGCGGGTCTGGGGCTCCTACTTCGCGGGACGGCCCGAAGCGTAAATCCAATCGGATACGGAACAGAACTGCGACTCCGCGTTGTCCGGTATGCGCGGTTTTCGAGCTGGGCGGCCTCCCGAAGGCCAAACAGGCGGTTCGCGTGCCTATGTAAGGAGTGGTAGTTCCCCGTCAACGAGGAGGGTCATCATGTCGAGGTCGTGCGTTGCGTGCGTAGTCGCGTGTCTTAGTGTTACCGGTGTGTTGCGAGCGGAACCCGTTCCGACGCCGCAGGACGGCGGTAAGATCCATCGAGCCGTCTATGATCTGCTGAATCCCGACGATGACAGCGCCTCGATCAAGGCGTGGGTGCTGTTCGATCTGTCAGACAAGGGTGTGACCGGCGACCGGGCGCGCGCTGCGGCGTTTACGGAACTGGCCGCGACCTACAACCCGCGCGCGATTCAGCGGCGCAATCTCCGGCGCACGCGGCCCGGTTTGTTCGACATCCACGATCTGCCCGTCGTGCCTGCATACGTCGACAGCGTGCGTGCGACCGGGGCGGCGATTCACGTTGTCAGTCGCTGGCTCAACGGCGTGAGCGTGCGCGCGACCAAGGCGCAACTCGAGCGAATCGAGAAGCTCGACTTCGTGCGCATCATTCAGCCGGTGAGGCGCGGACGAAGGATCGAGCCGGTTGGTGTCAAGCCGAGCGAGACCGCGGGTACGGCGGCCGGGCGCGGGGGATTTTACGGCGAGTCCGAACCGCAACTCATTCAGATGGGGCTTACCGACCTGCACGCCCAAGGCCACACCGGAAGCGGTGTGCTTGTGGGGGTGCTCGATACCGGTTTCAATCGAAGCCACGCGGCCTTCAACGAGGTCGGCCACCTCGTCAACGTCGTGGCGGAGTGGGACTTCATCAACAGCGACGGCGACACGAGCTTCGAGGTCGGCGACCCGGACAACCAGCACAATCACGGCACGTACATTCTCGGAACGCTCGGTGCGTACAAGCCGACGGAACTCGTCGGTGCGGCCTACGACGCGTCGTTTATTCTCTGCAAGACCGAGGACACGACCGACGAGTATCCCGGCGAGGAGGACAACTACGTCGGCGGCCTCGAATTCATCGAAGCCAACGGCGGTGACATGGCCACGGCATCACTGACGTACAAGGACTGGTATACCGACTCCGACTACGACGGTGTGACCGCTGTCACGACCATCGGCGTGAACATCGCCACGGGTAACGGTGTCCATTGCCTTTCAGCCGCCAGCAACGCGGGGCACGACGCCGATCCCGCGACGGCGAACCTGGGCGCGCCGGCTGACTCGCTCGAAGGCATCACCTGCGGCGCGGTGGACGACACCGGCGTGATCGCCGGCTTCAGTTCCGACGGTCCGTCGTTCGACGGTCGCGTAAAACCGGAGGTGCTGGCGCGAGGCGTCGACACCCGCACGGTCGCGGCATCGAACGATGTGGATTACGTGGGCGTGAACGGCACCTCGCTGTCGACGCCGCTTCTAGCCGGTGCGGTGGCGTGCCTGGTCGATGCTCATCCCGATTGGACGGTCGAGCAGATGCGAGCCTACCTGTTCCATACGGCCGACTACTACGTCGCCAACGGCACCTACGATCCGGAGTTCGTGCTCGGCTATGGAATCATAAACGCCGTGGCCGCCTCCGCCGGCGATTGCGACAACAACGGGGTGGCGGATGTGGACGACATCACCGCCGGGACGCACCTCGACTGTAATGGCAACGCGATTCCCGACGCGTGCGACATCACGCAGGGGCGCTCGGAGGATATTGACGGAAACGGCGTGCCCGATGAGTGCTTCCTCTCGGTTCCGACCGTGTCGCATTGGGGGCTGGCCGTGATGGTTCTGCTCGTGATGACGGGCGGCACGGCTGTCTTCGGTCGCCGCGCACGCCGGTTTGGCATACCCTAGCGGTCCGTCAAACGACCGATGATGGGTGGCATGGGCAAGTGACAGCTTGCCCGTGTTCTTCGATGGCCGACACACACGGGCAGACGAGTTTGCCCATGCCACCCATATGTTCGACGTGGGCGGCAAGTGCACTCACCGGAGGCGAGGGCGGGTGGCCCATGTCCTTTGGACATGGGGGAGACGATGACGGGTGCCCGGAGCCCTGCGATGTTCCGACACCAACGGTTGGCGAGCATCGCCTCCCCCACCTCCGGAGGAGGTGGGCCACCCGCCGTGTTCCTCGATAACCGACACGCACGGGCAAACGAGTTTGCCCATGCCACCCGTCAGATTAGCGCTGACGGAACAGTAGGCCGCCGCCAGGTTCGGTGTTCAATCCTCGAGGCGTGGCGGGCGGCGGCAGGTCTATGTACCGGGTCTCGGCGTGATGCAGGGCTACTACGAAGAGCGATTATCTGCCGAGCGGCTCCGCCGTTGTTATGAACTCGCTCCACCGCGCGTGCGGCAGTACTTGCGGGCCGAGGTTGAGCACGTGGCTGGTTTGATCCGACCGACCGATACCGTTCTCGAATTGGGTTGCGGCTACGGACGCGTCCTTGGCGAACTTTCCGGCGAGGCGCGGAGCCTTGTCGGCATCGATAGCTCGCCCGAAAGCCTGAAGCTGGCAGTGGACCATCTCGCGGCCGCGGCGAACTGTACGCTTGCGGTCATGGACGCAGGCACGCTCGGCTTTACGGATGGCGTCTTCGACGTGGTTCTTTGCATTCAAAACGGCGTGTCCGCGTTCAAGGTCGATCGGGTCGGGCTGATCGCCGAGTGCATCCGCGTCACTCGTCCGGGCGGCACGGTGCTTCTTTCGAGCTACGCCGCCAAGTTCTGGGAAGATCGGCTGGCGTGGTTTCAACTCCAATCCGATCACGGCCTGCTCGGTGAGATCGATCACGACGCCACGCGTGACGGCGAGATCGTCTGCAAGGACGGGTTCACCGCCTCGACCGTCACGCCGGAGCAGTTCGAGGTGCTTGCACGCGGGTTCGACGTGGACACGCGCATCGTCGAAGTGGACGAGTCGAGCGTGTTTTGCGAGCTGCGCGTGTAAGCCCGCACCAAGCCGCGGGCGCGCGACGAGCTATTCCATCATGGCGTCGAAACCGTCGAAGGGCTCGTCCTGATCATCGATGCCGAAGACATCGAGCCAGTCATCGGTTTCTTCAGGCGTGAGGCTTTGGGGCTTCTCCGGGCCGGCCGGCTGAGCCGGGCTTGATCCGCCGGGCGCTTTTGGCGAGGGAAAGAGCTCCGTGACGAACCCGGCTGAGTCGATGTGCAGGCAGTTTCGCGCTCGAGCTTCGTAGCGGATGGCGGTGTCGGTGCTCACGACGCGGATCGTGCGTGGCTGGCGGGCTTGATGGACCATTCGCACGATGATGTCGTCGGCTGTTTCCGGGGCGCTGAACTTCACGTCGATGCGGGACGAGGACATCTGCTTGGCGAATCCGCCTCTCGGGGTCGCTCCATCGAAGACCAGCGTGACGCTGTCGGTGCCGGTTCTCGCCCAGCGTTCGACGATTTTGACGAGGGTTTCCCGGCCGGCGTGGGGAATGGGCGCGTGTTCGTGCATCGCATGCAGCAGGTTGTTTCCGTCGATGATTACGTGTTGCGCCACCGGCGTAGTATGGCGGATCGGCGGGCGGATTTCGAGTCTGCGCCGGGTTTTGTCCGCCAAGTTGCCAACTCGCCCCGGCGCGTTTACCGTATCGCCGAAAGCAGGGGGCCGTAGCTCAGTTGGGAGAGCGCCTGGTTTGCAACCAGGAGGTCGACGGTTCGAGTCCGTTCGGCTCCAATATCGAAACCCTGGGGATGCTTCCGTTTGGCAGATCGGCTGCCTGCGAGCACCGGGGCAACGGCAGAAAACGAATGCGCCTTGTGGCGTTTGTCCTACGCCACCCGCAACCGCTTGAATGCCACCGTCGCCGCACCGAGCACGAGCAAGACCATTACGGTGATCCCCCATGAAGAGATGGCGGGGATGCCGGCAGGCGTGCAAACACTCGGTTCGCCCGTGCAATCCCATCCGTTCTCGATCATGCAGGTCGAGGAACACCCGTCGCCATCGACGACGCCTCCATCGTCGCACTCCTCCATGCCGAGTATTAGAGCGTCGCCACAGTCTCCGTCCGAGCAGTCGGGGCCCGACCATCCATCGTCACAGAGGCACTCATCCGGGCCAACGCAGGTGCCATGCCCGGAGCATTCGTTCACCCCACTGCAATCGAAACCTGTGGTTGCGTGCCAGAATCCGTCGTTGAGTTCGTACGCTGCTTGAGCGATGGCACCGACGCCGCCGACCTGAGCGGTTGACGCATTCAGCGCGTAGGCGCCGCCTGTCGAGTGGGTTCCGCCACAGTTCACGTCAGCAGGCCCTATCTCATATGTCGCAAACGAGGGTTCCGCCGCCCCTGACCGCCCAGCGGCAACTATCAGGAATACCGCGTGGATCGCCGCGGTGGTGTTCTTGCAGTATCTCATATCTATCTACTCCTCGGGCAGATGTTCCAGTGTTCGGCGGTGGCGAGCTGCCGGCTTCGCAAGTCATGCGAGCCAACGGCCGACCGCCCGACAGGTCACCTCCAGGCGAAGATGCGCGCTTCGCCGGAAACAATGGCCTTGCCGTCGCCGGACGCCCAGACTCTCGTCCAGTTGTTGCGCTTGCTGATTACGATCTGGATAGGTGTGCAGTGGACTGATGTGCCGGCGTTCGTCATGCCCACGTTCACATTCGCCGGCGCGACCACAGGGTTGCCCCCGGTCGGCGTGCCCGAGGTCGTGCTCCCCTTGATCATCACGGACACGCGCGAGGGATAGTCGCCGAGTCCGTGGTTCACGGGGTACTCTTGACTGTCCGTCGGTCCTACTGCAAACCACCCGCTGTCGTAATCCGGCGCTCCTCCGGCGTGCGAATGGTCGGTGGCTGCGAACTCGTCGGCATGCTGGCCGTCAACCGTGTCAGCATCAGACGCGATCGTGGCTGTAGCCGCGCGGAACGCATATGGAGCGGCGGTCAGAACGTGGTCTGGAGCAAGTTGTTCGACACCGTTTGCGCCGTCGTCAAACCAGATACGAAGCGCCACGTTGTCATCGTTGAAGACGGTGCTCGAGATCGCCGTCATGTTGGTCAGGCTCGTGTCACCGAGCCGTACGTTGTAGATGCCGTTGATCACGAGGAGGTTGACGGCGCCTGTGGGTGTGCCGGACCCTGGCACTTGAGTCCCGTCGTTGGTCCACAAGTTGGTCCCCGTATCGGGGTCAACGAGTGCAAACCGGAAGTCTCCATCCCCGGCAAAGGCCACAGTGTTGACCTTCACCAAGCCCTGGTGGTTCACCTGCAGCGGGATTTGACCACTGGCTGTGACGGGCAGAAGCCCGAGAAGCGCCAGCGCCACTACCAAAGAGCTCGCTTTCCTCGCCATGGTTCTTACTCCAAAGTGATGACCGAATCGAACCTGAAACGGTCCGCCATTCTACCGACAAGACGGCTCAGGGTGTGAACGAAAAAAGCCGCCGTCCCGGCATGAAAGCCGGAACCGCGGCAACAGTTCGATTCGTTCGTCGTCTTGCGTCCTAGGTCACCGGCAACCGCTGGGAGTTTACCGTCGCCACCAATGGCGCCGTGCAAGTCACCGGAATCGCCGCTATGCGATGTAACGGCGACGGCGCGACAGCGCCACCGAGCCCGCGCAGAGCAGAAGCAGTGTGGCGGGTTCGGGTATGATCACGATCTCCGCCGATACCATGTCCGCATAGTGCCCGTCGAACTCGGGGTGAGTTCCGTCGTTGAAGACATTCTCCGACGCGGTGAGCCTGACCGCGAGAAAATCGGTGCCGGACGGTAGTAGCAGGTGGCCGCTCGCCATCTCCCAGGTCGATGGATCACCGTCGGTGCCGAGGCCGCCTCCAGCCACGTCCAGGTAGCTACCGTTGATGAGCTGTGTTTGCAGGCTGCCGGGCGCGCCGGCAAACGCGTAGACATGAACGGCGAACGACGTGTCCGTTTGGGCGTCACCGTTGACGCGGTTGAAGAAAGCGGACACATCCGCCTGCGCTATGCCCTGCGCGATGTCCGCGGCGTAGGTGGACACATCGAAGGTTTGGTATACCTGGGCGGCACTGAGGATTGGATCGGCCGAGTTGCCGGTCGCATCGAAGCGAAGCATGTGGTCGGCATCGAACGGGCTGATCCCGTTTTCCGCCGGGACGATCTCCGACAGGTCGCCGCCCCAATCGCCGAACACGGAAGGCGCCCCCGGGAAGCCGAAGATGAACGTCGACTCGGGCGTCTCGAAGCTCGGGTTCGTGACCATGTTCGCGCGGGCGCCGGCCGCGAGGCTCAGCACCAACCCCGTTGCGATGCCTGCAATCAAAGCTAGCGAGTACCTACGATCCATGCGACGAAGGTGTGTTGCTGCAAGCCGGGTATTCATGATCAGCCTCACAAAGAGTATGCTGCCCCTCTCCGGCCATCGAACCTCCGGCTGCGATTATACCTGACGGAGCCATCCGGTTTCAAGGAAAACGGCTCATCATGCCCGCGGTCTCCGGGCTTGGCCCTTCGGCCTCTTTCCCGAATGCGAGAAAACGTGCATGGCTCCTCGTGCTGAGTGGCTCGTTTGGCACTGCTTTGTGGCTGGTATTGAGGTATCGAGCTATACTCGACGTTGGTCCCGCCGGTGTTTGGGAGAGTGCTAGGGATTTACATTATGAAGCGCAGAGTCTGCCTGCCTCCGATTTTCCTGTTCTTGTCCGTCTTCGCCTTGGCTCAAACCGTCATGCCCGTCGACGCTGCGACGGCGGTGATATTGGATGATGCCGTCGTTGGAGCTACCACGAACCTCGTGGGGTCGACTTGCGGTGACCTCGACGGTGACGGCGACATTGATCTGGGCGATCACGCCATGATCGCACCCCTTACCGGCACAGGTTGCCTGACCGGACCACACGAACCGAGCCACCCGCCGCTTCCGGTGGTGTGTGCGCCCGGAGACTGTGACGGCGACGATGATGTGGATCTGCATGACGTAGCCTCGATGCAGCGCGCGTTTTCCGACTGCTCTGACGACGCATCATGCCAGGATGGCCTGTTCTGCAACGGCGTTGAAAGGTGCGTTGCCGGCATGTGCGAGGCCGGCGCCGGGCCGTGCGCGCCGCCGAGTTCGTGCGATGAGGCTCAGAATGCCTGCGTTCAATGCTTCGTCAGCAGCGACTGTGCGGCGGGCGAGCTGTGCGTGAACGGCACCTGTATTCCCGACATCGTCGGAAACGACCATTGCGGTAACGCCGCCGCGGTCGTTGAGGGAACGACGCCGTTCACCACCACCGGCGCGACGACCGATGGACCCGACGAGCCCGACGACTGCAGTTTCTTCGGTTACACGCACATCGAATCGGACATCTGGTACTGCTACTCGGCCACCTGCGACGGACTTGCGACCATCGGCCTTTGCGGAAGCAGCTTTGACACGAAGCTCGCCGTGTACCGCGGCTGCGCTTGCCCCGCCGAGGACCCGATCGCCTGCAGCGACGACAACTGCGGTCTGAGCACCGAGTCGCGTATTACCTTCACTGCCGAACAAGGTGTGGACTACCTGATCCGGATCGGCGGCTACGAAGGAGCGCAGGGCAATGGCCTGCTGACCATCTACTGCGGAGACACGCCCAGTTGCGGTCAAGGGCAGGGCGACTGTTTCGTGGGGCACGCTGAGCCGACATGCGACAACCAGGAATGCTGCGACGCGGTGTGCCAGATCGACCAGTACTGTTGTGATGTCGCCTGGGACGATTATTGCGCAGGCGAGGCTGAGGGTATCTGCGGCGGGGTCTTCCCTGCCTGCGTGGACGGTTCGGGGGATTGCGAGTCAGCTCATAGCGGCCAGGGTTGCGACCACGAGGCGTGCTGCCAGATGGTCTGCATGAGTGACCCGTTCTGCTGCCTGATTACCTGGGACGCGATGTGTGCTCAGGCGGCTGGTGACCGCTGTTCGATACTCGATGTGTGCGTCGGCGGTACCGGTAGCTGCTTCGCTCCACATCGCGATCCGGGTTGCGATGACGCGGCATGCTGCGAAACCGTGTGCATGATCGATCCGTTCTGCTGCACCACGGAGTGGGACGAAACCTGTGTGAGTTACGCCATGAACGAATGCAGGCCAACACCTTGACCACGCGGCCCTAGCGGGCGACGACCCTGCAGGTTTCCGTTGCCCGTTGCAGCGCACCGGGCAAAGCGCCCAGTCGCCGGGCACTGCGCCGGCTTTGTGGAGTTTCTCACGCCTACGATCCTCGGCGCGCAGCCACATGCTCAGGGTGATTGCCTAGGTGTAAACCCTGATGCGGCTTGTTCGCATGGCGGCTATCTTGGCTTCGAGTTCGGTAACACTGGAAATCCGGCACGATACTTCCAGGCCCTCGGAGCGCGTTTCCCTGCGGTTCGGGGGCTCAGGAGCGGACTCCGCCCGTCGGTGCTCGACAATACCTGGAGGCTGATATGAGAGACGATCGAAACCGTCTGCAGAGATCGACCCTGACGCCCGCGCGGGGAAGGATGAACCCAACGATGCGCACGACCTTACACGTCCTGTCGGTGGCAGCGGTTTGCCTCGTGGCCTCATGCTCGCGGCTGCACATGGCGCATCCGCCTAACTACGACGGCTGGTCGCCCGAGCAACGAGCCGTTCACGCGGCCCACGAAATGCAATACTTCGCGCAAGAAATGGACTGGGTCGCTCGCGAACTGGAAGAATGGGGCACGCTCGGGATCAGCGCGCCCGTGGTAGTCCGCGACGAGGGCCAGTTTGCGTTCGATCCCAACGTCACAGCGAAGGCCCTGTACGATGAGAACCGTACCGAGGGCGCGGTCTCCAAGCGCCGATCGCGTGCGGTCAACGTAGTGGTTGACGTTGATGCCAAGAAACTCCTGGATGGCTTGATCGCGAATCCGGCGGCCTCAGGAGCGGCAGCAGTCGACGCCTCATCCGCCGAGGAGACCGCGGCAACCGACGATGCGGGCGTCTCCGACACGGCGGAGTCCACGGACTCTGCGGCGTCGGCAGAGTCGGCGGATTCGGGGGGCGGCGATAGTGCGGAAGCCGAACCGGCTTCCGACCCGCCGGCCAACGCCGAGAACGCAGCCGCCAAGGCAGTAGGCGATTTCTCGGAGTCCTTGGGCACGTTCGACAGTTCTAAACTCGCCGCCATCAACCCGCGTCGTCGCATCCGGCTTACGGCAAGCGACTTTTGGGAACTGAATCTTCACAAGTTCTTCTCCGCTCCCAAGAACGTCATGGCTGATAGATATACACCCGTCTTCATCACGTTCACCGTATCGTGCCGTCCGGGGTGGCGCACCAGCAGCGGATTCGCGGGCGTGGTCGAAACGCGCGTGGAGTACATGTACCCGAACAAGGCCGGTGACTTGGTCCCGCTTGCGAAGCACGTTGCCGCTGAATCCATCCTGCCGGTCGCAGGAATCTACCCGGCCTATGATTCCCAGGAGCTCAATCTGCGAAGCAGCCGGCGCGAATTGCGCACGTTCGCGGCTCAGCTCGCCGCTAATGGGGAGCTCGCCGCCGCCAAGGTCTTCCTCGAAGCGGCGGACAAGCGTGAACAGGATGCGGAAACCAACACCGGGCTCGCCACGGTCACTGGATACTCGAGCAGCGGCCAGGGATTTGGCTATGAGTTCCGCCCGACCTTTCGCGCACTGAGCCAACCCGGGAATCGCAAGACCAAACCAGGCTTCCGCCTGGAGCCGATTTCCTTCCCCGCGGTGGCCGTTGCACTCGTGGATATCGAGCTGCTGCGCAATCGGTTGCGCCCGAGGGTAGAAGCCGAAATACGAAGTGAATTGGGGGGAGATGTTTCTCTTGTCGAAAACCTCGTCGAGCAGGCTGAGGAACGAGTGATGGACGGCTTGGCGGCGCAAGCCCGCATGGAACTCGGGAAGGCGGACGGGAAACGGTTCCAAGCACTCGACGAAGACGCGCAACAGGGCGCAATTGACCAGAGAGTGCGTAAGCTCCGTGCGGCGCTGACGGATGAGAAGTTTTTCGCACTCGTCGACAGGACCGCGGCGACAATGGCAGACAGTTTCCTGGTCGAGCAGGAGTTAGACAGCCGCCTGGAGCGTCTGCAGCTTGTCTTCCAAACGTCGCACACGTGGCGGCCGCTGGACAAGCCGTTCGCCACGGATATCCCCGTGCTTGGTCTGTTCGGGCGGCTGTTTCAGCCTCGGCTTCGCGAGTCAAGTTTCGTCATGCGGCTGGCCACGCTCGCGGTGGCATTCGAGCATTTCGATAGGACATTCTGCACGGATTACGACTACGAAGACGGCGTCATGGAGACCTCTCTAGCCAACCGATACGCCTGTGAATCGCTTCGCAATCGGTGGGCCATGCTCGGCTCGCAGGCGGTCAACTTCGACGGCAGGATCGAACTCAGGCCGGCCGACGTGAAGCCTGTCAAGAAGACGAGCAAAGAACCGAAGATTCTCTCCGTCCAGCCGAGCATCGGCTGGCAAAACGCCAAGACCGTCGTAGTGATTCACGGAAAGAACTTCGTTAAGAAGACCAAAGACAAGGATGGCAAAGAAGAGGTCAAGCCAGGGGTCGAACGCGTCGTTATCGGCGGCGTGGATATCACCGACGAAGTTGCAGTCAGTCCCAACACGGTCGTAGCCACCGTGCCGGAAGACACGTTCTTCCGCTCAGGGCTCAAGCACGACGTGACGGTGGTCACTTCAGAGGGGACCGCAACGGCACGCGGCGCGATCGAGTTCTTGAACAAGAAAAAGGGATCAACGGGCGCGCCTGCCGTGACCGTGACGCGTGATGCCGGAGGCCGCGTGACTGCCATCTCCATCAACCCCGATGCGATCGACAAGAACAAGGACGGCGATCTGCTGCAAGCGATCCGTGCGATTCTGGAAAACGAAAACTGCTGCGAAAACGTCGAGATTTGCATCAAGAAACCATGCCCGTGAGGTGCGGGGCACGAGGCGATGGCGGGATCGCGCGATATTCGCGTGCCGTGAGGTGAGACCGAGCCTCAGCCGGTCAGCCCCATCGTGGTCTCCGGTAGGAACGCCGCGAGAGGAACGAACACTCGTGCGAACACCGTCTCCGGTGTGCGGGGTCTGCGCTCAATCGCGAGGCAGTGTGCCGGCTTTGCGGAGTTTCTCGCGCCACCGATCGGCGGCCTCCCGCCGTTGGGCCTGCTCCTCTCGCTCCCAGAAGCCGATCGACTCGGGCGGCTGTATGCGAGAGATGTCCATGAGCAAGCGCGCGAGCCCTCGCAGTCGACGGGCTTCATGCGGCTTGGCCAGTTCGCGCAGAATTGCCTCGATGCCCACGGGCCCCAGGAGGCGGACGGACCTTTTGGCGATCACCGAGGTCGGCAGCGGGCGCGGGGCGGCGGCCACCACGGCGAGGAAGCCCGCCGTCGAGACCGGGTCGTCGCTCGTCGCCAGCAAAGCGTCGAGACAGGCCTGGTCGGTTTCTCGCCCGACGCTCCCGGTGCGGCGCGTCGTGGCTAGCTCCTTGAGCCGTTTTTCCTTTTCGCCGACCGCACGTGTTTCCACGTATCGAATTCCGGCCAGGAGATTCAGCTCATCCGGCTCGCGAGCTTCGACGGCCGGCAGATAGTGCGCCTCCGCATAGGTCTCGAAGTCCTTGGCTACTTGAATCAAGTACTGTGCTGCAACCAACGGGTGCAGGTTCCATGTCCTTGCCCGGCCTCACACGAAGCCGCTCCGGACGGTACCGACCGATTCGCGCTCGAAGACGCCGAGGTCGTAGGGGGAAATGGTCCGGTAGCCACCCTTCTCGGTAATGCCGTACTCCTTGGCGAACTTGGCGAACTTTTCCGTCGGCAAGGCGACGATGACGACCTTCTCGAGAATCTCGTCGGTGACGCGAGTAGGCCCTTTGTAGAAGGCGACGAGTTGGTCGGCACCGAGCTTGTTGTCCGGCACGAAGTGAAGCGTCAACGGTTTGCACTGATCCCGGGCCAACTGCCGAGCCTCGTCGGCCTGTTGGTACGGGAAGATGTTGACCTTCGGGGACTGCCCGCCCGCGGCTTGGCCAAGAAGCGACAGCGCCGTTGCTGCGGCTGTCATGAGCGGTGACATGGCTTACCCTCTCCGACTCGTACCGAGCGCGGGTGTATCCCGCGGACGCAACCACCGCCACCGGCATCAGAACCTATTACTTCGATCGGTCCACGCCTCCACCGATGCGTCAAGCCGCGGCCGCCATCATCCATACGCCACACGGTGATAGGGGTGTCGCCATGTCAGCACGGTGGGTCCCACTTGGGAGACCTCTGACAATGATCCTACCCAATCGACACACTTGACTCAAGCGAAAACGGTACATGCAGCCGCGGCAGAACCCGGGCATACACGCGCGCAGCGATCATCGAGCGCAGTGGTGTAGCGCCACTCCTTGTGGGTGGCGCGCCACGCGCCTCTTTGTCGCCCACAAGGGACGACTCTACATTCTTCAGCGGGCTGCTACGGTTGCCCGGCGCCGAACCCTTCGATTCGCATTGCCGCGCGCAGCGTGGGATGAGCCGTGTAGATCGTCTGCAAATCCTGCGTGAAGGTCATGTCCGACCCGATGGAGAACGATCCAATCACCTGCAGCCGATTCTGCGACGGGTTGTACACGACCAAGTCCGTGCCCGTGCTCGCATTACGAATCAGGCCGGTGCTCAACTGAACCGCGCTCGCGTCCAAATCGCCCAGGATTAGATATTCCTCGGCGTCGAAGTGGTTCTGCAGTCGGATGCCCGCTTCGCCGGTGACGCCTACGAGCGAGGCGAAGTCTTCGGTCGGCGTTCCATCGGCGGCGATTTGCAGCATGGCGAAACTGCCGGCATTGGCGTCCGAAGCGGCTACGTGAACGGTCTCGCCAAACGCGGCCGGCGTCACGAAGATCGACTTGAACTGGAACAACTGACTGGTGCTCGTGAAGATTTCGACTGTAGACGAAGCGGCCACGTCGATCAGCACACCACGCTGCGAGTTGATGTGGAGGTAGTCACCCGCGAAGCCCGTCGGCGCCTCGATCAAGTCGACTTCGAAACTGCCGGGGCCGGACTGGCCGAAGTCCGTCTGGAAGATCTCCACGATGCCCGTCACGGGATCAGCGTCATAGAGTCGGTTGTTCCGCATGGAGGCGTAGGTCAGCGCGGCGCCGCCACCGCCGTCGTTGGCGACCATCGGCTTACCCGCCTTGGTCAGCTCTTGTCCGGAGACCTCCTCATGAGTTCCGACCGTAATCGTCGTGGCCGGGCCGGGTGTGGCTGGGGACGTAAACGGGCCGAGCAACGTGATGTCCGTCGCCGCGTAAAGCGCATCGTTGCCGTCCAGATCTACGCCGGCAGCTCCGCCGGTTTCCGTGACGAAATAGTCGCCCTCGATGATCTGGAAGACGTGTACGTAGTCGCCGCCGGACGAACCGTCGCCACTCGGAAGATGGCCGTTGACTCCGACTGAGCCGAATTCGCCGTCCAGCCCGAGCGCCGCGGCGTTAAGCGTAATCTCGTAGAACGAGCCCGTGGTCAGTGACGACGGAAGATCGACAATGATACGAGAGCCGAGCGTCACGCTGTTGGCGGTGTCGGTGAACAGCCATCGCTTGATCCTGCGCGAGTCGAGCGACACGTTCTGTCCGGTCGCGAGATCGCGCAGCGTGATGTTGTCCGCGTTCACCTCGCAAAGCGGAACCGGTTGATCGATATCGAACTCCAGCAGGGTCGGCGCGCCGCGAAGCAAGTGGCGACCGTTACCCAGAGTCGACCGGAACACGCGGGCCGTACCGGTGGCGACCGGGACGCTCAAGTCGTTGTCCAGGGACGAATCGCACACCGGGTCGCCGGATGACGCCGATCCGTTGACGAACCCCGTGAACTGCACGACCGACGCCGCCGTCGGTAGTGAAATGTACGCGGTGTCCATATCCGACGTGAGCACGATGTCGGAGAACAGGCCGAACGTAGAGAAAGTAAACGTGTCCAGCGCCAGCGGGAAGAGGACCTGCAGTCTGTCTTCGGTGGCGTTGTAGACCATGACGGACACGCCGTCGAAGTCATCCGCGAAGATCTGATGGACGCTTCGGAGGCTCTTGTCGAACTGCCCGATGATCAGGTACTCCTCCCGTCCCTGGATATCCTCGAGCTTGATGACGGCCGTGCCGTCCACGGAAGGCAGTGACGAGGGATTGGTCCACGCGCTCTTATCCACGACGCCGTTCGGGAGGATTCGGTGAAGCTCCAAGCCGGTGTTGTCTTCCGGCTTGTAGGCGCCGTGGATCACTCGTTCTTCACCGCTGCGTGCGGGCGGCACGAACAATGACACGTACGAATCGCTGATATTCCCGAATCCGCGGTCCACCAAGTTCAGGCCGCCTTTTTGCCCGGCTGCACCGCGCCGATCGAGTACTGATATTTCGGCGACATCGGCAAACAGCACATCGCCGGATTCGACGGCGCTTCGCTCGATGCCGGCGTAGCCAGTCGGTGCGATGATCAAGTCGTTGGGATAGCTCCCGAGGTCGTCGGCGCGAGCGATCTGTGTCGCATCTCCCGTTGCGGGGTCGACTTCGAACACCGCTCCGTCGCTTCGGCCCTTGACGATAACCATGCCGTCGTTATCCACCGCGACGTTGCGCATCGCGAGCGCGGGCAGGCTCTCTCCGATGCGATCGCCGTCAGTTACGTCTTTGGGGCCCGAGAACGGGCCGAACAGGCGGGATTCCGCGGCGAGGTAGAGGCGGTCGCTGGTGTCCAAGGCCAAGCCGGCGGCCTGCTGCGTGCTCGTCAGGTAGTTGATCGCTCCGACCGCTCGGAAGAGTTGGACAAAGTCTCCGCCCGGCTCGCCGTCACCGCTGGGCAGCGTACCGTTGGATGCCCTTGCCGTGCCCGCGTCTTGCTGGAATTCACCGTCGAGTCCGATGGTTTCGCTGTCGAGTGTGACCTCGTAGTCGTGACCGGTGGTCAGACCGTCGGGAATCGTTACGACGATGCGGCTGGCCACCACTTCGTCGGCTGCGTTCACGAGATTGACACGCGTGACCTGGTCGTCCGTAAGGGGCACGTCCGTACTCGCGGTCAGATCGCGCATGGTGATGTTGTCGGGCACCACGGCGCAGAAAGGCACAGGCTGATCCAGTTCGAAACCCAGCGCCTGCCCGGTTGCGAGTACGAGGTGTCGTCCCTCGCCGATCGTGCTGGCGACGACGCGCGTCTCGCCGAACTCGCCGAAGACGATTCCGTCGTCCTCCGTTCCGGTCGTCGAGCACTCGTCGAACTGAATGGGCTCGCTGTTGTCGTTCCCGTTGTCGTTCGTGTTGCTAGGGCCGGGGCCGGGGCCGGCCGACGGGGAACAGCCGTTCGTAAGTAGCGTCAGAACGACAGCGAACAGTGAGACGGACACGGAGTGGAGAAGTTTCATCACGAGGTTCCTTGTTCGAGTAGAGCTGGCGGTCCCACCCCGCGCCTAAGAAGTAGGACCCGTTACCGATGGGCAATCCTGCGAGCCCGTCCTCGCGACGCGTTCGAACAAGAGCGCAGGACGCCAATTCCCGCTCACTCATCCCGTCGCCGTTGACAGGCCCCGGTTCAGAGGACTTCCCGTTCGTCGGATATCGATTCGCGATCCTAACCAGCCAAAACGGTCGGTTCAAGTGAAAATGGGCTGGTTCGCCTTGTTTGGGTTACGTGGGCGCGGCCACAACGAGTCCGACGCCCTGACTATCAGCGCTCGCGGATGCGGCGCTCTTGCGATTCTTGTTGCGTGCCGTGTGCTAAGGGAATACACTAACTAGCGTTGCACGTCCTAATGGGGGGATGTGATACCGTCGACCAACGTTTCCATGGGGGGAATGCCATGTTGGTACCGGTGCGGCGTGCGCGGATCGTGCATGCGCTTTTGGCTGCGTGTTGGGGGGCGGGTTCCGCTTTCGGGGCTCGCGGCGCGGTGAATCCAAGTCTCTGTCCGGTTGTTCAAAGTGAATGCCATGTCGTCGGGAGCAGGGTGCGTGCCGCCTTCGTGAAAGGTACCGGCGATGCCGTGATCGTCGGCGGTCAGTTCTCGTTTCACTTTGACCCCGGCGGGCTGCGACTCCTGTCAATTGAGCCGGGATCGCGCTGCGACACGGCGTCTCCCTATAGCCAAGAGCTGTTTTCCAGCGTCGACGAGGCGACAGGGCAGGGATTCTATGCCGTTGGTGTGGCACTTGGTGGTGCCGGCACGTCCGGACCGGCTACCGTGGCGTGCGTCGAGTTCCTGGTGCTCGCACGGCAACCCGGCGAGCTATGCATCAACGTCGATCTCGCGGCTTCGTTTCTCGTGGACGAAGCGGGAGACCCGGTGGCGATCGACAACGCCGTCGAGTGCCCAGCCGATCCAATCGACCCGCTGCTGACCTGCGCCGCGGTCGATCTTGCCGGGGCGTGTACATGCCCGACCGGCGCGCCCGATTGCAGCGCGTGGGACGCCGCCTGCGGCATCGGGGCGTGCGACGAGCAGGCCGTCCAGTGCCTCGCGACGCCGACCAACGAGGGCGGCCTGTGCGACGACGGCATCCCTTGTACGACAACCGACCTGTGCGTCGGCGGTGAGTGCGTGGGAAGCGGATGCACGAATCAAAGCCTTTGTGCGGTCGCCGGCGATGGATGCCAGGCGGCCGGCGGACAGCTTATGCGCGTGGTCATGGGCGGGGGGCAGCCCGTGATCTTCGGCGGGCAGCTTTCCATACACTATGACGTAGCCAAGCTGACGTTGCTCGATATTTCGCCCGGCGCGACGTGCGATCCGAACTCGCCGTTCGCGTTGGAAATCGACGAGCGCGTAGACCACTTTACCGGCGAGGTCTTCTACGCCGTGGGCGTCGACCTCCTGGAGAACATCGAGGGTTCGCAAGGACCGGCCACCGTCGCCTGCCTCCACTTTGCGGCACAGGGCCAAGGCCAAGGTGAGGTGTGCGTGCTCGGCGGCGTGAACCCGAGCGAGACGATTCTCGTTGACGACACGGGCCACGTCGTACAGGTGTACAACGCGCAAGATTGCCCGAGCGACATGCCGGCGGCCGGCATCTCCTGCGACACGATGACGTGGGATGACACCTGCCGCTGTACGCCCGGCACCGATGACTGCAGCGCGCTGAGCACCGATTGCCGAATCGGCGTCTGCGATGCCGACAGCGGGCTCTGCCGCGTCGAATTCATCAACGAAGGCGGCGCGTGCGACGACGGCCTGACATGCACGACCAACGACGTGTGCCTTTCAGGCCGCTGCCGCGGGTTTGGCTGTCGTAACCCGAGCCTATGCCTGGGTATCAATCAGTGTCCGACGTCGAACCGACCGGGCGAGATCGCGATAACCATCGGCGCCGGCGATCCGATCATCAACGGCGGACAGTTCACGATTCGCTACGATCCAGCCGAGCTCGAGTTTGTGGATGTCGTGCCGGGCGCGATGTGCGACCATCAGTCGCCGTTTGCCGTCGAGCTGCACCGGGTCGTCGACGAGGCCAGCGGCGAGATCTTCTACGCCGTCGGCGTCGACCCGATGCAAGGGCAGGGGACATCGGAACCGGCAACGCTCGCGTGCGTCCGGTTCAACGGGCCCATCTTCACGTCCAGCGGCGTGTGCCTGCTGCACGGCTTCAACCCCTTTAACACCTTGCTGGTGGACGAGCACGGCCAATCGATCGAGATCAACACGTTCGATTGTCCGGGAGACTACCCCGACCCGATCATCACGTGCATCGAGTTCTGCGACGTGCCGGCTTTGTCGACCTGGAATTCGATCATTCTGGGGCTGCTTCTGTTGACCGCGGCCAAGCTGCAGCGCCGGCGCGGGGCTGCGGCTGGAGCGTAGGGTCCGCTGTGCGGACCGAAAGGCGCGCGGGCGGAAGGCGTGCGTGGTCCGCACAGCGGACCCTACAACTGGCCGGGAAAGCGGACGCTACAATCGCTCAAACCGTGAGCAGTTCCGAGGTCTGATAGCGTGAGGCGTGATAGACGGGGTAGTCCTTCCCGACCGCCTCGTGCTGCGCGCCGATCGCCAGGGCCGGACGGTTGTTGTCATCGCTGATGTGCGACACGGCGATCCACTTCGGACGGTTCTGCCCGCAGCCGCGCGTGAGCTCCGCAGCCTCGTCGTTGGAGATGTGCCCGCCGTCACCGCGAATTCTGGCCTGCAGATCGCGCGGATAGCCGCCGGTTTCGAGCATGTGCGGGTCGTAATTGGCTTCGAGGTAGGCGGCGTCCAGCGATTCGATGAGCGTTTGGAGCCCGTCGAACGGGTGCCCAAGATCGGTGAGGATGCCCAGCCGCTTGCCCTCCCACTCGACCACGAAAGCGACGGAATCCTGCGCGTCGTGCGGCGTGCGGATCGTGTGGACCTTGACGGAATCGAAGGTCAGTACGTCGCCCGACTGGAAGTGCCTCACGTCGCTGAGCGTGCCGAGGTTGCACCAGACCGCGGCCATCGTCTCTTTCGACGCGTAGATCGGCAGGCCGAATTTCCGCTGATAGACACCGGCATACCGCACATGGTCCGTGTGGTTGTGCGAGATGAGCACGGCGTTTACGTCGCGCATGTCGCGCCCGTGAACGTCCATGCGTCGCTGGGCAGCGGCTCCCGTGATGCCGGCGTCGAAGACGAGACGCACATCGCCCGCCTCGACGTAGATGGCGTTCCCGTTGGAGCCCGACTGCAGCGAGAAGGTGATCATGCGGAGATGGTAGCACAGCCGGCCGAAAAAAGCGCGGGCGGGTTTATCCGGGCGGTCGCGTTCGAGGGCGCTGTGGCGGGTAATCACCGGCGACCGCATAGCTCAGGTCGCGGAAATCGGTGAGGCCATCGAACTCGATCCGAAGCGAGCGTTCCTCAAGCTCCTCGGAGTGGCGCCAAAGCCACACGAATGCCCAGAACGTTACCGGGGGCACGAGGATGAAAAGAGGGAAACCGGCGGCGACACCGACCACGGAGAGGGGTGTGGCGAACAGCAGGATGGCTGCCGGGAACGCCATCCAGAAGTAGCTTCGCTGATGCAACCTGAACGAGCGGAGCAGACGGGGGGCGACTGCCAGAAGGCTGAGGTAGATCGCCGGCAACCCCGCGGCGGCGTAGCGATTAAGCGGCGTGCTCGGCCTCAGGTCTCGGGTATCAACGCTGGCCTCCGCGAGCATCGACCGGACGGTCAGGAACGCGCCGGCTGTGCTGCATGGTCGCCCGAGGATCGTCGGCGACGGCACGTCCGGGACCCGAACCTTGGTCGACAGGAACGCGCAGGCATCGCCGAGCGTCCGCTTCTTGAGCGGCATGAGCACTGGCTTCCACTCTCGCAGAGGTAACTTGATGTCGAAGAGGCCGTTCAGGCACTCCGCGCGCTCGTGCCAATCGCGAAGACCGAACGCGTTCCAATGTTCGCATTCGGCAAGCGTGGTGGAGGTTGACACGTCGAGTTCGGGGTCCGCCTCGTCCGCGTCTGCAAGCCATCTGTGCTCTTCGCGGATGACCTCGAGTGCTTCGTCTGGCGTGATGTACCTGCGTTTGACCGGTTCGACTTCCATGGGACTCTCCCGGGGCATCTGCCCTCGAATAGGGAGAGTCTGCGCGATGGGCCGGTATGCGTCAACAATGCACGTATAACGGGACTCGTCACATGAACTGTACGACAAGTTCGTGTGACGAGCCACGTAGTGGCGATGGTGGTTAGCCACGGGCGTAAGCCCGTGGTGAGCAAGCGCGTTTTTGAGCTCTGAGCCCCGGATGGGGCGGCACAATTCCGCGAGCCCGCCAGGGACCGCGGAATCTTGCGGGCCCGACAGAGGCCGCTTCCTGACGCGCGCGGTTCGGAATGTCGGAAGCGTCCTACGACGCCACACTACGGGTCGGCGCCATGGCTCGCATGCCCGGCTTTGCATTCGGTCACGTACTGCTCGAAGAAGCGAACGATTCGCGGCACAAATGCGTCGAACGTGGGGTATTGATCACGCCCGGTTTCATATTCGGTCAGTAACTTGGACAATCGACCCACCCATTCAAAGCCCCGCTCGGCTTCGTACGCGATCTGCTCGGCTGCGGCCGCGTCGCCCTCGGTGTGCTGCTTGAACCGCACCACGACCGCCCGGACGAAGGACTCGTTCATCAGGCTTTCCGCTGTCTTATATCCTTGCGAGGCCATCTTGTTGGTATGATGTTGCAGGAGTCGTTCGCCCACGGGAAGCACTTGGTCCGCATATTTGTCTACACTTGGGTTGGTGTACGAGTGGCAGAACTCATGGACGACTGTGGCCGTAATCCAGTCGTCGAAGACGGGAATGCCCTTCTTGTCGAATTCCGTGGCTCCGATGATCGGGGTGATTTCTTCCTTTCCGTCGAGGCAAGCGACACCCAAGCCGTAGTTCGCCGGGCCGTTCAGCAGACTCACGATCACGCCGAACTTCGCACTCGGTCGCGCGCCGAAATAGGAATCAAACCACGCGACGTACGATCTCTTCTTCAAGAGCGCGCGCATCCGCTTTCCGGCGGCTTTGTACAACGAGGCGTGCTTCTTCGTGAACCTATCGAATTCCGTTTTGGCGGCGAAGTCGCGCACCTGCGCAAGAAACTCGCGCGCTTGCGGGGCCGGCCATCGCTTGTCCAGGCGAGGCGGCTTTTGATCGAAGGGAATTCTCTCCTTGAAGCCTATCGTGTCTTCGATGTGAAGGGCGAAGCTCATCGGTGCGTCGAAGCCGATACCGTGTTGCGACCGCAGATCCCTCGCCGCGCGGACGGCGGGGTGGTTGCGGTGCTCGCCGAAATGCGCGTCGACCGCTTTGGCATACGGGGAGGCCGCCGACCGCTGGTTGTACTCGTCGGCGCCGGAAAGGCGGAAGACAATGCTGATCAACTCGACCCGCGGATCGACGTAAGCGTCGAGTTCGTGACGCGACGGACGGGTATCGCCGGTAACGGCGGATACGACGGCGACGAGTCCCATCAATGCAGTGAAGCTCATGATGACTTGTCCTCTCACAGCGGCCGATCGCGGCGGATGCAGCGGTCACTTCCACGAACGACGCTCAGAGAAATCCATGCGGTCCTGGGATAGGGGATCATGCGGTGTTCGTGCCGAATTCCGTTTGTACGCCCCGGGTGGTGACGAAGGGCTCATCCGGGCCGGGGCCAGTGGGATCGTGAACGTGCTCGGGTGCCCGCAGTTCTACAAGCCGCGCTGCCTGCCGTTCAAGCCGAGTTCCTCGTCGGTGACCGGTGCGTCGAGTTGAAGGCCCTTGTCGGAAGGGATCAATCTTGCCGGGCGGTCGATCGAAGCGAGCGTCCGTTCCAGCGCCGCGTCGTCCAGGTGGACCACGAGTCTGGCAGGCGAAGCGCGGTAGCGTGGCACGACAGCCGGGTCCGTCCGGACAATGGTGGTTATACCGTCACTTGCAGGTTCGCGCGGTGTCGACCGCGGTAGGCCATCTCTAGGCGCGGGAGCCTCGCGGATGTCCGCGACGGCGGGTGTGCCGGCCGGGCTATCGTGTTTGGCCATGGCACCTGTGCTTTCAGGCTGCGTGGCCTGCTTGTCGACGATCCGGTTCGATGGATTCATCGGTGATCCATCGGGAAGCTGCAGTTGCGACAGGATGAGCACAATGCCAAGAGCCGCGCCGGACGCGATGACCAACCGCCGTGCGCGCCGCACGCGACGGGTCCTATCCACGACCTGAACGAGTTCGCCCAGCATGGCGTTGCGCCGAGCTTCGCCGGCTTCGCTTAGACGATTGGTTTGCTGCTCATTCATGGAACGTCTCCTCTGCTCGCTGCCGCAGGCCGGTCACCGCTCGCCCCAGGCGTCCGTCGACGGCGCCCGGCCTCATACCGAGTGCCTCGCCGATCCGCCGCAGGGTCCAGCCCAACCTGTACCGCATGATCAACAGCCTCGTCTCGGGGTCGTCGGAGCGACCCAATTCCCGCTGGAGCCAGGCCATCTTCTCGTGGATATCGTCGCCGCCGCCGCAAGTCGACGGTTCGGTCGACGCGGTTTCTTCCCATCGTCGTTGCCGTGATTCTTTTCGCAGTCGATCATACGCGCTCGTCTGCACCACCACCCGGACCCATGCCCGCAGGTGTTCCTCGGTCCCTTTCGGCCTCATGGATCGAATGACGCGGAGCATGGCGTCCTGGACGACATCCAGGCAGAAGGACTCGTCGCGCCCCGTCACGCGCTTCACTTCGCCGTACATGTAGTCGAACCGGCTGCGGTAGAAGAGGGTGAACGCCTCACGGTTACCGGCGGCAATCGCCCTAGTCAGTTCGGGCACGCTGGGCTCGGTATCTGGTGAGACATTCGGTGCGACCCCCCTCCGTCC
>JAJDDX010000306.1 GCA_029260055.1 Phycisphaerae bacterium
CCGCGCGAGCCCGAGTGGATCATCACCGTGATGTGGCCCAGCTCGAGCCCCATGGCGTCGGCTGCTCGTTTGTCGTGGATCTCCTCGACGACTTGCACTTCCATGAAGTGGTTGCCGCTGCCGAGCGTGCCGCACTGGCTCAACCCGCGTTCTAGGGCTCGCTCGGAGACGCGGTCGGGCTCGGCGTCGGGGATAAGGCCCTTGGCCTCGGTCGCCTCGATGTCGGAGTCCCAGCCGAAGCCCTTGTCGACGACGTAGCTCGAGCCGGCCGCCATCAGTTGCCGCAGTTCCTTCTTCGAGAACTTGATGATGCCGCCGCGCCCGACGCCGCAGGGCACCGTGTTGAACATCGCGTTGACCAGCGTGTCCATGCGCTTCTCGGCGCGCTTGAGCGGGATGTTCGTGCGGATGAGGCGGACACCGCAGTTGATGTCGTAGCCCACGCCGCCGGGGCTGATGACGCCGCCCTGCGCCGGGTCGGTCGCGCAGACGCCGCCGATGCAAAAGCCGTAGCCCCAGTGGATGTCGGGCATGGCCAGCGAGTATTTGACGATGCCCGGCAGGCACGCGACGTTCGCCACCTGGTCGGGCGACTTATCCATCTTGATGAGTTCTTCAAGCGCACGGTCGGCGTAGATGAGCCCGTCGACGTTCATGCCTTGCTTGTATGACTTGGGGATGCGCAGGCGCGTCGCGTCGATGCGTTCGAGCGGTCCGGTGTAGGGTTCTTTTGCCATGGTTAGATATCCACAATGATCGTGGCTTCGACGCCGCCGTCGATGGGGCGGATGTCGAGTTCGTGGTACGTGATCGCCTTGACCTCCCGATGAAGTACGCTGCGCTCCCTGTCGAGTGTGTGCGTCGTGACGGTGGCCTGCAAGCGTCCGGCGTCAAACTCGTCGACACGAACCTCTGAGGCAACGCGGTGATCGCGCTCGAAGACCACGAGCAGCTCAGCCAGGTAGTCGCGCAGCAGGATCGGCATATCCTCTTCCGCCAGTTCGATCCGGAGGCTCTCCGGCTTCGCGCCCGGCACGAGCTCTCCGATGACGGCGTAGAGCCCGTCTGTGGCCGGCTGAAGTAGTTCTGGAAGAGACGCCGCCCGGGCGCGGATGCCGGCGTCGGCGGTGTGATCGAAGATCTCGTACGAGGGCTCCATCGCGGTATTTAATGGGGTTTTCCCGCAGTGTGCAATCGGGCGCGCCGTTAGCGATCTTCTCGTAAGTGGAAACCCCTACGGGTTGCTATCTAGCGGAGGGCGCGCTGCGACACATGTTGCAAGAACGCGTGGTCACGATGTCGTATTGAACCGTGCCGCGGTTCGTGCTACTGAGACGGGAGTGGAGGGCTTCGGATCGAGTGGTTGCGTTGGTTTCACTCTGATTCCGGAGGTCGTTGCCGTTGGGAGTGCATCATGCGCAAGCCAGTGATCGGGGTGATGGGCGGGGCGGTAGCCGACGCTGCGACGGTCGAGACCGCTCACGAGCTGGGGCGACTCATTGCCGAGCGAGGCTGGGTCTTGCTCAACGGCGGACGCGACTGCGGCGTGATGGCGGCCTCAGCGCGAGGCGCGTCGGAAGCCGGGGGACTCGTGGTCGGCATCCTCCCGGACACGACGGCCGGCAAGGCATCGCCCGATCTGGATGTGGCGATCATGACCGGCATGGGCGACGGGCGCAATCTCATCAATGTCATGTCGAGCGATGTGGTGGTCGCCTGCAAGGGGTCGCTCGGAACGATGTCCGAGGTCGTGCTCGCGCTGAAGCACGGTAAGCGCGTCATCCTGCTCGGGTTGGAAGTGGGGCGAGAATACGCGTCGTTTCGTGCGAGCGGGCAGTTGACGACGGCCGCCGATCCCCCGGACGCCGTCGAGCAAGCGGCTGCTGCGCTGGACGCCGTTGCGTGAAAACTTCCACGGCTCTTGTACGCGTCGGTTGCCCTGGGCGCCTGGCATGTTGTTAGGGCTCTTACCCAAACGCGCAAGGCGGCGGGCGAACCGAGGCCTGTTCGCGCGTCTTCTTCCCGCGGAGGGGAACGGGTTCCCACCTCTGAGATAGGAATGTCCGGCGTCGCCGCGAGCAGGTGGCGGGCGGCAAAAAAGTCTCGGGTCGTCGGCCTGCCGCGCGGGCGGGCCAATCATCCCTATCCCTATGGAAGTATAGACGTTACGGCAGATCGGCGCGAGCCGGCGGCCACGAAGCGAGAATTCTTCTCCGGGTTTACCCGTAAGCGCGCTCGATATCGTGACGCTCCGGCACGCGACTTGCCGAACGCGCTATTGGCGTGGTTTGACGGCGCGGTGACGGCGTCGAAGTGAAGGTCGGTCGGTTCCGCAGCGTCACAGCGTGAACCAGGCGCGGATGTTCGTTCGAATCAAATGCGTTGCGTACCGTTGCCGTCCCACCCACGCCGCCGAGGCGTTTTTCGTAGGTCCCGTAGCTGCTTGGTGGAGATAACAAGCCATGTCGCATTGTGAAACTGGAAAGATACGGCGCGGAGGGCAGGTTCGAACCTGTTGGTTTGGGGTGGTCGTGTTGGTGGTGATCGCGGGCTGCAACCCCGCGACGGTCACCGGGCCGGCCGGTCCGGAAGGACCTCAGGGGCCCGAGGGGCCCGCAGGTGCGCAAGGTGCGCAAGGTGAGACCGGCGCCGGGCTCATCGCCGAGGAGGCGATGACCGAAGCCGAGCGAACCGCGTTCGAGGACGCGAATGCGACCTGCCTCGCATGCCACGCCGCGTCGGACCCGCAGATGGTCGAAGACTACATGCTGTCCGCCAAGGCCAAGGCGGGTGTCGGCTGCGAGGCCTGTCACGCCGAGAACCCGGACATTGCCGTCGGGAACGAAGGGCACCGGTTCCTTCCGACGCCCGAGACGTGCGGTGCCTGTCACCCGAACCAGTACGCCGGCCATCGGGCCAACCGCCACTCGATCGCATACATCCGCATGCTCGAGTGCGGCCGCTATGACGACTTCCCGCAGGAGTTCCAAACGGGTTCGGGCTACCACTTCACCGACGACGACGTCGCCCAGTTGGGCGAATTGATGAGCACGGCCGGTCAGACGTTGCCCGCGGACCACAGCGTCCAGAGCGTCCAGATGTGCGGTCAGTGTCACAGCGTCGAGAACCGTTGTGACTCGTGCCACTTCCGCCATCGCTTCTCGCCGGCTGAGGCGCGCGATCCGATGGCCTGTGCCACGTGCCATATGGGCCCCGACCATCCGCAGATCGAGATGTATCAGCACTCGAAGCATGGTGCCCGGTTCGCGGCCTACGGCGACACCGAGTCCGTGCCGGTCTGTGTCGATTGCCACATGCCGTATAACACGCAGATGTTGGGTAAGAAGGTGGCGGACGACGGCACCGAGTACACCGATCACGACCTGAGCCATGGTATCGCCTACGGCCCGGTCGGCGGCGGCACTACGCGCAAGGGACTCACGACCGATCCGGACACCGGCCGCGTGCTGTTCAACTCACGCGACGCCGACGCGACGCACACCCAGCTCTGGCTCGATCGCGACGACGGTAAGGCGTACGACGCGAGCGTCGGCGGCGTGGTTGTGTTCGATGATCTGCTGGCACTCGGGATGGCTGACGAGAGCGGTAACGGCAAGCAGGACTACGCAGTCGCTCAGCCCGCGGATGACGCGGACACGCTCGCGGCACAGCGCGCGTTCATGCAGACCGAGGTTTGCGGACGCTGCCACTCGGACAACTTCGCTCATGAGCAGTTGCTCATTGCCGACCTGATCCACGAGAACACGCGTAGCACGCTGATGGAGGCGCTCGACATCCTCAAGGCGATGGCGATGACCGAGAAGTTCTACCTCGGCACGGGCGATCGGCCCGCCAACCCGGAAACGGGTGCGACCGGTCACTTCGGTGCCAACATGAAGATCCGCAACCTCAACGCGATCGAGAAGATGTACTTCATCGCGATGAAGTACGA
Source organism: Phycisphaerae bacterium (assembly GCA_029260055.1). Taxonomy (GTDB): domain Bacteria; phylum Planctomycetota; class Phycisphaerae; order UBA1845; family UBA1845; genus JADFOB01. The sequence goes on from JAJDDX010000306.1 coordinate 3,953, forward strand.
GAACGTGAAGACCTGGAAGGGCGCGTACCACCAGAACCCGGACTATACGCACTGGTACGGTTGGTCGGCGCTGGTCATGACGCTCGGCGAGATCTGCGACGAGGCGACCCAGTTGACGCTGACCAACATGTGGATCAACGGGCAGGACTACACCGGCGCGACGGGCAACGTCTTCGCGGACGGACTCTATCAGGGCGTCGTCTACGCGACGGCGGCCATGACGAACGTGTACGACAAGTACCCCGGACCGAACGATCCGGGCGCCACCGACCCGATCGACGTGGACATGGACGGCACGGACGACTTCATTCCGGTCGAGGGCAGCCCCGGCACGTTCACGTACGAGGGG
>JAJDDX010000307.1 GCA_029260055.1 Phycisphaerae bacterium
TGCAGGGGGCTTATCGTCATTGGCACTTCATGACGAACGGGCCGATGCCACGGTGAACACGCCGGCCGAAAAGGCCGTGTCCGAGGACGACGGACAGCACTCCGACGGGTCGCCCGCCGATAGCGAGTTCGAACCCGTTCCCAGTTTCCCGCTGATAGCCGAACGTGCACCGCTTGGCGCGGACCTTGTCAAGCCGGTCCTGAGGCCGGTGAAGAAGGGTATAGCGCGCGTTCACTCGGCCGGCGAGTCGCGAGAAGACTCGCCGCGCATCGTAGGGCAGGCCGACCGCGTGAGCTTACCGCTGGCGGACGTGGCGCCGCGGATCCAGTCACACGCTCCACCTCAGACGTAGCTCGCGCGCGTCCGGTATCGCTACTACGACTATTCGTCAGGCAAGACATTTACGTGATCTAAAGAGACCCTGATTCGTTACCGAATCACGGTTGACCATTCCCTGTAAGGGCGGCCGTTGTTGCCGTCGCTTTGCGGAGACCTCCGATATGAACGATCCGAATCGGCTTATGAAGTGGATCCTGATCTTGGGGCTTATTGTGCTCGCGGTTGTAGCGCTCTACCCGCCGCACCGCAAGCTCAAGGCTGGAATCGACCTGGCCGGCGGCACCAGTTTGCTGCTTGAAATCGACACGACCGGGCTCTCGCCATCTGAGCAAACCGGCATGGCCACGCGCGTCATGAACATCCTGAAGGACCGCGTGGACCCGAAGGGGCAATTGAACCTCGAGTGGCGCCCGGTGGGAAACACGCGTCTGGAAATCCGCATGCCTCGGCCTCCGAAGGAGGCGGTCGAGCGCCGCAAGCTGAAGGAGGCTGCGCTGGATGCGTTGGCGGAGAAGAACCTGAGGCGTTTCGACGTGGAAGAGGCGTTGAACTCCGCTCCTGACAGGCGGGACACGGCGTTGGCGGCGCTGGTGCGTGGTGTGACACCCCGTGAGCCGCTGATTGAGACGCTCAAGGCCGCATCGGATGAACAGGCCGGCGCGATCGCGTCGGCTGACCAGACGAGAATCGAGACGGCGACGACCGCCTATCAAGAGGCGATGGAGGGGCTGCTTGCGACGAACCTCCCGATCAACCGTTTGACTGATATCCTCGCGCTGGGCCCCGGCGACGAGCGCGGAGAGTTGATCACGCGTCTTCGCGACGAGTACCCGTCGTTTGACATCAGCTCATCCAGCGGCGCGGACGCGCGGCTGATGACCAAAGCCCTCGAGGCGTATGATGCCTGGACTGAAGACAAGGCGGACCTGGAAGACCCGTCGGACCTCAAGCGTCGCATCAAAGGTGCCGGTGTGCTCGAGTTCCGCATTTTGGCCGAGCGCGACCCGAGCAATCCCACAAGCATTGTCGATTCGCAATCGGAGGGCTCCCGGGCGATCAGCCGGTACACCGATCAACTCGCGAAGCGCGGTCCGCGTTCGACGCCGGGCGATCGTCACGGGTGGTATCTGATCAATGACCCTCTGAAGTTCACGCGAACCAAAAGCGTCGAGGAACTCGACGCGATGATCGCGTCCGGCACCGGCACGATCATTTCCGCGTACGCCGGCAAGTACTACGTGCTGGCGTTCGATACACCGGGCTACCGAATGCTCCGTTCCTCGAGCGAACATAAGTGGAAGCTGAAGCGGGCCTATGCGGATCGCGACCCGATGTCGGGTCAGAATACCGTGAACTTCGCACTGGACACGATGGGCGGGCAGTCCTTCGGCAAACTCACCGGCGACAATGTCGCGAAGCAGCTTTGCATCATGCTGGACAACGCGGCGGTGTCCCATGCGACGATCAACGAGCGCATCACCACGAGCTGCCAGATCACAGGCCAGTTCACGTTGGAGCGTGTGCAGGATCTCGTGCGGACGCTGGAGGCTGGCTCTTTGCCGGCGCGCCTGAAAGAGACGCCGCTGGCGGAAAAGACAATCGGTCCGGCTCTGGGAGAGACGAACCGAACCAAGGGGCTGAACGCGGCCATCTGGGGCGTCGTGGCCGTCGCGGTGTTCGTGCTGCTCTATTACGGCATCGCCGCGGGCGGCATGGCGAACCTCGCTCTGGCTCTGAACCTGCTGTTCCTGCTCGGCGTGATGGCGCTGTTGCAGGCGACGTTCACGCTGCCCGGCATTGCCGGTGTGATTCTGACGGTCGGCATGGCGATCGACGCCAATGTCCTGATCTTCGAGCGAATTCGGGAGGAGCGCAACCGCGGCGTCGTCTTCAAGAAGGCGCTGAACGCGGGCTATGACAAGGCGTTCTCGACCATCATGGACGCCAACCTCACGACGCTGCTTACCTGTATCATCCTGGGCTTCGTCGGGTCCGAGGAGGTCAAGGGCTTCGCGATCACGCTGGGCATCGGCATCGTCACCAGTATGTTCACGGCACTGTTCGTGACCCGTCTGATCTTCAACACGCTGATCAGCGGAAACCTGCTCAAAGACCTGCACATGCGGGCCTTCATCGGCGTGCCGAGCGTCGATTGGCTCAGCCTGCGCGGCAAGTTCTGGCCGATGTCGACCGGCCTGGTCATCGCGGGTGCCGGCGTCTTCGTGTACTTCAGCACGACGAATACCGAGTCCGTTTATGACATCGAGTTTTTGGGCGGCACAAGCGTCCAACTCGATTTGAAGCCGAACGAGACGTTGAACGACGAAGAAGTTCGACAATTGATCACCGGAAGCGGTAACGGTGATTCGGCGAGCGGATGGCTCGTTTCCGCAGCCGACGCAATGGGCTCGGCCCAGGCGGGTATGGGTTCCACGTCGCGGCACTTCACGCTCACGTCGAGCGGCGGTGGCGTGGGGGCTGAGCAACTCGGATCGTTGATGCGCGGTGTACTCGACCGCAACGAGGAACTCGAACGAGACGGCATCATCATCGTTGATCGGACCACGGTCGAGTTCGAGACGAAGGGCGAGATGACGCTCGATCGATTCAAGGAGCGTGTCGCGGAGGCCGGCGCGAGAACGAGAGAGGCTGCGGGAAGACTGGCTTCGGCCCGCGTTCAGAGCGTGAAGGACCTCGACTCCGGCGATCAGGTGGGCAGCTCGTTCGAGGTGGTGACCATCGCGAACCGCCACGCGGTGCAAGAGGCGATCCTGGCGACGATGGGCGACAAGCTTGCCGCGCAGAAGTCGGTCAAGCACGAAGTCGTGCAAGATACGGAGATGCTCAACGAGCCCTACTTCGTGGTCGAGGCCGAGGACAGCGACCTGCGTGACGTGATCGGCGGCGACACCGTCTACGACGTCCGACGCTTCCGCGGCGGCGTGGCTGTTCACGTCGTGCTGGATGCCGAGGAATCACCCATTCAAGTGGTCGAGGTGGAACGCCGTCTGCGCGAGCTGGTGTTACAGGTGGATGCCGAGCACTACCGCACGCGCGAGACGGCCGTATTCCCGATCGGCGAGGGCTCGAAGGATGCCGGCTACAAGGCGTTCGCCGTGCTCGCCATGGACGATTCCGTCCACTACGAGGATGTCAGTCAACAGGTTTGGCAAGAGCAACTCGCGGATCAGCACGTCGAGCAGGTGACCGCGGCGCTGGCCACGGCGAAGTCGCTGTCCAAGGTGGTTTCCTTCGAGCCGCAGATCGCGGGGCAGGCTCGTAACTCGGCGGTCTTCGCCATCGTCCTGGCTCTCGGTGCGATCGTGGCCTATCTGTGGCTGCGGTTCGGGACGAAGGAGTACGGCCTCGCGGCGATCGTGGCGCTCGTGCACGACGTGTCGGTGACGCTCGGCCTGGTGGCTCTCAGCCGATTTGTAGCAGGTACGATCATCGGGGATGTCTTCGCGATCGAGGCGTTTAGGGTCGACCTTCCGATGATTGCGGCCGTCCTGACGGTCATCGGCTACAGTCTCAACGATACGATTGTCGTATTCGACCGCATCCGCGAAAACCGCGGAAAGATCGGGAAGCTGGCGCCGTCCACGATCAACACCAGCATCAATCAGACGCTGTCGCGAACGTTCCTGACCTCGATCACGACGTTCCTGGCCGTCGGTGTGCTTTATGTGTGGGGCGGCGCTTCCGTCCACGGTTTCAGCTTCGCGCTCATGATCGGCGTGATCGTGGGTACCTACAGCTCGATCGGGATCGCCACGCCGCTGCTGTACCGTCCGCAGGTGCTGCGGAACGTGATCGCGGTGATCGTCACGCTGGCGGTGATCGGCATCGTTCATCTGACCGTCGCGAGCAGCATGGTCGAACTGATCCTATCCGGCGTAGTGGCCGCCATGTGCCTGATCTACGTACTCAAGTCGACCGGCGGGGCGGGCTATGCGCGTCCGGGCGCGCCGGCGGCGGCCTGAGAGTCGCACGGGCCTTACGGGCCCGGTGCCTAGATAAGAAGCCTCAACGGGGGCCGGCGGGTGAATTGCTCGTCGGCCCCTTCGCTTGCGCTTCGGCCTCGCCGCACGTGCTCGCACGGGCGGTCGTTGAGAATGTGGCGAAGTCATTCCTTGACCGGCGATGCAACCTGTTTTACACTTCACGGTGGTAGCGATGGTTGTGGCGCCGACGTGGGCGCCGCAAACGATCGCGGTGCGCGGATGGATTCACGCAGCCATGGCATGGACGCTACGCATCTCGCCATCTCTTTCCTTTCCCCCTGATGGGTGTCCGTTCTCAAGGAGCCTGCTATGCGCACGGATGTGAAGCTCGGGGTCGTCATTTCGCTAGCGATCGTTCTGGTGGCGGGTGGGTACTACGTCTACCGAGACAAAACGGCTACGCCGATTCCGGTCGGCGGCGCGTCTCTCGCCGACGCGAGCAAGCCGGCCACCACGCAACCGGCAGCCACGAAGGCGAATAAGCCCGGCCGACCCGCCGGCTCCCACAAGGCGACCGGGAATAACGGCGCGGGGAACAACGCCAAGGGGAAGGACAAGGCGGGGCGCAACACACGAACCGCGAATCGCCCGAGCGGCACGACCCCCAAGGGCAAACCGGTCAACCCGCGAACGGCCGCGCGGCGCGGTACGAATCCGAAGAACCAACCGAAACCGCCCGCCACTCGTGCCAAGCGCGGCGGCGCGACGGCCCCCGGTCAAAAAGTAGCCGGCGCCAAGTCGCCCGGTGCGGGCAGCCCCGCGACCGGGACCAAGCGAGGCACCAAGCAGCCCGCACGCGGCACTGGGAGCGCGGCGGGCAAGCCGGCCGCCGGGCCCGCTAGGGCGGGCGCGACCCGTCCCGGCGCAACCGGTGCTCCTGCCCGTACGAACCCGCGCGCGGCGAATCACAACGCCAGGCCTGGGGCACCTGCCACGGGTAGCGGCAACCCGGCGAATCGGACCGCGCAGCGCCGGGGACACCGGCCGGCCTCGACGCCGGGCAGCGGCACACCGCGCAGGCTCAGCGGCACGGGACAGCCAACGCCGGGTGCCAAGCCTGCCGCCGACTCGGTCGCCGTCGACACATACAAGGTGCAGCCGGGTGACACCTACTCGGCACTGGCCAAGAGTTTCTACGGCGATGTCAAGCACACCGGCTTTCTGGTCAGCGCCAATGCCTCCCTCGGCGACCCGAGCCGTCTCGCCGTCGGTACGGTCGTGAGAATCCCGCCGCTGCCGGCGACTCCCGCCGCGCCCGCCGGCGAGACGAACGTGGTCAGAGCGTCTTCACCACAGCCGGCCGCGACCGGCGCACGCACCTACACGGTCAAGTCCGGGGATACCTTTTACGGCATCGCTCGCAGCGCTCTGGGCGATGCGAACCGCTGGCGTGAGTTATTCGACCTCAACAAACAGGTTGTAAATGGTGATGCCACGCGTCTGCAGGTCGGCCAAGTGATCACGCTCCCGGCATCCTGACGGACACCTCAGTGGCACACGCGAAATTGTCCGTCGCCGGCGCTTTGGGGCTGCGCTGCTGTCCCCCGCTTCCCCGCTTGCCCAGCCGCCGAGTCGGTTTTCGGACCGGCGCGGAAAACCGATTGGAAAGCCCGGATTCTCGGTCCTAGAATCTCGTGGACGTTCCGGGTGCACGGTCGGGACGGGATGCGGTGCACCTCACGAGTCATCTCCCCAAGTTCAGTCGACTTATGAGCCGGAACGATTGATCGGCACGTCCGTTCGCGTTTTGCGCGACTGACGCGCAGTTTCAGTCGGGTTTCGAGGATTCCGAAGAACCAGCACTAACGGGAATCGCTTGTCGAACCACGCCCGTGTCGTGTGTGGCGAACCGGGCAAACGTCTCTGCAACAGTGCGTGAATGTTGATGACTGCCCACAAGACCGTCATGACAACCGGCGAAGTGGCGAAGATCTGCAACGTCGCTCCGCGCACGGTCTCCAAGTGGTTCGATTCGGGGCAACTGCGCGGCTATCGGATTCCCGGAAGCAAAGACCGACGCATTCCGCTCGATCAGTTGATCCGCTTCATGAGGTCGCACGGCATGCCGCTCAACGGCCTCGCCACCGGGCGGCGCCGGGTGCTGATCCTGGACGGCGACGCCGAGATCGGCCATGCCATCGCCGACGCGCTCGGCGAACGGGGTGACTACGAGGCGCGCGTCGCCACCTGTGTCATGGAGGCCGGCGCGCTGGCCTACGAACTCAAGCCCGACGTGATGATCGTGGACGTGGGCTTGGCGGAAGTCAGCCCCATTGCCATAAGCCGGTGGGTTCATTCCACCGAGGAACTGGGCGGAACCCTCCTGGTCGGCGTAGCGCAGCAACTTGGCCAAGCCAACGGGCAAGCACTGCTGCAGGAAGGCTTCGACGCCTATCTCAGCAAGCCGTTCGAGATCGGCGCCCTCACCGGCCTGATCGACGAGCGCACCGCGGCCGCCGCGGAATAGCCCCTGCCGACCCACGACCCCCTTCGACACTTCCCATCGGACCCGACGTCGTGCTTTTCTTTCGCGCGCGCGGGAACCGGGGTATCATCGACCGCGATGATTGTGACCATTGACGGGCCTGCCGGTTCAGGGAAGTCGACCGTGGCGCGCGAGCTGGCGGCGCGGCTGGGGATTCCCTTCCTCGATACGGGCGCTATGTATCGCGCGGTCGCGCACGCTGCGCTTTCGGCGGGCGTCAGCACCGGCGACGCAAAGGCGATCGTCGGGCTGGCAGCGCGGATCAAGCTCGACCTCGACTGCGGGCCGACGCACACGCGTGTGCTCGTCGACGGCCATGACGTAAGCGACGCGATCAGGACGATTCCGGTGAGCACGGCGACCTCGGAAGTAGCGAGAATCCCCGGCGTACGTGCGCTATTGGTGGCCCATCAGCGCCGGATCGGCGCGTCGCTCGGGTCGCTCGTGGCTGAGGGGCGAGACCAGGGCAGTGTTGTTTTTCCCCACGCCGATGCGAAGTTCGTCCTCGAGGCTTCGATCGAGCGTCGCGCCGCGCGCCGCGGCAAGGAACTGGCCGAAGGCGGCAGCAGTGCAAATATTGAAATGGTAATGGAAGCTATCCGTACCCGAGACGCCTCCGATTCCAAACATTGGGCGCCATTGCTCGAATCGGGCGAGGGGAATGTGCTCGACACGACGAATATGACGATCGAAGAAGTGGTGGCGCGTCTCGTCGAGCTCCTCGGCGGGAAGCCGCCCGCGTAGGTGGAATCGAGCGGTTGATGGCCGATAAGTAGTGCGTCGGCGCGCGGTCTGCAGAGCGAAATCGAGTCGCCGCCGGAGGACCGCGGGTTTCGCTCGTGGCGGGATGGAGGCACTTCATCGAGGGTGTGCAATCCTCGCGGCCTCTTGGGTGTACAAGGTGGTTGTTCGCACGCCGAGCGGTCGAAGGTATGCCCCGGGCCCGGCGCGTCGAACGGCCCGACCCGAGCGTGGCGTAAGTCGGCTTCTGAGATTAGGTTACAGTCGGCCGGGCCCACGGGATGACGGAAACAGGTTGAATGCCCAGTTACAGCTATAAGGCGGTCAACGACAGCGGCAAGCCGGTCAGCGGCGTGCTGACTGCCGAGAACTATCAAGTCGCGCTCCGCCTGCTGGAGGAGCAGGCTCTGTTCCCGGTCAAGGTCGCCGAGGGCATCCAGGACGCCACGATGGGCGTCGGCCGCCGGCGCAGGGTCAAGACGGCGCATTTGACGGTGTTCTACGGGCAACTGGCTGACCTTTTGCGGGCCGGCGTACCGATGCTGCGATCGCTCGATGTTCTCGGGAAGCATGGCGAGAGCGGCAGGGTCAGCGGCTTGACGCGGATTGTCCGGGAACTCCGGGAGGACGTGGCGGGCGGTATGTCGCTCGGGGACGCGATGGGTAAGCATCCTTATGCCTTCTCTCCGTTGCACGCGTCGATGGTTCGAGCCGGCGAGCAGGGCGGCTTCCTGGAGGACGTGCTGCTCCGTATCGCGATCTTCACGGAGAAGCAGGACGAGCTAAAGAACAAGGTGCTCGGTGCGATGATCTATCCGATGATCCTCGTCGGTGCCGGTAGCTTGGTCGTGTTTACGCTGTTGTTCTTTGTGGTGCCGAAACTGCGGGAGCACCTGCGGCCCGAGACCTTCAACGCCTTGACGGTAGCCGTGTTTTGGCTGTGCGACTTCCTCCAGGACCATTATGTGGGACTGGGTTTTGGTCTGGTAGCGACCGTGGTGGGCGTGACGGCGTGGCTGAAGACGGAGGGTGGGCAGCGAGCGCTCGAGCGGTTCAAACTGCGTGCGCCGCTACTCGGCAAGATTCAGACGATGGTGTCGATCTGCCGCTTCTGTCGAATCCTCGGCACCATGCTTCACAATGGTGTGGCGATTCTTCAGGCGTTGAAGATTTCGAAGGACTCCGCCGGCAACTACTTGCTCGCCAACGTGATCGCTGAGGCCGGCGACAGCGTACGAAAAGGTGCGCCGCTTTCCGATCCGCTCCGAAAATGCGGGCTTTTTCCACCCGCCGTCGTGGACATGATCGCCGTGGCGGAAGAGGGCAACAACCTCGAGACCGTTCTCGTGCAGATTGCGGATACGAACGAGGCACGGACGGCGCGGTCGATCGACTTGGCCGTGCGTGTGTTGGAACCGATTCTCCTTGTCATGATGGCGGCGGCGGTATTCTGTATTGCGGTAGCACTTCTGCTGCCGATCTTGACGATGGGTACGGCGGTCCAGTGATGGGGCCGTCTTGTGTGTGCACGAAGTGATGCCGCGTGTCGGGGCGTCGAGCTTTGGCCCGGTTCAGCGGCGCTGACGGATATTCGATGGTGAAACTCTCCGCAAGGCGCGGGGAAGACTGCTTTGAGGAGACGTGAGATGCGACGGAAGAACCGACGGACAAGTGCGTTTACGCTGATCGAGGTGCTGCTGGTGGCCGGTATTCTGGCGCTGCTCGCGGCGTTTGCGATACCGCGGCTCATGGGGCAAGCCCAACAGGCGAAGATCCTACTCGCTCAGGCCGCGATTGGCCGAAACGGCCCGATTGCCAAGGCACTCGACACGTACAAGTGGGACATGGGTCACTATCCCGAGAGCGACGACGGCATCGCAGCACTCATGGTGCCCAAGAGCCAGGTCGACGACGAGCGTTACAACGGACCCTACCTCGAGAACGACTCGGTCAAAGACCCGTGGGGCTTCCCGTTCGAGTACAAGTCACCGGGCGATATCCACGAAGACTCCTACGATCTTTGGAGCATGGGGCCGGACGGTAAGAACGACGACGGCAAAGAAGGCAGCGACGATATCAAAAACTGGTCCGAGAAGTAGTCATCAAGTGCGGAGTCGTCCCCGCGGCGCGATTCCTCGTCTCCTCGCGTGTCGCGGCGGCCACGGTACTCGAGGACGACCCGGCCCCGCATCCCTCACACGGCGGATGTGAGGCCGGCGTTGTCTCGAGGTCGCGCCTGCGACAGTCGAGAGTCGATGCGTGGGGCCGCTTGCCCCTGACAACCTTGTACGCCCTTCCCTTGGCCGGCGCCCGGCTTCGGTCGCGGTGAACGTCATGAACTGGCGACATTCCCGACACCATCGCGCATACACGCTGATCGAGGTCGTCCTCGTCATCGGCATCCTCGTGGCGATTACCGGGTTCGTGGTGCCGCGCTTCCTCGGCGATTACGAGCGTGAGCGGCTGCCCGGCTCCGCTCGCCAACTGAGATCCTTCCTTGCACTGGTCCAGGCAAACGCCGCATTTGATGGAATGCAGTACAGAATTCGCTTCCCACTTGAGGATGAGCTGGATTTGATGGGCGGCACGCGCCAGCCGCTGATCGAGCGTGAGGAGGACCCGATCCACAACCCGGAAATCTACAATGTCGTAACCGCTCCGTGGGTTTTGGGTAACACTCTGATGGACGGTGTGTGGTGCGCGGAGGTCCGACTCGGTCGGCCGACGATCGAGAGCCTGCGCGACCTGGAGGATGAGAGCGGCGTGTCCGAGGCGCTCGAAGAGGCGTTCGAGGACTTCGACCCGTTGCGGCCGCCATTGGTCATCGAGCCCGACGGCACGAGCGACTGGGTCACGTTTTTGCTGACCGACGCTCCGCCCGATACACCGATCGAGGAGATTCGCGACCTCGACTTGGAGGCGGAGTACTCCCGGATCGAGCTGATCGTAGAGGGGGCCACCGGGTTAGCGTGGATGCAGCGACCTCTGTACGAGGAGGAACTGGACCTCTTCGAGGAGAAGGGTTGGCCCGTGGTGCTCCGGCAGGACTTTCTCGACCCGCGCGTGCTGACCGAGGACGACGTGCTCGAATTGCGCGATGTGCCGACCAACTGATGGTTGTTTTATGCTTGGCAAGCAGGCTCAATCAGGTACGCGGATGATCGCGGAGGTTCCTTCGCGTCGGACCGCGTACGTGCTGCTCGAAACGGTGATTGCGACGGGCATGCTCATCGTCGGCCTGGCGGTCGTGGGTGCCCAGGTTCAGGGTGCCGTCACGTCCGTTCGCCAGATGGAGCTTCGCACCCGCGCGATCATGCTGGCGGACGTCCAGCTCGCCGAGATGAGCATGGGGCTTGTCGAGTTCGCCACACTCGACGACGAGATTGAAGAGGAGTTCGGGTCGCGCTTCCCCGATTGGGGATGGCGCATGATCATCGACGAGACCGCGCTGGACGATCTCTTCCAGCTTACGGTCGAGATCCTCTATTGGCCTCGCGAGTCCGTGGACGACGACTTCGACTTCGACGAGGCTCAGATTCTGCACACGATCTATACGCTAAAGCTGGCTCCCCGCCCGCTGGACCTTGGCGAGGCGTTCGGGATTCCCGAGGACGAATTCGAGGAGTTGGCTCAGAAGCTGGCCGAAACCGGCGTCGAGGGGCTCGATGCCGAGGCGTTCGATCCGACGATTCTCGCCAAGCTGGAATTCGAGGAACTTATCGAGGTCCTGCCGCTGCTCTTGGAGGCTTTCGGCATCCCGATCGAACAAGTCACGGGCCAGCTTCCGCCTGAGATTCTCCAGATGATCCAGGGTTCCGGACTCCTCGACGGTTCGGAGAGCGGCGGGCAAGACCCGAGCCAAAGCGGGGGAAGGTGATGTTTCCCCGATCCATAGGACCACATCGACGGGGCGTTACGCTCCTGGAAGTCTCCCTTTCCATGGGACTGCTGGTTGTCGTGTCTTCCATGACATACTGGTTCTACGCCTCGGCGTTGGACACGCGACGGCGTGAGACCGAAACGGCTCGACGGCTGCGGCTGGTGCGCGTGACGCTCGACCGCGTAGCCGAGGAGATCCGCCAATCCAGCATGATCGCAGCCGGCGGACGCGTCGGCATTCGCGGCGAGCCGGAGCGCATCTGGCTTTCGACGCTCCGTGTGCCGACGAAGGACCTCTTGCCGGGTTCAGCGCGTCCGCCCGAGGAGCAGCGGCCTCAAACCGATTTGATCAAGGTCGAGTACGGCATCGCGCGGCATCCCGACATCCAGCATGAAGACGGCTACGAACTGGCACTCGGCCTGAAACGGGTCGAGATCGGCGTGCCGAGGCGGGATAGTTCGGAGACCGGCGAAGCCTTCGAGGACCAGCGGCCGGACGAAGTCATCGGCGGGCAGTTTGACCAAGCGGGTGGCGAGGGCGAGGAGGCTGCCGCGGGCGATGAGGAGCTGTCTGACGAGGAGCTTACCGACGAGGAACTTTTCGGAGACGAGGACACCGGCGACGCGGACCTTGGTCCCGACGTGAACTGGGAGGAGTTGTACGCTCCGGAGATCAAGTACATTCGGTTCTGCTATTTCGACGGGGCGCGTTGGTGGAACGACTGGGAGATCAACGGCGAGGCTGCCCTGCCGCAGGCGGTTCAAGTGACGATCGGGTTCGAGGAGCACCCGCCGTACGGGGAAGGGCTGGACGGCTTCGAGGAGGAGAAGTTCTGCGAATGCATGAACGAGGACCCAACCGATTGCGAGCCGCCCCCTCCCGACCAGTACACGGCTGTGGTTCGGATTCAGCAGGCCGACCCTCTATTCCGTTCGCGCATCAGCCGTGAGACGCAGTCGCTGATGGACGATCTCGGCGGTGGCGAGGAGTCGGACGAGGAGGCCGTCGAACCATGACACGTCGCTCCGCGGTCATCTTGCCGGCTGTCTTGTTCATTCTGCTCCTCGTGGGGTTGCTCGGGGCCATGTTTGCGTTCCGCGTGAACGCGGACCTCGCCACGACACAGGCCGTGGCCTTCCGTCTCCAGACGCGTTTGGCGGCCGAGGCCGGCGTCGAGCGGATGAAGCTCATGCTCGCCGACGACCGGATCGACATGGAGGCCTGGTACCACGACCCGGAGGAGCTCCATCGCATCGTGGTCTATTCCAGCGACGGTGATTCGACGGTCTGGGGCACCAACAACGAGGATCTGGACGAGTACGCGACGACCTACCGGTTCAGCATCGTGGCGGACGATCCCACCGACGATGAGGATTACATCCGATTTGGAATAACAGATGAATCTTCAAAGCTAAACTTGAATACTGCTACAAGGCGGCAGATTGGGCGGTTGGTTTCGGCGGCGATCGGCGACGAATCGGAGATCGACCCGGATGAGATCGTGAACGCGATCCTGGACTGGCGAGACGCGAATTCTGACATCCGCAGTGAGATTTCGGATACGGAGCGGGAGTACTACCGCACGCTGGACAAGTCGTATCGGATCAAGAACGGCCCCTTCGACACCGTCGATGAGTTGCTCCTGGTCAAGGGGGTGACAAACGAGATCTACTACGGTGAGGACTTCGACCGCAATGGTTTGCTCACGCCGAACGAGGACGACGGCGACGACACGTTCCCGATGGACAATCAGGACAACGCGTTGAACCGGGGTCTCTATCCCTACCTGACGGTTCTGTCTTACGAAGTGAACACCGCCAACGATCGGAGCGAACGCATCTACCTCAAAGGTCCGGAGGCGACGGTTCGCGAGCAGCTCGACTTGGTGTTCGAGGAGGAGCCGCACATCGTCGACTTCATCCTCGCCAAAGTGAAGGCGGACGCGCCGGCGACGGGGTCCGGTTCCAGAGGGCAAGGCGGGCAGCAGGGCGGACAGCAAGGGGGACAGCAGGGTGACACCGACCCTGACAATGCTGGTAACGACGGTACGTTGCCGGTTGGTGAAGGTGACCTCATCCCCGTTGACAATACTGAAAAAGACGATGGAACGCGCGGCGGAAAGGTCGGACCGCGACAGCAGCGTCAGCAGGACCCTCCACCGGGTCAGCAGGACCCCATGGGCGAGGGCCAAGAACCCGCGCAGGAGGGTGATCCCGAGGCTGCCGGGGGCGTTCAGGCGCCGTCAGAATCGGATAATGGCCAAAGCGCTGTGCAGCCGATGCGATCCCCGGCGGGGCTTCTGCGCGGCTATCTCGTGGAAGGCGCGGAGCAGCCCAGCCCGATCGGTCTGGAGCACTTGGCGACGCTGTTGGACAAGACGACGCTGGTGCCGCCGCAGCAGCGGCAGATACCGGGCTTGATCAACGTGAACACGGCGCCGCGGTTGGTGTTGAAGTGCTTGCAGGGACTTTCGGACGAGCAGATCGATCGGATCATCGAGGTGCGATCGTCGCTCGATTCGGAGGAGAAGGCGACGCCGGCGTGGTTGTTGACGGAAGAAGTGCTCGACCTGGATACGTTCGAGCGGATTGCGGAGTTTATTACAGCGCGTGGACAGCAGTTTACGATCGAAGCGCTCGGTTATGCGGATCACATCGGCATGGTGACGCGCTTACAGGTTGTCGTGGATATGGTCGGCCCGATCGCGCAGACGGTGTATTACCGCGACGTGTCGTACCTCGGCGCCCGGTTCCCGATTCGGGAAGAGGATTTGGAAAACATTCGTGTCCGCTAGAAACCGACTGAAACGAATACTGGCGTTCGACTGGGACAACCGGACTCTGCGCGTGGTTCACGCACAGATCGGCAAGCGCGGTATCTCCGTCGATCGGCTCTTGTCTGTGAAGATCCCCGACGACCTCGATCCGAACGACCCGCAGCAGATGGGGCATCACATCAAGCGGGTGCTCGAACAGGAGGGCATCCACACCAGGCATGCGGTCGTCGACATCCCGCGTGACCAGGCCATCTTGAAGACGTTGAGGTTGCCCGTCGCGGCCCCGGATGAGCTTCCGGGGATCGTCCAAATCCAGATTGCCAAGGAGCTGTCATTCCCCGTCAACGAGGCGGCGGTCGATTTCGCGGTGCAAACGCACGAGGAAGGGGCGGTTACGGCGGACGTGCTGGTGGCGGCCACCCGACTCGAGGTGCTCAAGCAGTATGAAGCGACGTTTGCGGCGGCGGGCCTCAAGCTGGAGCGTGTCGGTCTGCGTACCTACGCCAGCAAAGTGGCGGCCTGCGCCCTGCTGAAGCACGCCTTGCCCGAGCGGGTCCTGTTCCTGGACATTCGTCCGAAGCTCAGCGACATCACGGTATTGAAGAATGGGGCGTTGGCGTTCTCTCGCTCGGCGGAAGTGATTGTTCCGTTCAACGGCGAGGATCAATCCGTCGCGCCCCGCGGTACCGACGGGGGCGACGGGGCGCCTGATCTGGCTCTCGCGCCGTCGGGCGACACATCCGCCACGCAGGAGATGGCGCTGCAGAAGCTCGTGCTCGAAGTGATGCGCTCGATCGAGGCCTATCGCGGCAGCGATCCGGGCGCCTCGATCGACCATGTCGTCCTCGGCGGTGATTCGGGCCTGGAGGAGGCGCTGGCGGAGGCGATCCAGCAGCGCCTGAGCATCACGACCGAAACGTACAACCCCGCGTCGACATTCGGCTGGGAGCCGGATGAGGGCGCGGGTGCGTCGGCATTCGCCGCGTCGCTGGGTCTGGTGCTGGGGCAAGACGACACGAACGAACCGCACTTCGATTTCCTGCACCCCAAGAAGGCCGTGACGGCGACGCAGAAGCGTCTGAAGAAGGCGCCGATGGTCGCGGCTGTCGTGGTTCTGTTCGTGGCGGCCATACCTATCGCGTTCTTCAAGGCCACGGAGCCGAAGCGCGCGGAACTCGCGGAGCTCAATCGGCAGATCGAGGTGCTGACGGAGGATGTGAAGGCCAACAAGAAATTCCTGAAGTTCATGGACGGGGCTCGAGCGTTCGACAAGCAGCACATATGGGTGGACGTGATGCATGACATCATCACGGCACTGCCGTCGCACGAAGAACTCGTGGTCAAGCGGATGGACATGAACCAGAAGGACGGTCGCATCGTGCTCAAGACCGAGGCGAAGCAGCGCGACACGGCGCTGACCGCGATTCGGCAGCTCGAGGCGTTTAGACGAGACGGTCGGGAGGCGCAGCGGTTCAAGGTGAACATGGGTGCTCAGGCCGTGAAGACGGCGGAGGAGTATCCCTTCGTTCAGGACTTGCGGATCACGCTGATGAACGACGAGGCCCGGAAGAAGGGCAAGAAGAAGAGCAAGCGCGGATAGACGGTCGGTCGCGGTGCGGCCGACGGATGAGTCGACGCTCGATTCGGAGTGAGCGGTGGATCGAAGAACGAAAATCCTGGGGACCCTGTTCGGTGTGTTCATCGCTTACGCGGTGGTTGCGCAAGTCGTCTATCCGACCTGGATCGAACCACTGGTGACGATCGACGACATCATCGCCGAGCGGAGCGAGGCACTCGGCGAGCTCGAAGACCAGGCGCAAGAGGTTTTTGACGCCAAGATGGAGTTCCGGGAATACGTCAACCGTGTCGGTGCCTTCGACATTCGGAAGGTTGAAAACGACCTTCGCGATCGGTTGAACACACTGATCGCGACGCACAACATCCAAGAGGCCAACGTCACGCCGAGTCGCCCGACCGACGACCGGAAGACCGGCCTGGGCAAGATGACGATTACGGTGAGCGGCGTTGGCACGCTGAAGTCCGCGGTGCTGTTTCTGCGGGACGTGGCGGAGCTGCCGCATATGGTTCGCGTGTTGAACCCGCTCGTCTACCCGGTGAGCACGTCCCGCACGAAGGACAAGGGGAAGCGTGCTCGGGAAGAGACGCTGGTTAGCCTGCGCGTGCCGATCCAGGTTCTCGTGATGCCGCAGAAGGAGATCGTGGGTCGTCTCGATCCGAAGACACTGAAGCGGCCCGACGCGGTGGTGCGTCATTCCGAGCGCAACTTCACGCCGATCTGGGACCGCACGCCCTTTACGCCGTACGTCAAGCTCGATCCGGTCGTGGTGACGGCGACGAAGCCGAAGGTCGACGTGGAGAAGGGCAAGAAACGCGTCTACCTCGACGTGAAGGCCACCGGCGGAGACGGCGAGTACACGTTTGAGTGGCGTCCGTCTTCCGGCCTGAGCAACGGCAGTTCACCCAAACCGTTGCTGGACACGGCCAGTACGGGCAAGCGCAGCTACACGTGCGTGGTCACGGACGGCCGAGGCACTGTGGCGACCTGCCATATCGATGTCGAGGTCAAGGAGAAGCCGAAGCCGCCGGAGAAGGTCGTCGCGAAGCCGCCCGAGCGGGTGAAGGCGGTGGACCCCGGCCCGCAGCGTTTTAGAGACGGCGCGAAGATGCAGTTCACGTCGACGTGGATTTCCAGTCACGGCTCTGATCGCGCGGCTGAGATGGCGGTATACGACAGCAAGTCGAAACAGACCGAGTACTACACGGCGGGTGACGAATTTGACGGCGGCACACTCACCTACGTGCATCAGAGCGGTGCTTTGGTGTTACGTCGCGACAGCTATTACGTCTATCCGGTCGGCGCGCAGTTGAACGAGGACTTGCCGATCGAGTCGGCGTTGGAGTTCCCGCGTCTGCGGCAGGTGGCGGACTATCATCGCAGCGCGGTCGAGGAAGCGCATCGCGCGGTGGCGGAAGAAGAGGCGGCCCGGCAGGCGGCGGAGGCTGCTGAGGCCGAGGCGGCTCAACAGGCGGCCGAAGCTGCGCAGGTCGAGCCGAAAACGGACGATGCTGCCGGTGGTGATGTGCCTGAAAGTGTCAAAGCTGCGGCACAAGATGCACCGAAGTCCGGCGCGGTGACCGCGGCCCCGGGTGGCAAGGCCGACACTGGCGACGCCGAGTCCGGCAAGGCCGGCAAACCGGGTGCGAAGAACGCCGCCGATCGGCCCACCACGCCGTCGTCGACAGGTGCCAAACCGGCGGCACGAACTCCGAAAGACAACAAGACCGCGAAGCCCACGGCGGGCAGCGCGGGAGCGGCCAAGCCGGGTCCGGCGACCGGCAAGCCCGCCGCGTCCAAGAAGGGAACACCGGCGGGCGGCGCCCCGGTGAACGAGCCCCGCACCGTCCAGTTGAAAATCGAGAAGCCCGCCGATAAGGCGCCGGCCGCCAAGACGCCCGCCGAGCCCGACCCCAAAACCGGGTCCACAACCGGCGCGAAGGGCAAAGCCCCTGCGGCGGGTCGGGCGCCTTCAAAACCGGCCGCCCCGGGGGCGAAGAAGGCGGAGCCGGACACGGGCAAGCCGCGAGCCACGAGGACCGGCGGTCCGGCCGGCGGTGGCCTGTCGCAGGTTCGCCCGAGTACCAGGCCCGCGCATCGCCGTCCCGGGGACAAAGCCAGGAACGAAGCCAAGAAAGAGGCCAAGAAAGAAGGCAAGACCGGGGCAAAACCTCCTGCGGAGAAGCCCGGGAAGGGCAACCAAAAGAGCCCGGATGTGAACAAGAGTGGGGCACGGAAGGGCAAGCCGCCCGTCGGTGATACCGGCGGAAAGGACGCCAAGAAGACGCCCAACGACCCGGGTACGAAGGAAAAGAAGCAGGGCGGACGGAAGCAGGAGCCGGGGAAAAAGCCCGGCGGCGTTGAAAGATGACGAGTCAACCGTCGCCCACAGGGCGACGAGATACCGCACCGTTTGGAGTAGGTGTGGCTGCAGGAGTGTTTCCGATGTTAGCACGATCCACGTCGATCTTCGGACGAAGTCGCAGCGTGTTTGCCATTCTTCTGGCACCGCTGGCGGCGATGTCGCTTGCTCCGACCGACGCCGTAGCCGTGGCGCCCGACAAACTGTTCGGTGCGGCGGCCCCTTCAGACGACGCGGCGCCCGATCAGGCCCGTCCCAAGGGCGGCGCCAAGCCCGTCAAGGGCAAGCCGAAGGCGCCGGCACCGAAACCCAAAGCGGGCGGTGACGACAAGAAGGCCAAGGGCGGCGGTAAGAAGAAGGTCGAGATCCCGCCGGACGTGCAGCGTCAAATCGACGAGTTGATGGAGCGCGAGGAGCGCGAAAAAGGAAAAAGCGGGGCCAAAGCCGGCGCCAAGGCCGGCAAGAAGTCCGCCGCACCGAAACAAGACCGTCCGAAGCGCCCCTCACGCACGGTGAAGCGCGGCGGTGCGAAGCCGGCCGCGGATAAGGGGAGACCGAGCCGACCCGGCGCGAAGAAGAAGCCGACTACGCCTCCGCCCGCCGCAGCCGGCGGCGAGGGAGATGCGCCGACCGGTCCGACCACGACGATCAACATTCCCCCGGCCGATCTTCCGGCCGAGGACGACACAGCGCCGGAGGATCGTCTCTATTCCTTCAGCATCAAAAACGGCACGTACGAGCAGCTCTTAGCCGGCGTCCACCGTCAGACCGGCTTGGGGATTCTCGGCGAAGCGCCGCAGGACGGCTCGGTGACGTTCGTCACCGAAGAGATGCTGTCGTTCACGGAGATGCTCAGCCGCGTGCGGATGCTGCTGTTCAATTATAAGCCGCACGATCCCTACTGGCTGCGGCGTGAGGCCACGCACTTGAAGGTCGTCCGCGTGACGGATCTCTACCGCGAACTCGGTCTCGACCGGATGTTCAGGTCGGTCGCCGACTTCCGCGCGGCCAATCTGCCCGAGGAAGAACTCGCCCTGGTGATCTACACGCCGACCGGCTCGGTACACCAACTTCAGACCATTCGCGACTTCATGCCGGACTACGTCCGGATCGCGCCGCTCGAGGGGCGCAATGCGATCACGATCTTCGCGCTCGTGCGCGACATCGAGAAGTACTTACAACTCAAGGATATCTTCGTCGCCACCGGCGGAACGGACGACATTCGCCCGCTCGAGGTCATCCCCGTCAAGCACGTCAGTGCGACCGACGCCTGGACCAAAATCCAGACGTTGATGTCGAGCACCGGCGCCCCGGCTGAGGCTCGTGGCAAGGCCAGCCGCGCGCGTGGTCGTGAAGCGACGAGCGTGCTGAACACCATGCCGGAGCCGGCGGTCAGCGTGGTGCCGGACGACGCACAAGGCGTGCTGATCGTTCGGGCGATGCAGGACAAGATCGACGAGATCAAGTTCCTGCTTCCCGTGATCGACGTGGACACCGGAGTCGACAACCCCGCTGTGGTGATCGAACTGGCGTACGCGACAGCCGCCGACATCATCCCCGTCATCGAACAGATACTCACGGCTTCGCAATCGAGCGGCGGGGCGGTGGCGGCGCCCAAGCGCCCGGCACGCTCGAAAGGCAAGGGCCGCGGCAAGGCCACGGCGACGGCTGTGACGACCGACAGCATGACGTTGATCCCGCACCCGTCGGGGGATGCGATCATCGCGATCGGCCCGGACGAGGATGTCGAAGAGGTCCGCGCGCTGGTCGCGCAGTTCGACAAGAAGACGACGCTCGGCCCGCTTCGGATCGAGATCGACCACGCCGACCCGGAGGAGCTTACGGCTGTCCTGACTCAGATGATGGTCGGCCCCGGCGAGGGCGGCAAAGGCGCCGTGGCGAGTTTCCACATTGCAGCTGACCCCACGGGCGGCGGCATCTGGTTCACGGGTACCGAGAAGGACCTGGAGAAGGCCCGCGAGATCATCGCGCTGATCGACGTGGAGGGTGCGAACCCGACGCTCCACGTCATCACGCTCGAGAAGCAGCTTCCGTCGTTCGTGGCCGCGATGCTCACGGAGATGGACAGCAACGGCGGGAGTATGCCATCCATGCCGGCGGCCAAGAGGCCGGGCGCGAAGAAGGGGCGCAAGCCCCGCAAGGGCGCCACGGCGACGCCGGGCGGCGCGAAGAAGTTCACGCCGGACGACGCGGGCATGCGGCTCTATGCACTTTGCACCGAAGACGAGTGGCAAGGCTACCTCCCGATCATTCAGCAGTTGGAGGACGCTGTCCCCGAGCCGCCGGCTACCTACGTGGAACTGCCGGTCGAGCACATTGATCCCGCGGACGCCGTCGAGAAGCTCAAGGCCCTGGCGGGCGGCATCTCCGAGGGTGCCAAGAAGGGCGGCCCGTCGATGGGTGTGCGGTTCGAGACCACGGACAAGACCATCATCGTGGTCGGCGCCACACAGAAGGATATCGACAAGTGCCGCGAGCTCTTGAAGGTGATCGATTACCCCGAAGACACCCTGCAGCGCACGTTCGAGCTGCAATATGCCGATCCTGAGACGATCATCGGGGCGATTCAGGCTCTGGTGATCGAGTCGGGCAACGTCAATCGCCGCTCGCCGCGCCGCGCCGGCGCCAAACCCGCCGGGAAGCAGGCTCCGGCGACGGTGATGTCGACGCCGAACGTGACCATCGTCCCGATGGGCAACCGCCTGGTCGTCCGTACCACGAGCGACAGGATGGAGCGCATCGCCGAGATCATTGCCGAATTCGATGTCGAAGAAGGTACGACCAAACTACGCGTGTACGAGGACTTCCCCGCCAGTGCGGATATTCAGGGCATTGCTGACACGATCACGACACTGGTTCTCGGCGGAAAACCGAGGGTGCGGCCCGGCGGCAAGCCCGCGGAAAGCGGCGAGGGCCAGGCCAAGATCATCGCACAGCCCGAACTGGGTCGGCTGATCGTCGTGGCGACCAATGAGCAATTCGTCGAGATCGAGGAAGTGCTCAATGTGCTCCGCGTGGACATCGACATCCCGACGATCGAGACGGAGTTCGTCGATCTGCACTTCGCCAAGCCGGGCGAGGTGGTCGAACTGGTCGAGCCCATCCTGGTGATGAAGGTGCAGGAGCTGGAGGCGACCGGCGTGCTGAGAAGCGGCGCCGAGCCGGGCCGGGCGGCAGCCAGCCCGGGCGGCAAGAAGCCCAAGGCGCCGGGGCGCACACGCGGGAAGGCGACCTCCTGGTTCATCATGCAGGCGGACGCGGCCAATCGTCGCGTGGCGATCACCGCGCCGGAGGTGGTCCGGACCATCGCCAAGACGCTGATCGGAGAGTTCGACTTCGAGGCCGGCGGCGAGTTGAAGGTGGTGACGATCGAGGTTCACAACGCCGAGCCGGCTGACATGGTCAAGACCATAGGCGCGCTGATGGGTACGCCGCAGCGCGGCGTGAAAGCTCCCCGGGGCGTCAAGGGCAAGGGGAAAGCCGCGGCCTCCTCGGCGGGTGATCCGTCGACGGGCGGTTTTTGGATCAGTGAGGCGCCGGCCGGCCGGGCCGTGGTCATGCGTGGCACTCAGGAACTGATCGACCAGGCGACGGTGTGGATCGCGGAGTTCGACGCCCTTCCCGGCGGCGATCCGCGGATCGAGATCTTTACGCTTCAGCACGTGCAGGCGAACCAGATCGTCGACGTGATCATGGCGACGGTGGACGTGGCTCCGAAAGCCCAGCGACCCGGCGCCAGGGCCGGCGCGGCGAAGGGCGGGCGCGGGCGTACGGCCGGTCCGGTGATCGAGGACGAGGACCCGTGGACGACGAAGATCAAGCGGACCGGGACGGACGTGTATCTCGAGGCCGACCTGATCGCGAATACGATTCTGGTCTCGGCGACGCCGCCGAAGTTGGCTCAGATCAGCGGGATCATCAAGCAGTTCGATGTGCCGGACGGCTTCCCCGAGCCGCCGGAGATTCCGAAGCTCACCTACGAGTTGAAGTGGGCTGATCCGCTCGATGCGGAATGGAATTGCGACTCGGTTTTCGAAACCTTGTGGGTGGGCGAGGAGAAGCCTCGCTGCGAGGCGGCGTTCTTCGGCGACTTCCTCGTCATCGAGTATCCGCACGAAGACCGCTTCCCGGAAATCGAGGCGCTGATCGCCAAGTATATCGATAAGAAGCCCGAAGGCGCGGGTGCTCCGGTCCGCAAGCCTTTCATCGCGCCTGAAGGCATGTCGGCGCGTGAGGTCGCGCTGCTATTGCAGATGCGGAACCCGGACATCGAGTTCGAGGTAGTCGATCGCTCGCGAGACATGAGCGGTTACGAGGACAGGCGCGTCGGGCCGTCGGCGCGCGGGGCGAGCGATTGCGTCTTGCCGGGCGCGTTCCACCGGATGAACGCTCAACTCCTGGCGGCCGTGACCGCCGTGGGGAGCCAGGTCGAGGACGACGATCCGCCGCCCGCGCAGCGCAGCGCGGAGCCCGACGAAGAGGCGGACGCCGTACGCGAGTTCGCTCGCGCGTTGCTAGATGACGCGGAAGCGGGCGAGGGCGCGGGCGACGAAGAGTCGACCGAGGAGCCTCCCAAGAAGAAGGTCAAGGTCTATTACGACATCGAGCGGCGAGCTGTGATCGTCGAGGGCGCGGAGGACATCGTCGAGGACCTCGAAGAAGACATCGAGAAGATTGCGGAGGAGTTCAAGGAACTAAAGACCGGTCCGCCGAACATTCGCGTGTATCGCGTCAAGTACATCGACGTGCATACAGCCGCGAACGTCATCAACGAGATGTTCAACGCCACGCAGCAGCAGCGACAGCAGATCATGCAGCAGCAGCGGATGGCGCAGCAGCGACAGATCCAACAGCAGCGGCAACAGCAGCGCCAACAACGCCAACAGCAACAGCAGAACCAAGGGCAGGAGACGCCTCAGGGTCGGCGGGGACAGCCGCAACAACAACAGCAGCAGCAGGCGAACGTTCCTCAACTCCCGCCGACCAGCGTTCGGGTTTATCCGCAACCTCGGGACAGGACGCTCATCTTGCGGGCGGACGAGAGTCAGTACCCCGCGTTGCTCGAGTTGCTCGCGACCATCGATCAGCCCCAGCCGATCGAGAGTGAATTCCGCATCTTCAAGCTCGAGAAGCTCAACGCCGTCGAAGTGGAAGAGTTGCTCACGAGCATGCTAGGGCTGGATCAGGCTCGAACCGGTACGACACGCCGTCAGCAGCCGTCAGCGGCACAGCGGCGCGGTGGCAGGCAGACTCGGCCGCGGACGTCCTCCGCGACTCCGACCGGCAGCAAGATGCCCAAGACCATCCTCCAGGAGATCGAGGGCGGCGGCGGAGCGCTCGGCATCGATCCGGAAGACATCAACCTGTCGAGCAACGCCGAGGCCAATACGCTGGTCGCCATGGCGCCGGTCAAGGCGCTGGACTACATCGGTGAGATCATCGAGAAGCTCGAAAAGGAAGCCGGCCCGGACCGGGACTGGAAGACCTACGAACTCAAGTACGCCGACGTAGAAGAAGTTGTCGAGTACTTGACCAGCTACTACAGCGACAGCGGCAGTGCCGCGAGTTCGTCACGCGGGCGAGCGGCGGGTGGCCGAGGCGGCCGACGGGGCGCGGCGACGCCGAGGGCGACTTCCGGCGGTTCGCTCAACGCCCCGACGTTCGTGGCCTATGCCCGGTTGAAGCTCCTGTCCGTTCAGGCGACGCCTGAGCAATTCGAGGAGATCGACACGCTCGTGACCACGGTCGACGTGCGCGGCGAAGAGGGGGACCGGCAGACGATCGCCCTGACGCGCGCGGACGCAGCCGACGTAGCCGATACCCTCACCACGATCTTCTCCGAAGGTGCGTCAGCCGGCGGGAAACAAACGAGGGGCCGCCGAGTGGCTCCCACCACCACCGGCACCGGCCCGAAGTTCTTCGGCAAGGAAGGCGGCAAGACCGTCTTTTACACGGCCAAGGAGGAACTGCGTGCGGAAATCCTGCAGGTCGTGGCGAAGATCGAGGCCGAAACACCGTCAAAAGAGCCGCGCGTGATCCAACTGGTCCACGCGGTGGCCAGCGACATCGCCGAGGCACTTCAGGCCGCCTACGGCGGTACGTCGAGCAGCCGCCGGACCGCCGGTCGCAGAGGCGGCGCGAGCGCTGCAAGCTCGAGCCGGCTTACGATCACGGCGCACGACGCTTCAAAGCGGCTTTTCGTGATTGCGGACGATCCGACGTTCGAGAAGGTCCAGTCGCTCGCCAAGACGATGGACGTGGCACCGACCATGGACTTCAAGTTCAAGATATACACGCTGAAATACGCGGATGCCAAGAAGGTCCACGAGCAGTTCAGCAATCTGATTGCGGATTACATTCGACGGCTCGGCCGCGGCGCCACGATGGAGGCGTTCAGCGTCGAAGTGGATGAGAAAGCCAACGCGCTCATCGTGCTCGGCAGTCCCCCCGTCTTCGGGTTCCTCGAAGAACACCTGCCGACGATTGACACGCCGGCCAACGCCAGGGAAACGGACGGCATCCTGATGGTCGCGCTGAAGAACGCGAACGCCACTGAGGTGGCTCAGAACATCAACCGACTTTGGGCGGGCAGGAACGTCGCCGCGGGGCAGACACCTCCGACGGCCGAGGCCAACCGTGGACTCAACACGCTCATCGTCAAGGGCACACAGTCGCAGATCGACGAGATCAACAACCAGTTCATCATCCCGCTGGAAGAGAACGTGGCGCCGTCACTGGTGACGAAGATCTTCCCGCTTCAGCACGCCCAGCCCGAAGCCGTGGCGGAGGCGATCACTACGCTGTTCGAGAATAAGAAGCGTGCCTCTCAAACGCTCGGGCGTGACAGCAACGTGGCGCCGATCGAGTTCACCGTCGCGGCGACGCCGAACGTCAACACGAAACAGGTGATCGTGCAGGCGTCCGAGACCAACCTCGAGCTGATCACTTCGCTGATTGCGGAGATGGATCAGGAAGGGATGGCGAGTGCCGCGGCCAGCTTGCGGGTCTACACCGTCAAGTACGCCGATCCGAACGCAGTGGCCAACATCATCAACCAGTGGGCCCGCACGCGGGCTCAGAGTGCCGGTCGCCAGCGTAACGTCGCCGCCAGCGACGTGGTCTCCGCCAATGCCGAGCCGGCGACAGGCTCGGTCGTCGTGCAGGCGTCCGAAACGAACCACCTGATCGTCAAGGAGATGATCGACGCCCTGGACGACGAGAAGAACGCGACGCTGCAACGCAAGCAGCACGTGCTCAAGCTCCAGTACGCCAGTGCCGCCGACCTCGCCAATCAGCTGGGCCAGGTCTTCCGCAACGCGGGCAACCGCCGCCGCGGCGATGCCGGCCCGACGTTTGTGGCGAGCCCGACTTCCAACGCGATCATGGCCACACTGAACGAGGAGGAACTCGCGGATGTCACAGCCCTGCTGATCACGGTCGACGTGGAGCCGTCGCTGGACGTACAGCGCGTCACCGAGGTCTATCCGCTTCAGTATGCCGATCCGGGCAGCCTCAACGCCGTCGTGCTCAACATGTTCCGTTGGGACCGCCGAGCCCAGGCGAGCCCGTCCGAGACCGTGACCTGTGCGGTCGAGTGGGGCACGCGATCGCTGATCGTGACAGCCAACGCGAAGAACCAGGAAGTCGTCAAGGCGATGGTCGAGAAGTCGGACGTAGAGTCGACGGTGGCCAAAGAGACGTTCTTCCACCAGCTCAAAGCCGCCAATGCCGAGGACGTGGCACAGACGCTGCAGCAGGCGTATCGCGGGCGACGGTCGACGGGACGCGGCGATCAGCCGGTGCAGATCACCGCCGACGCGCCGACCAACTCGCTGGTCATCTACGCTTCCAAGGTCGAGATGGACGAACTGCAGCCGCTGATCACGTCGCTGGATGTGGAGCCTTCCGAGGAACTCCAGCGGCAGATCAAGGCCTTCCCGCTGGTCAACGCCGAGCCTGCGAACGTGCAGGACGCGATCAACCAGATGTTCCGCGGGCAGAGTCGAAACCCGCGCGATCAGGTCACAGCCGTGCCGGAGTTCGGGGGAGGCAGCGTGATCGTGTCGGCCTCGCCGGAGAACATGAGGCGTGTTCAGGAACTGATCGGCCAGTTAGACACGGCTGAAGGGGCGCAGAAAGAAGTCCACGTGCTGACGCTCTCCAACGCCGATGCCGATTCCGTATCGCGCACACTCAACGAGATTTTCGTGCGTGCCGGCGGGCGCCAGCGCGGCAGCATGGAGCCGCCGATTTCGATTTCCGCACTGCAGGGCTCCAAGGCCGTGCTGGTCAAGTGCAACGCCGACGACTTCGCGGACATCGACGCGGTCGTGACCGAACTCGACAGCGATGAGTCGGTCGGTGGCGAGGTGCGGGTCGTGTCGCTCAAATACGCCGACGCCACCGAAATGCAGCGGGCGCTGCAAGAGTCGCTGGCCAAGCAAGGCGGCGGACGTGGTCGCGGCGGTGAGCTGCTGGGCGGTGTTCGGCTCAGCGCACTGGCCGGCAGTAACGCGCTGGTCATCAGCGGCGGCAAGGACGCGGTCGACGGACTCGAAGTGACGGTGCAAGGTCTCGACGAGGCGGCGAGAAGCGGCACCGAGCCGCGGATCATCGCGCTCGAGCACGCCAAGGTCGCACAGATCCTGCCGCAGCTCACCGAGATGTTCGTGGAGAACGCTCGCGGCGGTGGTCGGGGTCGCGGTCAAGAGGCTCCGGCGATTACGGCCGACGAGGTCGGCAACCAGTTGATCGTTCGGGCTTCTCAGACGGACTTCTCGGCAATCGAAGCGGTCGTCAGAGAACTCGATACGGAGGAGCACGCCGAGCGGCCGAACTTCCGGATCGTTCAGCTATCGCAAGGCATCAACATCGCCGACCTGGGTGAGAAGGTGCAAGAAGCGATCAACGGCGGTGTGGCCGCGCAGTACGGGCAAACCAGCGGTCGTGGTCGCGGCGCTAACATTCCGAGCATCACCGTCATGGCGGACGCTCGGACGACATCGTTGATGATCTCCGGTTCGGCGATTCTGTTCGACGAGGCGGAGAAGCTCGCCAAGGAGATGGAACAACTCGGACCGGCCGGCGGCTTGCACACGACGGTCGTCACGATCAAGAACCGCTCGGCCGACGACATTCAGCGACTGATCGACCAACTGACGCAGCAGGCGTCGGAAGGCGGCGGTAGCTCGAATCGGGCGCGGCGCGGTGGTAGCACCCGGCGCAGCACGCCGACGAATCGAGGCAACCGCGGTGGCGGAAACCGTTCGCAGCAGCGGCGCCGCCGGTAGGGTAGGGCTGTATCGACGAGGAGGGCCGGGGGTCAGCCCCGGAGGTTTGGAACGCTTGCCCGGAGCGATGGAAAGCTCCGGTTTGGATGAGGCATGATGAGCATGATAAGTGACATCTCTATGACGCTCCGGTCACGCGGCCGAGCGACGGTGTTAAGCGCGTTCGGTGCGTTGGGCTTGCTGATGGCGGTGGGAACCGCTCAGGCACAGATGCTGCCCGAGCACGAGCCTACATCGCAAGAACACAGCGTGGAGATGCCGCGCGCCGAGTTCGAGATGCTCGCCGCTTCCGAGATGGACATCGCTTCCGACGTGCCTGACGCGTTCGAGGCACTGAACGCGTCGGAGATGTTCGCCGATGCTTCGCAGGCGGCGCCGAGGCAGGACGCGCCGAAGCGCGAGCCCGCCACGGCGAAGAAGGCCCAAGACAAGCCGAAGACCCAGCCCAAACCCAAAGACGAACCCAAACGGGCTGCGGGGGGACAAGAGCAGCCGACCGGTGAAGCTCAGATCGAGATGCCGGGCCGCCACGATCCGGTGCAGGATGACGTGGTGCAGGATTTGCTCTCCCAGCTTCCGCCCGAGGCGCTCAACAGCCTGATCGGTGCCGAGATTCAGGTCGAGGTGGTTGGCGATCAGATGTTCCTGCGTGGGCCGAAAGAAGCGGTGATGGCGCTCGAGGCTGTCATCCTGGCACTCGACGCGGCCGATGAGCAGAAGCTGATCGAGGTCGTGCGGGTCGAGAAGCGTGACGCGAACGAAATCGCAAGCACGATCGAGCCCATTCTCCGCGAGATGCTGACCGAACCGAACCAGGACCCCGAAGACGAGGTCTCGGTCAAGGCGCTGTCCGCCAGCCTCGTGCTCGTGTCGGCTTTGCCGAAGGACATTGACTTCGTGGTTGCTCTGATCGAGCAGGTCGACGAGGAGGAAGAGGGCATGCCGGACATCGAGCAGCTCGTCTTCCCCGTGAAGTACCTCAAGGCCGCCGAGGTGGCTGTGCAGCTTCAGGAGATGTTGCAGAAGATTCAGGCGAAACGCGGCGCCACCGGCACCGATGCGGAGATTCAGGTCGTCCCGAACAGCGCCAACAACACGATCATGGTGTTCGCGCCGGAAGAGGATCGCGCGAAGATCCAGCAACTGCTCAACAACATTGATGTCGAGCCGTCGGCTTCGTGGAGCGAGCTGAAGCTCGTACTCTTCCCGCTGCTGCACTCCAAGGCCAACGAACTCGCGGACGTGATCAACGACTTGCTGGCATCCGATCAGAGCCGCGAGGCAACCGAAGAGGTCATCCTGCGGCTTCAGATTTCCAAGGCGCTGGCGTCGGGTGAGATCGTTGACCTGCCGGCGATTGACTTGCAGAAGACCACGCGGATCACGCCCGACGAGGGTACGAACAGCCTGATCGTCTCGACGGTCAAAGAGAACGTCAAGCCGCTGCAGGAGCTGATCGGCCTGCTGGACGGCGTACCCGTGGCTGAGGGCTTGGAGATCAAGGTCTATCCGCTGCGCTTCGCCGACGCCGAGACGATCAGCAACACACTCAAGGATATCTTCAACGAGGGTAAGACCCTGCCGGAAGACCCCGACGGTAGCGGGCAGGGGGCTGTGCCCACCGGCGAGTTCGCCCCGGGCCTGGTCTACAACATCGGCGTCTTCGCCGACGTACGCAGCAACACGCTTATTTTCGCCGGCCGGCCCGAGCAGGCGCTGCTGGTCGAAAAGATCATCGGCGAGCTGGACAGGCCCGCGACGGCGCTGAAGTTCCCGCTACGTATGGTCTCGCTGGAACACACCGACGCGACGCGCGTCGGGCAGATCATCACCGAGCTGTTCGAGCAGCGGTTCCAGGCCCTCGAAGCGACGGAGGCGGGCAAGGGTGCTCTCGAACGCGAGCGCGTCTTCCTCAGTGTCGATCTGCGGAGCAACTCGTTTATCGTGTCGGCCTCGGAGGAGAACTTCGAGGAGATCGTCACAATCACCGGGCAACTCGACACCATGCCGGGCAAGCTCTTCGATCAGATTCGGATCATCAACTGTGAACGCCTCTCCGCCACCGACCTGAAGACCAAGATCGAGGAACTCTGGCAGCGAAAGGCCGACTTGCGACGGGAAGAGGAGCTGATCGAAGATCTTCCGATCGTCGTGTCGGACGAGCGAAGCAATGCCTTGATCGTGGCATCGAGCGTCGAGGACTATGAGGAGATCAAGCGGCTCGTCGAGGTGCTCGAGGCTCAGCCCCTCAACGACGACACGCGCCTCTTCGAGCTGAAGGTGGCTGACGCCGTTGTCCTGGCACAGATGCTCGACGAATTGTTCCAGGGCATGGAGAGCCAGTTGGAGGCCTTCAAGGCGCCGACCATCATCCCCGACCCCCGTAGCAACGCCCTGGTGGTAGCCGCCACCCGCGACTCGATGGAGCGCGTGGCGGACCTCGTGACCCGGTTGGACATCAAGGCCGGCCCGCTGACCGCGGTGTTCACGGTCTACCCGCTGACGCACGGCTCGGCCGCCAAGCTCGCGCCGCGCATGCAGGAGCTCTTCGATACACGCGAGCAGGACAGCGAGATCAAGCGTACACCGATCGTCATCATGGCGGACGAAACCTCGAACAGCCTCGTCTGCAGCGCGTCGCGCGATGACCACTTGGTGGTCGTCGACCTGCTCGAAAAACTAGACCGCCCGTCGAGCATCGCCAGGCAGTTCCAGATATTCCCGCTGAAGATGGCCAAGGCGAGTCAGGTGGCCGAGAAACTCGACACGCTCTTCCAATCCCAGGCGGAGGGTTCGAGCGGCCGCGCGGATGCGACAGCCGTCGAGGCGGACGAGCGAACCAACTCGATTATCGTCTGGGCATCGCCTTCGGAAATGGAGAACGTCGCCGAGGTCATCGGGCGGCTCGATACGTCGACGCCCGTCCGCGAGATGACGGTCAAGATCATCCAGCTCAAGCAGGCACTGGCTCAGGACTTCGCGACCTTGCTCACTGACGGCTTGCTGGGCGAGAATGCCGGGGCCGACGACGAACAGGCGATCATCCTCTCATGGACCGACACGGCGGCGGACGGCACCGAGACCGTCCGCAAGCTGCTGCGGCAGGATATCAAGGTTGAGGC
>JAJDDX010000308.1 GCA_029260055.1 Phycisphaerae bacterium
GCCATCGCCTCGCTCGGCCGCCAGACCACCGCGCAGTGGCTGCGAGACATGTTCGCCGTCTAGCCCACAGGGCCAGGGGCGCTCGACGCCCCGGATACGCTTCCCTTGCGCCCGCGCCGCGAGCCTTCCCGACGTGGGCACGTTGAGTCCGATATTCCCACCGCGTTTCTCCGAAGAAACGGCAATGCGCCTGAAATTAGGCTTGACTAGTTTTCTTAGTCGATACTATATTAAGCTGGTGGAAGGACGAGAGGGCGATCGCGCCGACACGGTCGGCAGCCTCGCCGCCGAACCCCGGATCGTTTCCCGGGACGGATGAGCGGCTGACGGCGCTACAGGCGGTGCGTACGAGGAGAGCATCAGAGACATGCCATCAGGTCATTCGACGGTACACAAGTTCCAGGATTCGTTCCGGCGGACTCGAGAGGACCATTCGAGCGAGACGGCCGAGGACTACGTCGAACTCATCGAGCATCTGATTGGCCAGCACGGCGAAGCGCGGCTCGTGACGATGGCCGAACACCTGGGTGTCTCACCCGTGACGGTAACCCAGACCATCCGCCGCCTTCAGCGGGAAGGCCTAGTCCGAAAGGAACCGTATCGATCGGTGTTTCTGACCGACGAGGGCCGGGATCTCGCGGAGCGCGGCCGTCGTCGGCACGAGATCGTCGTTCGGTTCTTGTGCGCCATCGGCGTACCGGAGCGTCAGGCACGGATCGACTCGGAAGGCATCGAGCACCACGTAAGCGAGGTCACGCTGGGCAAGATGGCAGAGTACATGGAGCCGTCGGCTTGTTCTGGTGAAGCGTTGGGTGATTAGCGAGACTGCGCTGCGATACGAGGCATTCGACATGTTGGCACCGGTTGCACAACTCGGCTCCACGCTCGTGACGCTCGCTATCGTTATCGCGTCTGCTTTGGCGTTGGTGTTTGGTGGCCGGGTCGCGCGATGGTGGGGCGGTATGCGCGAGGCGGGGCGCCGTGTGCTGGCCGAAGACGCCCTAAAGCATATCCACAATGCTGGCTTGCGCGGTAATCCCGCGACGCCGGACTCCCTCGCGGGCGCGCTGGGGCTGAGCCCGCACCGGACGGTCAACCTGATCGCTCGGCTGGAGGCGGGAGGATGGCTGAAGTCCTCCGCTGAGGGTCTGTCTCTGACAAGCGAGGGCTCTCAATGGGCGGTGCAGGTCATTCGGGCTCATCGGCTTTGGGAACGATACCTGGTCGACGAGGCACGAATGCCGCTCGAGCGCGTTCATGCCGAGGCCGAGCGCCGGGAGCATCATCGTACCGCCGACGCCGTGGACGCCCTGGAGGCGTCACTGGGCTTCCCGCGCATTGATCCGCACGGCGATCCGATCCCGACCGCGCGCGGCGAGTTGGCGGAGCTTCGTGCGCTGGCGATTACGGAGTGGCCTGAGAAGACGCCGGGCCGCATTGTTCATCTCGAGGATGAGCCGCCGGCCATCTTCGCACGCATCGCGGCAGCGAGACTCGTGCCGGGGCAGACATTGGTTGTCGAGGAGTCGACACCGGAGCGACTCGTGATCTCGGTGGAGGGCCGAACGCTGGTGCTCCCGCCGATTGCGGGAGCGAACGTTTTCGTGACGCCCGTTGAGGCGCCGGAGAGAAGGGCGTTACCGACACCGCTGACGACGCTGGGTGTCGGCCAAAGCGCAAAGGTCCGCGGTCTCGATGAGTCGCTGCGCGGCTACACGCGCCGTCGCTTGCTGGACTTGGGCCTGACGCCGGGTGCCGTCATCAAGGCAGAGATGGCTGGAATCTTCGCCGACCCCGTGGCCTACCGCGTGCGTGGCTCACTGATCGCGCTGCGGCGCGAGCAGGCAAGGCATGTGTTGATCGATCCGGTCGCTCACGGAAAGGCCTCGGATGGCTAACTGCTCATCGTGCCCGGACCATGCGGACTGCGGACCTCCCGAGCTCGACACGCGCGGCTTTGACGGCGTGGTCGCGCTGGCCGGCAACCCGAACACCGGCAAGAGCACCGTGTTCAACGCCCTGACCGGCTTGCGCCAACACACCGGAAACTGGCCCGGCAAGACGGTGACGCGAGCCGAGGGCGGCTTCAAGTTCAAGAACCGCAGGTACAAACTCGTCGATCTGCCCGGCACCTATTCCCTGCTCTCCACCTCGCAAGACGAAGAGATCGCCCGGGATTTCATACTCTTCGGCCAGCCGGATTGCACGATCGTCGTGACGGACGCGACGTGCCTGGAGCGCAATCTCAACCTCGTGCTGCAGGTGCTAGAGATCAGCGACAGAGTCGTCGTATGCGTCAACCTGATCGATGAGGCCAAGCGAAAGGGAATCGCCATCGATGCGTCCGCGCTGTCGGACGATCTCGGTGTACCTGTCGTGGCGACGGCCGCTCGGGCGTGGAAGGGATTGAAAGAACTCACGCAGACGGTCGTGGATCTGATCGACGGAAAGATCAAAACCGCACCGAAGCGTGCCTTTGGCGACGGAGCGTTCCAGGACGCCGTCACGGAACTTATCCCCTTGATCGACGAAGTGGCTCCCGATCTTCCGAACGCGCGATGGGTGGCGATGCGACTACTAGACGGCGACCATCGGGTCCGCCAGGCGCTTCAAAGCGGCGATCTCGCCAGGCTCGCGGCCCGGACACGCGGACCGATCGAGCAAGCGAGCCCCCTGATCGCGCTCGGAGGCACACAGTGACCGATGGCCGGAGCAATCAGGCTGCTGCTCAGCTCGTGCTGGCGCGCGCCGATGCCCTTCGCGGGAATCTGGCCGATGACTTCCGGGACGATCTTGTCGAAGCCACTTATGACGAGGCGCAGGCGATCGCCGAGCGCGCCGTGCGGCAGGTCCGAGCTCCGCGATGGAACCTCGATCTTGCCGTAGATAGGCTGGTGACCTCGCGAATCTTCGGCCTGCCGCTCATGCTCGTTCTGCTCGCCGCCGTCTTCTGGTTGACGGTCGCCGGAGCCAACTACCCATCGGCACTGCTGATGAAGGTGCTGTTTGCGGTCGAGGCGTGGGGCAGTGCGCTCTTTGAAAGCTGGTCAATACCCTGGTGGATCACGGGCTTCATCTGGCACGGCGTCTTTCGCGCGGTGGCATGGGTGGTCGGTGTGATGCTTCCGCCGATGGCGATCTTCTTCCCCTGTTTCACGATTCTCGAAGACCTCGGCTACCTGCCTCGGGTTGCGTTCAACATGGACTGGCTGTTTCGCAAAGCCGGTGCTCACGGCAAGCAGTCACTGACAATGAGCATGGGCTTCGGCTGCAACGCCGCGGGGATCATCGCCTGCCGCGTGATCGACTCGCCGCGCGAACGCCTCATCGCCATCCTGACGAACAACTTCGTGCCGTGCAACGGTCGATTCCCCACGCTGATCCTGCTGGCGAGTATCTTCGTCGCCGCCCGGTTCAGCCCCGGCTTGGCCTCATTCGCCGCCGCGGGGACCGTGGTGGGCGTCGTGCTCATCGGCGTCTTCTTTACGCTGATCGTCTCTGCGGCTCTGTCGCGCACGGTGCTCAAAGGCGAGGCCTCGGCGTTCACGCTGGAGCTGCCGCCGTACCGCCGCCCGGACATCCTTCGCGTGCTCTACACGTCCCTCATCGATCGGACCGTTTTTGTTTTGGCCCGAGCGGTTGCCGTGGCGGCGCCCGCCGGCGCGGTCATCTGGATTCTCGGCAATGTCACCGCCGACGGCGTGCCCCTGGCACGACACGTGGCCGACTTCTTCGACCCGCTCGGCCGCACGATCGGACTGGACGGCGTGATCCTGCTGGCCTACGTCATCGCGATCCCGGCGAACGAGATCGTCGTCCCCACGATGTTGATGGTCTACATGGGCGGGAAGATCATGACTGAGGACGTGACCGGCACGAGCCTCGAATCACTGCTCGTTGATGACAACGGCTGGACGATGCTGACAGCCGTCAACCTCATGCTCTTCTCGCTGCTGCACAACCCCTGTGCTACGACGATTCTGACCATGTGGAAGGAGACGCGGAGCTACCGCTGGACTGCGCTCGGTGCGTTGTTGCCGTTGGTGATTGCGTTCGCGGTGACGTTTACCGTGGCGGAGTTCGCCCGATTGTTCGGCGCGGGATAGTCGCCCGTCGGCTCGGCGGTAGGGTGTGGCTTGCCGCACCAACCGAGCTATCGGCTACCGCCGTGCGTTCGACGGCTTGCGGCTTGTCGTCCACATCCAGAAGTCGTGACCGACACCGATCTCGAGATCGACGACGTGCAGACCGGCTTTGCGCAGCGTCTTGCGCCATTCGCGCGGATGGAACACGACGCCTCCGAACTTGACTTTCTTGCCCTCGGCCCAGGTCCAGAGCCGTGAACTGCGATACTTGCCGCGGCCGAGCAGCGGTCGGACGAGATCCTTGAGCGATTCCCCCACGGGCTTCGGGGCATCGCGCCAATTCTGAATCCGGCAATACCCGCCGGGCTTGAGCACGCGGGCGATCTCGGCGAGGTATGCGTCGACCACTTCGAACAACGTAATGTGTTGAAACGCGAGATGGGAATAGACGAAATCGATGGACGCGTCCTCGACTCCGCTCAGCGAGCATCCGTCGTTGAGGCGCACTTCGGCGTTCGGTATGTCGGCGAGGTAATCGCCCGCCCAAGCCACCATCTTCTCACTCAGGTCGACGCCGACCGCTCGCCCGCAGCGCGGGGCGAGCGCCTTGAGCAACCGCCCGATGCCGCAGCCGATCTCGAGGCAAGTCCAGTCGGCGCTGATCGGTATCCCGTGCGTGATCTGCGGGATAGCGCGGTCGGTCTCTTCGTCCCAGAGCCTTCGCGATTCGTCTTCGTCTTGGGTGGCATCGAAGTCGGACGACGAGCAGATGCGGCGGTACTTCGCCTCGAACTCCGAATCGGCATCCCAGAACCGGCGCGTATCCGCCAGCCATTCCTTGTGCATCGTCGCGTCCACGCCGAACCCGCCTCTCTACGGACTACATCGCGCGGCGCATAAGACCACTATGGTCCCGGTGCCGGTCGAAAGTCCGCTAATACTTCGTCGGAATTCCCGGAGGGCGGCTTGAGCGAAGAACCAGCGCGAGCGCAGGATCACTTCGGGCGTGGGATCGGCTAGAGAGAAAGACCAGCTCGGGCGCCGGATCGGCCTTCTAGCAGGCACGCGACGCGGTCGCGGATGGCAGGCTGAAAGCCTGCAAGATAGTAGCCGGTGGCAAGCGCAGCGCCGCCGCCGGACTACGCCGAGCACATCCGTTACGACCCTGGAGGGGTCGGATCGGAATGCCGGGTCCCCTTAAAGAACTTGGGCGATCCACCCGATCAGTCCGTCGACACATGGGCGCCAAGCCCGAAATCGTGTCAAGGTGACCCGGCTTCCATAGTTTCTTCAGGGTCGCTTGGAGGCTTGTGCCGCAACCGTGGGCGGCGTCCGTCTTCGGCGGACTTGCCCACGGCGACCGTATGTCAGCCCTTCGGGCTGAAGCCTGAAGGGGCATGGTGAGGCACGAGACGTGCCCCCGAGTCTACGGCGCGAGCTTGCCCTCGATCGGCGAAGTGACGCGACCTACCGGGTAGACATCCTTCCGGTCATCCCAATAGGGCGACCGTTGGTAGAAGAAATGGAGCCGGGCGCGGGCGTTGGACGCGAAGGCTCGGTCCGTACGCACCTTCTGCACAAACTCATCGCGCAGCTCGAGGTCAGCCGCCAGCATTTGGCGGGCTAGAGCTTCCAATACATAGTGCTCGCCATACTCCTTCTGCTCGAAGATCGCGTTGAAGAAGCCCCACGACAGGAGCGAATCCGGCGCATCGGGCTCGAGCAGATGGACGGCGACCTTGGCACCGGGTTGATCCAGCGGCACGAGCACCGAACCGGCTGGGAAAGTTCGTTGCTCCTTGATCGGCTCGGATGTGACGCGTGCTTGGAAGCGGCTTTCGTAGGGTCGCGACGGAAACGAC
Organism: Phycisphaerae bacterium; assembly: GCA_029260055.1. Taxonomy (GTDB): domain Bacteria; phylum Planctomycetota; class Phycisphaerae; order UBA1845; family UBA1845; genus JADFOB01. The sequence continues at coordinate 5,948 of JAJDDX010000308.1, forward strand.
ACGTCCGTGAATCGAAACGACTCGACGTCCAATGTGGTCGGCTCGGCGAGCGTCGTTGTGCGGAGCCCGTGGTCGCGGATGAGGTCGATCACCTCGGTCCACTGTGGCGGGATGATGTACGCGAGTGGGGGTGTGACCTCCTTCGAGACCTTGGTCCCGTGAGACCACGTCGTTTCTATGTCGATCGGATTCGTGTTGTCGTAGCTTATGCGTACGGTGCCCGAGACCTCGCTCAGTTCCCGCTTATAGGCAAAGCCCTTGAACGTAATCGGATCCGACTCATCCGTTCGCGTGACGGCGACGGGGAGACGGCGGCCGGGATCGAAGGACTTGCCTGCCCGGATCGTGTCGGCGTCCGCGTCGACGATCGCCTTGCGCAACGTGCCCTTGTCGCGATTCAGCGTCTCGATCACGTGCAGCATGATGTTGTAGTTACTGATGACGCGGGTGCGGTAGGGCTTGAGCATGTGCGTCTCGACGAGCATCGCCGCGCGGTTGCGGATCGTCGCGTAGCCCGTGGAGTAACGCGGTCCGAACCCTCCGGACCGAATGCCCTTGGTCGGGTCCTTCGAGTCGACAAGGTCGAAGAAGATCATCGGGACGTGCCCGTCCGCGGTCAGATCGCGAGCGAGTCGCGGCATCAGGGCATCGTTGAGCCACGCAGCGACTTGTGGAGCGGCTACGCCGTGCGTTTCGGCCGCGTAGGTGACGTCGTACTGCCAATCGCCGCCGTCGGTCGTGTGGTTGTCGAAGAAGAAGTGCGGCTGCCATGCGTTGAAGAGCCTCAGCCACGCGCGCATCTCGGTCGCGTCGGCCTTCATGTAGTCCCGGTTCAGATTCAGGTTGCGGGAGGTCACCCGCCAGCCCATCGCGTCGGGGCCGTTCTGATTCATGCGGGAGTAGGGGCTGAACCGCTCGTGGCCATCGACGCTGAAGACGGGAAGGACGACGAGGACGCAGTTCTCAAGCAGGCCGGCTCGCGTCTTCGTGACCGCGATGTCGCGCAGCAACATGAGCGACGCGTCCTTGCCGGCGCACTCTCCGGCGTGGATGCAGTTCTGGATCATCACGACGTACTTGCCGCTCGCACGGACGGCGTCCGGAGCGAAAGTGCCGTCCGTTGATGCGACGAGCAAAGGAAGCTCGCGTCCCTCGGGGCTTGTACCGAACGCCCTGTAGTCGATCCACTCGGATGCACTCGCCAGGCGTTTGGAGAAGGCGATCGTCTCCGCGTAGCGCGGAGTCTCACGGAATTCGGTCCGCTCTGCCTTGGTGAGCCACTCGGGCGGCACGTCCGCTGACGGGCTGTGGAGGCGCGAAGCGGGCGCCTCCTGAGCGGCTGCGCTACGCAGCCCGAGAAGCGAAGCGGCGACTATCCAGATTACGGCTTTCGAGCGAGGCGAAGCGAGCATCCCGTCCTCCGAAGCGCATTGTGTTGTCAGAAACCGCACGCACGGTACCGCGAGTCGCCGAATCGTGGTAGGCTTGCCGCACGGTGCCTCCGGGCATGGGGGCCGCTTCGAGCGACTGATCGTCAGCACGAGCGGTCAATCAACAGTCCTACGAATCAGGAGCCGGCCTATCATGCACGCCAGATTCCTTCTACCAAGTCGTTTGTTGTGGCTCGTCCTGCTCGGCGCGTTGTTCGCGGGCGCGACGGGGTGCCGGGTGATGGTGAAGAACGTCGAAGCACCTGCCGCCGCCTCAGACAGCAAGACGCCCGCCGCCAAGGATCCGGCCGCTGCCGAAGCGGAGAAGGCTGAGAAAGAGGCGGAGGAGGAGGCCAAAGACGGCCGCCAACTCGAGAAGCTCGATCGTGATCTGGCCATCGCGCGACATCGACAGGAACGCGCGAGGATGGCCCAGGCCGATGATGCGGTCAAGAAAGCCTTCGCGCTGACGAAACTGGAGAAGGAACTCGGCATGGAGCAGGAGCGGTTCCAGACCTTCAACGAGTTGACCGTTCCGAGCCGCATCCAACGTGCCCAACTCGACCTCTTACGGGCTGAGGATCGCACGCGCGACGCGGAGGAAGAGCTTCGGCAACTCGAGCTGATGTACAGCGAGGATGATTTCGCCGATCAGACCAAAGAGATCGTGCTGGATCGTGGAAGGAGAAGGCTCGAACGCTCACACACCGATCTCGAATTGCGGCGAAAGAGCCACGCGGTGCTCATCGAGAAGACGATTCCGATGGAGACGCGCGAGCGACAGATGGGCCTCGAGAAGAAGATTTCCGACGTGGAGCAGGCAAGGCGCGATGTAGAAGCGATGCTGCTCGATCACACGATCAAGCTCCTCAGCGCGGAGTCGGAGATCACCAAAACCGAGACCGACATCAAGGTACTTCACGAGAAGATCGAAAAGCGGCGAGCCAAGGCTGCCGAGGCCGCTGGCGAAAAGGAGTAGCGCTGATGAACGGGCTATTCGCCGCAACGCTGCTGTGGAGCAGTACCGTGATGCTTGCGCCGGGCGAGGGCGCCGCGTCGAAAGACGATGTGCGGGCCGCGATTGATCGCGGAATCGAGTTCCTCCTGAGCGATCAGAACAAGAACGGGTCGTGGGGCGGGCCGCAGGATTCAATCACGACCTGGAGCGGCTCCACGTGGTCGAATCCCGAGACCCATCGCTCGTGGAAGGTCGCGACGACGGGGCTCTGCGTGGCGGCGCTCGCTGAGGTCGCGACCACCGAAGAGGCTTTGGCGGCGATGGATCGCGCGGTGCAGTACCTCGCCGACAACGCCGACGTGAAGAGACCCAACGAGTGGGACACGATGAACAACTGGGCCTATCTCTATGGATTGCAGGGCCTGGCGACGGCGTACGACCATCCGCGCTACGCAGCCTCACCGCTTCGAGACCGCATCGCGGAGGCCGCGGCGAAACACTTGAAGAACATCGCGCGGTTCCAATCCATCAACGGCGGATGGGGCTATCTGGAGTTCGATCCGCCGCGCACGCGCAGGCCGCAATGGGCCACGAGCTTCATGACCGCCTCGGCCGTGGTGGCGATGGAGGTCGCCAAACGCCAGGGCTTTGAGGTGGATCAGAAGGTGATCGATCGCGCAGCCTGGTTGGTGCAGCGCTGCCGGCTACCTAACGGCGCCTATACTTATCGCGTACGCACGGTGCCGAATCTGGACTCCGAGTACATCGATCAAGTCAAAGGGTCGCTATCACGCATCCAGGTTTGCCAGGCTGCGCTGTTGATGGCCGGGAAGGAAATCCCGATCGAGGACCGCAGGTTCGGGCTCGCGCACTTCTTCCGCGACCACCGTTTCCTCGAGATCGCGATGCACAAGCCCGTACCTCATGAGGCTTACTACTACAACTCGGGCTACTTCTACTTCTACGGGCATTACTATGCGTCGCTGGTGATCGAAGGGCTATCCGCCGAGGACCAGGCTGCCTTTTGGCCGAAGCTTCAGCACGAGATCCTGAAGACGCAGCAGAAAGACGGTTCGATGTGGGACTACGATGTGCATCGCTATGACCGTCCCTACGGCGTGGCGTTCGGGATCATGGCTTTGGGACGTTCGATAGCGGCGACGCCGTAACGGGATGTAGCGTCCGCGCGAAGGCAACGAGGTCAGCCAGGGTGTCGCAGAATACCGAGTATGCCATTTGTCTGCGGCTTTCCTCGGTCAGGGCTCGGCCGCCCACTACCAGCGCCGCGTTTTGGGCTGATGCTGTCTCGTAAAGAGCCTGCCATCTTTCCCGTCGGATCGGCGTCATGTCGATGCAGGTGAAACTGACCCACACGAGCTTCGGCTTCCTTCGTTCGACCGCGGCGCAGAGCGTCTCGGCGGGGTGTCCCACGCCGTATGATTCCGCGTGCCATCCTATCTCACGAAGAACCAACTCGATCATGAAGGTGGCGAGGGCGTAGGGGTTGTCTTCGAGGGTGCCGCCGATCGCGTAGGGCGCGTCGACGGGAACCGTGGGCAGCAGCGTTCGTAGGTCGTAGAGCGTCCGCATGCAGATCTCGCACGCGAGCCGCTCCTGGTAGACCTCGATCGCGCCGTGCTGCCAGCGGCTTCCGAGTGCCGTAAAGACGGGAGCGATGACTTTGTCGCAGATGTCGTAGACGCTGTGGCCGGCGACGTAAAGGTCGACCGCGATGCTCCGAAACTGCGTGGCGTCGCCCTCCTCCGCTGCGCGAATCGCGTGCTCGAGCGCTCGCTCGATCGTCATCCCGCGCGCCCGTCCGCGTGTGGGCAACCCCAACAGCGCAGGCTCCGCCAGCGGGCGCCCGGTCTCGCGAATAAATCGCACCACCTCACCGACCGGCAGCCTTCGGTGTCCGCCGGCGGTGCGCGCAGCGGGCAGTACGCCTTTGTCGCACCATCGTTTGACGGAGGCCTCGCTCACGCCGATGGCTCGGGCAACTTGTTTGGGAGATAGAAAGTCTGTCATGACGCCGTGTTATGACCGTTTTGCCCAATTCTAGGGCAGAGCCGTGGGTTTCACCACCGTCTTCCACCTCGCAAGCTGGTTTCCTACGGGACGAGTGTTCGTAAGTCAGTTCTGAGCCACTGGTTATGCGATATGTCGCCCATGTGAACGTTTTGAGCGGTTTTGGCTTGACGTGTCGTTATCGAACGTGCAGAATGGGGGCTGAACGTTTTGCACGATTCTCCGGGCCGGAGGTCGCCAGCAATGTTTGAAATCCAAACCAGATGAGGGGAGCGCCCCGGGTCAGGTGAACCATGAACGCTTCAAAGCGACGAACCGCGCTTGGGCCGAACGGTGAATCGATCAAGTACATCGATCACAAGGAACTGCACGACGAGGGGAGTCTGCAGGCGTTGCTCGAGAGCGCGTCGGCCATCGTGGCACGAGCGGATGCCTACTCTCACGCAATCGAAACGACCCTATTCAGGGCGCTGCAGGCGTGCGCGCACGCGCTCGGTCAGCCAGCGCAGAATGGCGATGGTGGGCGCGGGGACGTTACGAATCTCGCGTCATTGCGCACGAAGATCGCCGAGCGCTTGGTCCACGAGAACACGGGCTTGGTCTACGACATGCTGCGTTTTTCGGGCGTCTCGGAGCGAGACAGTGACGAGTTGCACAGCGAGGGCTTCTGGACGCTGTTCCGCGCGGTAGCCAGTTTCAATCCGTGGCTTGGCTTCCGGTTCAGCACCTACGCCTGCACTTCGTTGCGGCGCGCCTATCGCCTCGTGATACGGCGCAAGCATCGGGACAAAGAGCACCTGGCGCATGTCTTCGCCGACGCGGAGGCGAGGAAGCCGACGCACTCAGATGCGGGGCGACTTGACGCCGAGGTGCTGGCGGATCGCGTACGCGTGGCTCTAGCCAATAACGACGCGCAACTGAACGCGGCCGAGCGCTACATCGTCGAGAAGCGGCTCCTGCACGCACCGGGGAACAAGCCGGCCACGTTGTCTGTGCTCGCGGATGAGTTCCAGTTGAGCAAAGAGCGGGTCCGCCAGATTCAGCTCGCGGCGATTCGTAAGCTTCGTGAGGCCTTGCAGGTCGACGAAGCCATTGCGGAAAGCAGATTCGTGGCGGATTGGGTCGGCGTGCAAGAACGACCCGCACTCGAGGCTGAATCTGCGAACACGTCGCCGTCTGAGACTGATTCCGCAGCCTCATGTATCGCGGCCTGAGGCCGAGTGAGGGACACGACGAACGCTCTTCGGAATACCTTGCCGGCGCCTCGGCAGTCAGGCATCCCTGCGCCGCGAGGGGCGGTTGACACACATGGGGCCCATTCGGCGCCCTCTACCGGCACTGCACACCTACAACTTCATCGCATAGCACCGGCAACTCACTACTGCCGAATCCGTTGCGTTTGGACGCCTGTCTGATCCTACCGCCCACCGGGCGCCATGAGCCTGCGCTCTCGTCGGTTTGGGAGTTGCGTGATTTGGCAGTTACGGCCAGAATCCGCGTGTCTTGGCGGTCGGCGTGCGACCGTGCGGGTGGACTCGCGAACCGTACTGTTCGTGGCGCTTCCGACACTACTTTCGATGGAACCTGTAGGCTCTGCGACTTGAACCCGAATACGCCAAATCCATTGTCGCAATCCGGGTCGCCGGTCGGCCGGGCGGCGACCATTGGCCTGTTCTTTTCGGCCACCCTGTTCGTCAGCGCCACACTGCTGTTCATCGTGCAGCCCATGGCGGGGAAGATGATCCTGCCCGCGCTCGGCGGTACACCGGGCGTGTGGAACACGTGTATGGTGTTCTTTCAGGCTGTGCTGTTGGCCGGATATGCGTACGCACACGGTCTTAGCGCTTGGCTTTCGGTGCGGCGTCAGGTCGTGTTGCACGTGGTCCTGCTGGCGATCCCGCTTGTCGTGCTGCCGATCGATCTCGTGTCGGGCTCGGCTCCGCCGGTGACGGGCAACCCGGTCGGGTGGCTCCTGCTTCGGCTGTTGCTTGCAGTAGGTCCACCGTTGTTCTTCGTGTCCAGCACCGCGCCGCTACTGCAAAAGTGGTTTGCCCAGACGCGTCACCCGGACGCGCGGGACCCATACTTTCTCTACGCCGCGAGCAACACGGGAAGCCTGCTGGCTCTGCTGGGCTACCCCTTACTGGTGGAACCGAATCTCGTGCTGGTACACCAGAGCAAGGTGTGGGCGGCTGGGTATGTAGCTCTTATCGTGATGGTAGTGGTTTGTGCGGCAATTGCTCGGCGCGGGAACGCATCATCTCCTGCGTGTCAGGGCCGGCAGGACGATGGACAGGCCTGGGACGGTCCGGACGACGCAAGGTACGCGACCGTCACGGCTGGGCGGCGGCTTCGTTGGATTGTGCTTGCGATGGCCCCGTCGAGCTTGCTTCTCGGTGTCACCACGCACATCACGACGAATATCGCCGCCGTGCCGCTCTTGTGGGTAATCCCCCTCGCTCTTTATTTTCTGACGTATGTGCTGGTCTTCGCCCGCCGT
>JAJDDX010000309.1 GCA_029260055.1 Phycisphaerae bacterium
TCCCGGCGCGCCGGGATTTGCCCGTGCGCATTGGTGTTCGAGGGACACGGGCAAGCTATCGTCTGCTCATGCCATCCGGCATTCGAAGCGCAACGCAACACTACGCCTCGACCTGTCGGAAGTGCCTTGCGCCCATTCGCATCGCAGCGCAGCCGGACGCGACGCTCGCCAGGACTCCGGCTCCGCAGCAAGCGATAGCATACAAATCCGGCGGTGCGCCTCTGGGCTCGGAGAGCGCATGGTGGGTGGCCAGGCCGGCGCCTACGAGCACGAGGCTCACCAGTCCGAGTGAGGCGAGCAGGTTCGTGGTGCCGCCGAGGCCATTGGCGATCCGGGCGACGTTTCGTTCGCCGAACATCGGCAGCCTCGCCCCGATGCCGACGGAGAAGGCGCAGAGGCCGAAGCAGACCCCGATCGTGATCGCGAGGTGCAGCAGTGCCCACCCGAGGCTGAGCGAGAGCATGTGGGTCGCGAGCAGCATCGCACCCGCCCCGGCCGACAGCGTCACCGTCATGGCAAAGGCGAACTTGGCGAGCAGGATGCGGCTGCGGGGGAGCGGAAGCAAGCCGATCATCCAGAGGTTGTGTCCTTCGAGCGACACGAGCGGAAAGACGAAGCGGCACGTGAAGGTCGCGAGGATCAGGCTCATCGCACAGAGATTGAGGAACGGTCCGATCAGCGTCCACTGCATCCCCTCCAGCCCTGCGAGCACCGTCGGCATGTTGGTCAGATATAACGTGAGCAGGCCGAGTAGAATGACGAGCTGGCTCCACTGGAGCGGGTCACGGAGGAACGTCCGCATGTCTTTGGCTGCGATGAGCCGCATGGGGAGCGGCAGGTAGACGAACGCCAGGCCGCACACGCCGCCGGAGGCGGTCGAGGCTCGCCGGGGATCTCCGCTGCGGCCGGACGCCGCTCGATCGCGTGCGTCCACGAACCGACTCGACACGATCCGCACGGCGATCCAACTCAGGAATAGCGCGTTGGCCATCGTCACGATGAGGTACATCGTCGACTCGTGGAACTGCCCCTGGAGCGCATGGTCGATTCCCGCGGATACCCATTGGTTGGGCAGGAATGCGGATTCGACGAAGCTCATCTTGGCGAGGAACGAGCGTAGCCACACTTCTGCGGCGGCATCGCCTACAGAGAAGGTGCGCATGCCGAGCACGACGAACACGGCGATCGCAAGCCCGAGGATCGCAGCCATGCCTCGAATGATTCGGCGCGGAAGCAAGTGAGCGGCCGCCCATGCCAGCAGCATGCCCAAGGCGCCCGGTATTGGAATGAACGCCAGGAAGAACGCGATGAACAGCAGGTAGAATACCGGATCGTGGACTTGCCGCGCCAACGCGATCATAAGAGGCAGCCCGAGCAGGACTAGAGACCAACTCGACATCGCGAGGCTCTCGAGGTACTTGAGCGTTACGACGTCAAGCGGTGCGAGCGGGGAGGTGGCCAGAAACGAAGACTCGTTTTTTCCGAAGAGCGCCCCGTAGGCGATAATGGCGTTGGAGAAGGTCAGCAGCGCCAGAATCGCCATGAAGAAGAAGTTGAAGACCAGCGGCATGGCGACCGCGGCCTCGAGCGGTGTGCGCTCGAACTGGTTGAACACGATCATGAACAGCAGCCACAGCCCGGCCCACACCACGCCGATCAGCACTACCGTGGCGGTGACTCGCAGGGGAGCATCGTCGACGGCCTGCTGAACGCGGTTGAGGAGGATGCGTGCTTTGACCCTGAACAACAGGCCTAGCAGGGGGCGATCGATGGCGGCGGGGGGCGCGTCAGCCATCGTTCACTTCCGTGAGTCCGAGGAATATCTCCTCGAGGGAGTGTTCGCGCTGTGCCCGAGCGCGGAGTTCGGCCAGGGTGCCGATTGCGATCAACTCGCCGCGATCGATGATTCCGATGCGATCCGCCACGGCTTCGGCGATGTCGAGCGTGTGGGTGCTCATGAACACGGTGCCGCCGCCGTCGGTCAGCTCGACAAACAGCTCCTTGACCGCTCTGATCGTTCGTGGATCGAGCCCGACCATCGGTTCGTCGATGACGAGTACGCGGGGGGCGTGCAACAGGGCTGCCGCCAGGACGACCTTCTGTTTCATGCCATGGCTGTAGGTCTCGGTCATCCGATCGAGGAACTCGGCGCAGTCGAGCCGTGGCACGAGCTCGCCGAGGCGTCGCTCGCGCTCGCCGGAGCTGATGCCGTACATTTCCGCTACGAAGTAGAGGAATTCTCGTCCGGTGAGTTTGTCGTAGAGGAACGGCTGGTCGGGTACGTAGGCGAGTTGGGTCTTGGCGGCGAGGCCGTTGTCTCCCATGGGATGTCCGCAGACATGGACCTTGCCGGCTTTGGGACGGAGCAGGCCGACGATCATCTTGATGGTCGTCGTCTTGCCTGCACCGTTGGGTCCGAGGAACGCGAATAGCTCGCCCGGTGCGATGTCGAGCGACAGGTCGGCCACGGCGACTTTGGTGCCGTATGTCTTGCGGACGCCCGACAATTGAATTGCCGCCGTGGCAGTGGGAAACGTTTCACTCGTCATGGCTCTAAGACCCGTCGCCGTGCGGCGTTCCTGGCGTCGTCGTCGTAAGTCGCCTCACGGGCGATCCTCAAGCTGCCGATGACCGGCAGCGTGATCTCCTGGAGACGGACGGACCCCTGCGGATCGACCCAGGCCTTGGCGTTAGCTGATTCCACGATCATGCAGTCGACTCTTCCTTTCGCGGTCGCCAGAGGTTCGCTTCCGGTCACTTCTACGAGCATGGGTATGAATCGGTTCCCGAAGCCGGTGAGCGCGGCTATCGGATTGAAGACCTGCATCCGCCATCTTTGGCCTACCTCGAGGTTCGACAGTTGAGAGAACGGATTGAAAGCGCCTGAGACCAGGCTGGCGTCGGTCAGCGGCAACTTGAACGTTCTACGCCGAAAGCCCGTGCCTTCGATATAGTACGAGAAGTCGGCGTGGAAGCGCTCGCCGTGGACCTCCATCCTCCCATCGGGGTTCGCGATCCTCAGCGTGAACTCGTCGAGGACGCCGTCAGCCCTGAAGATGGAACTGACCGTGACGCGCAGCGGTGCCACATCGAGCGGTAGATGGTCGATCCAGATCAGGTCTTCCCGCTGAATCGAGCTTCTGTCTATCATGTATTCCGTCCAGAGCGTGCCGATCCTGCCATCCGGGCCGGTCAGCGAGAACTGCGACTGTCGGCCCTCGTTCTGAAGCCAGTCCGTCACCTGCAGGGGCGGTGCGTCGTCGGCGGTCAGCCCCGGCCAGACGTCATGCGCCACGAGCCAACCCATCGCTCCGAGCCAGATAGGGATGATCAGGATGCCCGTGGTTTTCGTGAACAAGTGCAAAAACCCTTGTGAGTCGCGCTTGAGACAATGGCCAAAGCCGGGTAAGCGTAACGACTTATTGTAGGGTTGGCCGAAACGTCCGGTCAACGCGCCAGACAGAACCAGACGGTTCACGGGGCGGGACTTCGGTGGCAAAGAAACGACGCAAGCTAGGCAGGCGGATCGCTCTGCGCACGCTGATCGCGCTGGTCGTGGCGTTGCCGGTGGTTATCGCGCTAGCCTGGCTGGCCTTCCAGCACAAGCCGGGGTGGTACCATCCAGCCGTACTCGACGACGTCCGGGCCGATCGCGCTCGAGCGGAAGCCACGACGATGGCGGACGACGTGAGCGGCAAGATTGTCCACGCCGAGCCGTTCGAGCTGACGCTGACCGAGCGAGAGGTCAACGAGTGGCTGGCTGTGCTACCGCAACTCGCCCCGGAATACCAGCGGTCGATGCCGCGTGAGCTAAGCATGCCGGCGGTGAGCTTCGAGGACGGGGTCGTTCGCCTTGGGACTCTCTGTGACATCGAAGGATGGCGGTCCGTGCTGTCGATCGGGCTTCGGCTCGGGCTATCCGGCGACGGCCGCGATGTGGAGGTCGCGTTGATCGATGCGCGGGGTGGTTCGTTGCCCGTGCCGCAGGCCGCACTTGATCGGCTCTTCGGTGCCATCCTCGACGAAGAGCGACGCCTCGCCGATGAAAGAGGTCGCGACGAACGATCGACGCTTGATGACGCCCTTAGCCGAGTAAGCGGAGTGGACGATCTATACACCGGTATCAAGGTGCGCAATAGGTTCGTGTGGCCCAACGGCAGGCGGCCGATACGGATCGACTCGATGAGCATCGGCAACGGCGAGTTGAGGCTGCGTATCGAGCCGCTTTGAGGGAAAGGTCGAAACGTCGAAACGTCCAAATGTCGAAACCTTGGCTCGATCGACGAAGAGCGCTTTTGGAGCAGAGAGATGACACGGAACGTTCTGACGATGGTATTCTTGACGGTGTCGTTGGTCGCAAGCGCAGCCGGGCAGGACAAGTCGGGCGCCGCCAATCAAGGGCGGAAAGCGAGCCCGCAGGGTGTTCTCCTCGCGCAGGAGCCGCCCGGTTTGGTTCCCGAGCTCTTCGCGCCGGGCATCGTGTCGACCGGTCTGCACGAACACAGCAGCGTGGTCGTCACATCCGACGGTCACGATATGTTCTTCACCGTCGCCGATGGTGCGCAACATGTGATCCTGCACATTCCGCGCGGCAAGAACGGTTGGCTGAAACCGCGTGTCGCTTCGTTTTCCGGACGCTTCACGGATGACCGGCCGTTCCTCGGCCCGGGCGGGAAACGACTCTACTTCACGTCGAAGCGTCCCCGAAGCAAGGGCGGCGCGCCCGAGCAGGATTACGGCATCTGGTACACGGACAGGAGCGACGCAGGCTGGAGCAAGCCCGAGTTCGACCCCGTGCTCACCGCCATGGACATTGCCACGCCCGGGTTCGCAGGAAACGGCAATCTGTACTTTTGTGCGAACAAGAAGGGCGGGCGCGGACGAGAAGATCTCTACGTGGCAAGATGGGTAAACGGGGCGTACGCCGAACCGGAGTCTCTGGGAGACGCCATCAATACCGAGGTCATGGAGGCGTACCTCTTCATCGCCGCGGACGAAAGCTATATCATCTTCTCGTCTTTCGGGCGTCCCGAAGGGAACGGTCTGTTCATCAGCTTTCGAAGCGACGAGGGCGATTGGGCGAAGGCTCGTTTTCTCGGCCCGGTCATCAATCAGTCGGATGACGAGCGTTTCGCGTGGGTATCGCAAGATGGCAAGTACCTGTTCTTCAATCGACAATGGGAGAAGCATGGCGCACATGCCATGAGCACGCTGACGCTCGAAGATCTTCACAAACGGTCCGCCATGCCGCAAAACGGGCGCGGCGATGTCTACTGGGTCGATGCCAAGATCCTCGAGCAGTTCAGGCGATAGCCGTGAAACGTCGAAACGTCGAAATGTCGAAACTCGAAATGTCAAAACGGTAGTTGCCCGCTTGTGAAGGGTCGGATGGTTCACCATGGCGCTTGAGACCGCGAGATTGCTCATATCCTGCCCGGATGTCAAAGGCATCATTGCAGCGGTGGCCGGCTTCATTGCCGAATATGACGGCAACATCCTCGAGGCCGATCAACACAGCGATCCGGCCAGCGAAGAGTTCTTCATGCGGGTCGAGGTTCAGCTCGAGAGCTTTCGCCTGAACCGCAAGACGTTCGGGCAGGCGTGGGCGCACGTGGCTGACAAGTATCGAATGCGGTGGCGCGTCTACTGGGGCAACGAGATCAAGCGGATGGCCATCCTGGCCAGCAAGGAGTCGCACTGTCTGAGCGATATCCTCTGGCGCTGGCGGACGGGCGAGCTACGCGTCGAGGTGCCATTCGTCGCAGGCAACCACGCCGAGATGGCCGAGCAGGTCGAGCCCTATGGCGTGCCGTTTCATCACCTTCCGATCACGAAGGAGACGAAGCAGCAGCAGGAGGCGGCGCTGCTGAACCTGCTGGCCGAACATGAGATCGACTTCGTCGTGCTGGCGAGGTACATGCAGATACTCTCACCCGAGCTCGTGGCGCGGTATCCCGAGCGCATCATCAATATCCACCACAGCTTCCTGCCTGCCTTTGCCGGCCCGAGGCCCTATCACCACGCTTTCGATCGCGGCGTGAAGATCATCGGCGCGACGAGCCACTATGTCACGGATTGCCTGGACGAGGGACCGATCATCGCCCAGTCGACCATGCCGGTGGACCACCGCGACACCGTCGAGGACTTGATCCGCAAGGGCCGAGACCTCGAACGCGTCGTGCTCGCTAACGCTGTTCGCCACCACATCGAAGACGAGATTCTCGTCAGCCAGAACAAGACGGTCGTTTTTGACTAGCTGCGGCCACCGGCGTACGATCGGAACGGGATTCGTTTAGCCTCCTTCCCGTTCAAACCGTGGCGCAGGTGTTTCATGCTCGTCTGGTGGCTGATACCGGTGCTCGCGATCGTCGCGGCCGGCTTTATCGTCTTCCTCATTATCCTAGGCCTGCGAGGCCGATACGTCGGTGGCGAGCCGCGCTGTCGCCGTTGTACCTACCAGTTGACGGGAATCCAGTCGCAGCGGTGCCCGGAATGCGGCTCAGTGCTCGATGACCGCGGTGTCGTGTATGGCCTGCGAAAGCGCCGGTGGGTCGTTCTGGCTACGGCCTTGCTCTTGTGGGGCATCTGGGTCAGCGGGCACGAGTACTACTGGGGTAGCATTCGTCGGATTCAGTGGATTCAGCTCACTCCCTTCGCGAAGGTCTTACGGGACGCGAGGAACGGGGACTTCGACGGCCTGCGGGAGATCGAACGACGCAGTTGGGAGGGCGGTCTATCGGAGAGGCAGCAGTCGGCGCTGGCTGAGGCGGTCTTCGAGAAGGACGGCCAGACGCTGACCTCGGGCGATACCAAGAAGTGGTCGAGCATTCGTGAATCGCTGGAGACGGCCGACGCGCTGGACGACGATCAGAAGCAGCGTGCCTATGCGAGGTTCGCCGAGACGACCATGCACATGCGATCGCCGATCCGCCAGGGCGATCCGTTGGTCATTCTACTGCAATACAAGTCGGCTCGGTCGGCGATCTTCACGTCATACGGCTTTTGGGAAATACCCACCGAGGTACGTGCGGCTGGGCGGGTCGTGCTCGAGGACGCTGATGAGACGGTGTGGCGTGAGGCACGTCCGGACTGGTGGCGGAGCCAGTATCGCCAGCCCGGTGCCAAGGTGATTCCGCTGGACGCCGGCGAGCTTCCCGTGGGGCTTATAGCCGTCGAGTACAGCGGCCGGCAAGTCCTTGGGAGATGGTTGCGAGGTTCCCGGCAGAGGCGATTGGTGTGGTCACGGGAGATGAGCCTGGCGTCGGAAGTCGAGGTCCTGCCCGCCGACGCGCCGGACCCGGTCGTAGTCGTGGATGACCAAGACGCTCGGGACGAACTACACGAGGCGGTTACGATCCACTTGAATGAGGATCCTCGGTCCGTACGCGCCGTATTCCGCAAGGAGGAACAGGGCGAGGCATCACTCGATTTGCATATGAAGATTCACAACCCAACCGAGTTGACCTTGGCGTTCGATATCGTTGTCCGCGCGGGCGATCGCGAACTCCCCGTCAAGGTCGAGCCGGCACGACGCTTCGCCTGGCTGCGCCCGGCGAGGCTCCCAGTCTGCCGACCCGATGACACGATTTGGCTGTACTTGCGTTTGACCGTGCCTGTGTTCGATGAAGACCAGATCACACTGGTGCTTCGGAGCGATCCCGACAGGGCGCGGTACACGCCCGACGTATTCAGAGTGTTAGGCGGCGAGCTTACCTTCGGGCCGTACGAGGTCGAGTACGACGAAGAGTGATATTTGCGCCAGCGTGCTGCGTCATACTGGGCACGACGACCTGAGCCGCAGGCTTTAGCCTGCGCGGACGTTCGCGCGGGCTGAAGCCCGCGGCTCGGGGATTACGGATGGCATTCCGCGAGCCAATCAGAGCACTCCATCGGCTGACAGTAGGGATAGCCTTCGCCCTGGAAACCGGCCACGGCGGAGTTGATGTCGAAGAAGTTGATATCGCTGAAATCGGGCACCTCCAGCGAACTCGACCCACCTCGCAAGTCGAGCCAGGTCTTCGGCTCCGTCGGCGCGCCCTGGAAGCCCTGCACGACGGCTGAGATGTCTCGGAAGTTGCGAACGCCATCCGCCGGCGTTCCGGCGGCCGGTCCGACGACATCGCCGAAATCCCGCACCGTCGGTATCGGGAGGAAGTTCGAGTAGTTGGCCTCGTCCGCTACGTCCGCGCCTTCGAGGATGGACTGCACGACATAGACATGCCCCGGCGATGTTTCGCAATCGCCGATGTGGACGGTGGGGTCGGTCCAAGGCCTGCCGGCGTCGTCGACGCTCCAGTTGCGGTAGTAGGGGTCGAACACGATACGAGCGAGCAACTGCGTGCCCACCTCGCCACCGACCGCGATCTCGACGGGCTCGCCCACCCAACCCAGCACCGGGGGTTCGACGCCGCCGGGATAGAGACGTACTCGCCGTGCCGTCACCAGGCCGTCATTGTCCGGGTTGGGATCGATCGACACATAGCGGTTCTTCATGGCATAGCAGATGCCGTAGATGCAGGCGGTGCCGGCCGCGCTTCCGCAATCCAGGTCATCGGTGCAGACGATGGTGAAGTCGAACGACGCCTCGGGCA
>JAJDDX010000310.1 GCA_029260055.1 Phycisphaerae bacterium
CGAGCCAGTCACGCAGCCGGGTCGAGGACGATCCACCGCCGTTCCACGATACGGAGAATCGGCCATACCAGTCCGACAGGTCGTTGCCGCAGGCCGCGTATCCGCCATGAAGCTGTCCGATCACCCGGTGATTCGAGTCAAACAGCGGTGAACCCGACGATCCGCCTTCCGTCGTGCCGAGGTCCCAATCGATGACCCGCACATGGGAACCGTTACCGGGGACGCTCGTCCCGAGGTAGCTGGTCGTGGTCGTGGCGCTGTACTCGAAGCTGATACGCTTCTCGTCCACGCTGGGATGATGAATCGCTGTCGCAGACGTGGCATCCGCACTCGACCGACTCCATCCGGCGAAAGTCACGCCCCACGAGGGGTCCGGATCCGAATCCATCAGAACGAGCGTGAAGTCCGACGTAGCGTACGATGCCCGGAAGAAAGACCCGGTCTGAAAATCGCTCAGCACCCCGTCAGGTGTGCCGCCGCATGTCGACGTCTCGTAGTTCCAGTAGACGACCAGCGAGGCCGCCGATCCTGAATCGATCCCGCAATGCCGAGCCGTCAGGAAATAAGGCGTGGCGTCCTGTGCCGTGTTGTTGACCATGGCACCGGAGCAAAACAAGGACCCACCGGTGGATATAACGCCCACCGAGCCGATCTCGTCCCGCCACGGGTCTCCCTGCGGGCAGACCACGTCCACATTGCACGCCCCGGATCGCGTCGATCCGGGACCGCCGCCGATAGCGCCGGAACCGAAACCGCGGTATCCGACATTGATCGACGTGAGCTCCAGAACGAGGTCCCCTCGAGCCGACCTCGGCAGGGTGACCTCCACGATAAGGTCGTCCGAACGCACGATCGGCGTCCAGAGTTCACCATGCTCGGCGTTGTCGCTCGCGGTGAAGGGGCGGATGGCCTCGGTATCGTCCGCGGAATAGAGAAGCAACCGCCCGCCCCTGGGCATGTGGTAACGCGTGAAGCCCAGATTCAACGACGTAGCGCCCGCCGACGTGACCCGCAAGCGCCAAACGAGGTCGTCCGCCCCGATCGCCTCCCAGACACCGTCATGGTCGGGCGTCAGAAACACGGTGTTCGGAATGGCGAAACGCGGGGCAAGACCCGCACGCGCAGCCGCTTCGTCCTCCGCCGTCGCCGCCACCACGTCCACCGGCGGAGCCTCTACGACCGGCACGTCATCCAGCCGCCCCAAAGCGTCGGCATGACGCACCGAAGCGCGCGCAAGCGCCGCCTCATTCGACTCGCCATCGTCAACCGCGGCGTAACTTCGCCCGACCGACAACGTGAACAATACAAAGCACGACGCGGCGAAGCTGATGAAGCGATGAGTCATCACGGGTGAACTCCTATATCTCGAGGACTTAGACCGGCCAAACGGGCCATGCCGATCGCGCGGGGCTGACGCTCGCGCGAGCCCCCACGCGCTCGGCAAATCCGTGTGTGACTATCCCCGACCTATCCGTTTCGGTGCGCAGCCTACGGACACTCTCCCGTATCGATGACGATCGCTCCGAACCACGACTCGAACGCACCGGCACCGTTGAGTAGGTCAATCACGTTCACAATGTCCGACGGATCCAACACACCGCTTCGATCGATGTCCGTGTTCCACGGCTCGCACGGGAACGCTGCCACCATGTTGATGCAATCGATGACGGCGATGATATCGGACGGATCGGTCGAACCGTCACCGTTCACGTCGCCCGGCAGTGTCGTGAAGCTCACCGAACTGCCCACGCCGCCCAGGTAAGCGATCTTCGTGATCTCACCGGGCGTGAGCGGATGAGCAAGGCTCACCGCGTACATCCCCGGGCCGATGCTCGCGACATTCGTGATCGTGTTAAGTCCGATGGTCGGATGCCTCGCGGCGTTGTACGTCGTCTCGCAGACGTCCCAGCACCCGATCGAGTCAGCGCCGCCCGGACCGAAGACGAGGATCGTGTCGTACCCCTGCTGCGGCGTCGTGCCGCCGATGGGATGAGGCTGACGCCCGTCGAACCAGCCCACCGGCGGACTCAGCCGCGCGATCATCCCGTCCGGACATCCGGACAAGAAGCCGAGGCTCTGGTTCGGTCCTTGGTTCGAGTCGTCCACAACCACCGTCACCGAATCGCTGCACGGAACCGGCGGACAAGTCGTGTCCACCGAACAAGCACCACCTACCGTAACCGTGCAGTTATCGCACGGCACGCCCGAAACGAACCACAGACCCTGACCACCGAACGATGTCGCACTTCCTGAAAAGCCGCCGTCGCACAACACATCAACCCGCACGTCCGCTTCCCCACTGCCGATCGGATCAGCGCAATCACTGAAAACCGCCCCGCCGATCGTGTAAGGCGCGTTGGTGCACTCGGTCGGGCCGCCGCCCAGGTGGAAGCCGAGGCTCTGATTCGGGCCTTGATTCGCGTCGTTGACCAGGATCGACTCGGAGGCGCTGCACGGCACCGGTGGACAAACGGTGTCCACGGAGCAGGCCCCGCCCACCGTGACCGTGCATGGACCGCACGGAACACCCGAGAGGAACCAAAGACCCTGTCCACCGAACGACGTAACGCTTCCGGAAAAGCCGCCGCCGCACGACACATCGACCTGTACGCCCGCCTCGCCGCGACCGATCGGATCGCTGCAATCGCTGTACACGGCACCGCCGATCGTGTAGGGCTCGTTGGCGCAGTCGACCGGGCCGCCGCCCTCGTGAAATCCGAGACTCTGATTCGGCCCCTGATTCGCGGCGTTGACCACGATCGGCACCGAGCCGTTGCATGGCACCGGCGGGCAAACCGTGTCGACGGAGCAGTATCCCGAAACCGTAACGGTGCAGGTCCCCTGTGGAACATTGCTGCACGACCAGATGCCCTGGCCGCCAGCGCTGGTCGCGTCGCACGTGAAGCCGCCGGCGCACGCCACCTGTACCGCGACTCCGGCAACGCCACTGCCCAACGGGTCGGCACAGTCGGCGAAGATCGCGCCGCCGATAAGGTACGTCTGCCCCAGGGCAGGTGAATTCGAGCCGATGGCCAGCACCAACGCCAGCCCAAACGCATGTCTCGCTTGAATCCCCATCATCGCTCTCCTTTCGGTGGAACGTGGGATCGTCATGACCTCGATCAGCCGGCAGCCTAGCTCAGCCGCGGCACAACGCCAGACGCGACCACCGATCGCACCGGGAAACTCGCCCGGCGCGACCGGTGATCGAACGCTCGTAACGACCTTAGTGTCAGCGTCCGGAGCGCCCCTTGCCGGGACGGCTCAGGTCAGTCCGTGTCGGCTTCGGCTCCAAATACTGAACGGTAAGGCTCTGGTTCAGCGCCTGACCGGCCTCGTCGACAACAATGGTCATCGAGTCGAGCACGCGATCGCCATTGGCGCCCGCCTCGCTGACGGTCACGACGTACTTGCCCTCGGTCAAGCCGTCGACGCGCCAAAGACCGGCCGACCCGCTCGTCTCAGCCCATCCGACGACATCCCCCCGCGCATCCCGTACCTCGACCAGCATGCCCGGCACGCCGGTCGAAAGCGGATCGCCGATGTCCGCGTACACGGCACCGCCCACCGTAAAGCCGTCCGTCTCCGCGGTACCGTCCACAGCCGCGGTCGTCGCGCTGCAACTGCTGAAGTAGACGCAGTCCACGAAACAGGGCACATCTCCGATCAGGCTGCAGAAGCCATCGCCGTTGCAGTCGCAAGCACACGTCACATCGCTGCACGGGCACGCGAAGCAGCTCGCGTCGCACGTACTGAAGTACAGGCAACTGACGAAACACGGCACATCGCCGATGATGCTCGGGAACCCGTCGCCGTTCATGTCGTAGGGCGTGCACGGCTCGGCCCAGAACCCGAGGCTCTGATTGGGCCCCTGGTTCGCATCGTTGACGTCAATCGTTTTGGCGGCGTTGCACGGAACCGGCGGACAAGTGCCGGAGACGGAGCAGGCGCCCGTCACCGTAACTGTACACGTTTCGCACGGCACCCCGGAAAGCGACCACAGGCCTTGCCCACCTGCCGTTGTCGCGGCACCGGTGAATCCGCCGATGCACGACACGCTGACCTGCACACCGGGGACCCCGCTGCTGAGCGGATTGGCGCAATCGCTATACACCGCGCCACCGATCGTGTAGGGCGCGCTGCCACAGCCACCAGTGCCGCAGTCCGCCGCACAACTCGCCTCGGTCTCTCCACAATTGCATGCACCGTCGCCACACGATGCGCCGCAGTCTTGGCAGCAGTTGACGGAAGTCTCGCCGCTGCTACAGCACCCGTCGCCGCAGGCTACTTGACAGTCCTGCGGGCAGTTGCAGTAGGTCTCGCCAGCATCGCACGTCCCGTTCGGGCAGGTCACGTCCGGTACACAGATTCCGTTTGTACAGGCCTGACCCGCCGGGCAGTCGCTGTTGCTGCAGCACTGAGCACAATCGGCGCAGCAACTGCTCGCCGTCTCACCGCAGTTACAGGCCCCGTCGCCGCAAGTCTGCCTCGGCACGCAGCTTCCGCCGACGCATTGTTCGCACGAGCTGCAATCACTGTTGCTGCAGCACTGAGCGCAATCCTGGCAGCAGCTACTGGCTGTCTCGCCGCAGTTACAGGTCCCGTCGCCGCACGTGGTCCTCGGCACGCAATTTCCGCCGACGCACTGTTCGCAGGAGCTACAATCGCTGTTGCTGCAACACTGAGCGCAGTCCTGACAGCAGTTGCTTGCGGTCTCACCGCAGCCGCAAGTACCATCGCCGCACGTGGCACAGCAGCCCGCGAAGCCACCCGAGATCGGCTCAATACGCTGCGCCGAGGTGGAATTGAAACAGATGTCATCGAAGTACGCGCCTTCCTCGGTGACGCTCGAGTCGCTTTCGAAGACGAAGCATACCTGCACGTAGATGTACGGATCGAACGACGCCGGAAGCAGAATGTACCTGTTGTCCCAGCAGAAACCGTTGTGACAGGTAAGGAGACAATTGACGTTCAAGAAACCGCAATCGGTCGATTCACTCAAGGTCCATGTGGCGCTCGTGACATGCGGGCAAGCGTCGTAGCCGGAACCCGGTTGCGATGAGAACGCCTTGATCCGGATCTTCATGGTGTCAAAACCGTCTTCCATTTGTACCCAGCGCCAATAGTCGATCCGGTTGGTGCCCGATCCGCTCGTGCCCCAATATCGCGCTTCGACGCACATGTAGGCTTCCATGTTGTTGTCATACGTCGTGCAATCTGCCTGGTCGCCTATGTCGGAGCACCATCCGCTCCAGCCGCCCGAATGCGAGTTGCAGGACAGGTCGTCCCAATAGTCCGATCCACTCCCGGAGTCGGCGTCTCCGGTGATCCAGTACGAACCGGGATAGGCGCCCTCGAAATCCTCGCACCCCGTGGCCGGGTCGTACGCCGGACTGGCGTCACCCTCCTCGTCCTCCGCGGGAAGATCGGCAAGCCCGGTCAGCTCGGCGGAGCCTAGGTCAGGCCGCCCCTGCGCCTCCCACTCGGCGATGAACTCGAGCTTCGCCGCGCGGGCCGCTTCGAGCTCACCGATCACTTCCGGATCAGTCGACGGATCGAGCCGACTGCCGGCGTCGCTCGAAATCTTCGACGGATCATCCTCGGCCATCGCCGTGGCCGTGAAACCCAGCGCGGCGATCATCAGGCACGACGTGAAAAAACGTGCGCAACGCTCCATGGTCTATACCTCCTGTTGTAGGAAACCTCGGACTACAGGCCGCAAGCGGACGAGGTGGGCGCGGCCTGCCTCTGGTTCAGATTGAATGAAGCACGCACTAACACACGTGCCGTCAAAGACGTACGCAATAACGCGCCGACACCAGACGGAAGCTACGCCTCCGCCGACCGGTAACGCGTCAGTGCCGACCTTCGCCACAACCTATGCCGTGTGGCAAGCGGCCGTGGTTCGAGCGAGCCCATTTGCAGCTTGACCGATCAACACGCGGTATCATACGATGGGTGGGTCGTCCGGCGGGCGCACAAAACACCCACACGGACTGACGCCTGGGGAGGGACGGTGCTGCGTTTCCCACGGGGTACCGCCCACCTTCTTTGTCTCATCGCTAGTCTATGTAAGCCGCTTCTTTGTCATCTCCTGGACGCCGCGCGCGGACGAACATGACACTCGCGCGCGCAGGCTACCGCCTGCTCGCCGCGTCGCATACCAAAAGCGCCGCCAAGACAGCGCTGCTGCTACGTGTGAACTAGAAATCGCTATGCCCGCCACCCGTGCGCGGCAGCCATGATCGGGACTGATCCTCGAAGCTCGCATGTGACGCTTTGCTCCTTCCGCTCGAATTGTCGCGGCAATTCTATCAAGCCGACGGTGCGTCCGCAAGCGATTTCTCGCCGACCAAGGTGAAGTGGCTTATCCGTCAGTGCTCGCGGCCGATGCCTCGTGGAGAGTTTCGGCGATATCGTCGGCTCGAGTGTGGGCCAGCGCAAGCAGGGGCGAAATACACCGATTGCACTTGGATCACGCTGCTAACGAGGATATGATGGTAGTTTGATGGATAATTGGCAAATGTCGCCTCGAGTGGAATCAGGCATGAGTCAGAATCGTCGGGCAAACTGCCTCATTCAAGTCCTTCTCTTGACTGTCGTCATCGCCGGCTGCCGGGATGAGGCGTGGATCACCGGGGATCTGACCGCTACCGATCCGCTTCCCGCCGCACCCACGGTCGTCGCATTGAGCACCCACTACATCCAGCTGAACCTGACGAATGCCGTAGCTCCGGCGATGGAGGTGAGGCCTTCATCGTACGTCATCGTTGCGCCCGGCGGCAGCAGCCTGCCCGTCACAGCCGCCGAGCTGGCGGTGGAGGGCAGTTACGTGCTTCTCACCACGAAGGCTCAGGCCGCTGTCGAATACGACCTGACCGTAGTCACAGGACCCGATGCCGGCGCTCGCATGACCTTCGCTGGCAACACCGAACCCGAGCCCGCGGTTCTCAGCGCCGCGTCACTGAGCAGCACGACAGTGCTTGTTCGGTTCAGTGAACCGATGGATTCGGATACGGTTGAGTGTCCAATGTGCTACGCGATTCGGGATCAAGACGGTGACGTGCTGGAAGTCATCGGCGCTACCTCACAGCCCGATGGGTCCGGCGTGATCCTGACGACCTCGACGCAGGCGCCGATCGAGTACACGCTCGTGGTGACTGCGGCCGTTCGCAGTACGGCCGGCCGCCCCGTCGACCCCACAGGGTCGGCGGCCATGTTCCTCGGTGTTGCGCCGACGTTCCCGCACGTGGTAAGTGCCCGGTCGACCGGTAACACGACAGCGGAGGTGACGTTCGATTTGCCGATGAGCCTCGGTGCTGAGGAGCCTTCTCATTACAGCATCGTCGAACGGGGCTTTGATGCGGGTGAGGGAGCTCTCGAGGTCGTGTCCGCCGGTTTCCTCGGCGAAGGGCACACGACGGTCGGGCTGGTCACCGGTGTGCAGCGTGAAGTGATCTACACCGTCAGCGTCGTGGATGTCACGGATCGAGACGGCAGGCCGATGGCGAGCCCAACCGACCTCACCGATCCGACCGCTGCGACCTTCCTTGGCACGCCGCCGGTCGAGGTCGATACGGACGGCGATGGCCTGACGGATGCGGCCGAACTCGAGTGCTTGACCGACCCAACGAAGGCTGACACGGACGGTGACGGTCTGTCGGATGGTGTCGAACTCGGAGTCAACGCCGGTGCCGCTGACGGCGGAACGGGGGTCGGACGTTGTTGTACGGAGGGCGGCGAATCGTGCGCCGCGGCGCCGACGATCCCGTGCTTCAACGACGACGAGTGCGTGGCGGCGGGGACGTTCAAGGCGTGTCTGCCGTATCCGGGTTCGAGCAACGTGTGCCCTCAATTGGTGGCCGGTTCCGGCTGGCCTGAGCGGCTCGACCCGCTAAACCCCGACACGGATTGCGACAAGTTCACCGATGGCGATGAGCTTGCTTCCGGGCTCAATCCGCTGGATGCCGGCGATACGGTTACGATGTGTGGACTCTGCCACGCCTCGCACGTGCGAGGCTTGGGGGAAGGCGGCAGCCACCCAACCGGGTTCGTGTATCCCGGCGGTGAGGCTGAGTTCCCGTTCGCCGACACCGTGGCGCCGCTTGAACTCGTCGACGGCAGGATAGTGTGTATCACCTGCCATACCGGCCATGGCGCCGCAGCCTGCGGGGCCGGGGAGGTCGGCGAGCCAGGCAATCAACTTCGGAAGGCCGCCGACGAGACGCATTGCCGGGCCTGTCACACCGATCACGCGAAACACCATGCGGAGGGTGTGTGGCAGCCCACATGTACCGATTGCCATGACATGCACAGCCCATCCGACGAGAACACGGCGCTGATCGCCCGAGAGATCGGCGGCACGGCGGTGACGTTCCTGGGCGGGTCAGGCGGACATTTTCTGCCATCCCATTACATCCAGAGTGTTGCCGGTCCGCCGACGTACGACGGGCTGTGCGAAACCTGTCACACGACGACCGCGTTCCACCGCAATGGTCCCGAGGGTAATCACACGCACTACGCGGACAGACCCTGCAAGCAGTGCCACCTTCACGGCGCCGGTTTCCGCCCCGAAGGAGCTCAGTGTACCGTGTGTCACGCCCTGCCGCCCCAGGGGATTGACGCGCCCGATCGGGCCGGCTCGCACCAGGCGCACATCACCGCCGTAAGCGGCCCGATGATTAGCGACTGTCAAACGTGCCACGCTTCGCAACTCGCCGACACGCATGACAACGGGGCAGTCAGCTTCATGTCAGGGCAGGATGCTAACGCGGACGGCCACATCGACCTGGCGGAGACCGATGTCTGCGACGCGTGCCACGGCGCCGGCGGACCGTTCGATGGCGTGAATGAACCGATCGTCGGGGCCAAGGCGAACTGGTCGACCGGCGTCTACGATGGACCTGCACTGCGGACAGACAAGTCGGGCTGGTGCTTGGGGTGCCACGATGCCGGCGCTGCGGTCGTCCATGGCGTCGAGGCCCCGGACGTGGCCGGCGACGGCGAGACCTGGGGCTACAACGTGGTCGCGCACGGACGCAGCCATGTGTTGTGCACGGATTGCCACGACCCGACGGTCGCTCACACCGACGGCGTGGCCAACACGTTCAGCCTGCGGTTCCCCCTCGCAGCCGGCGGCACTACGCCCGGTGACAAGGAGGCGTACAACGATGGCTACCGGTTGCGGCGGATCGATGGCGAGTTGGCACTCGAGGTTCCGCGCGTGCCGGACCCGTATCGGGCTGATGCGTTCCGGTTGTGTTTTCAGTGCCATGATGAAGTTGCCCTCCTGGGTGTGCCGAGCAACTACTGGCAGTTCCCACCCGTCCCTCCGTACCTGCAAATGACGGAGGGGGTCGCCCGGACCGACCACCGAAACGAACAACCGTGGGGCTTGGACGGCTCGGACGTGCCGGTCAACGCTCACGCGTTCCATATCGGCATGAACGTATCGTTCTGGGATCTCGACAGGGACGGTAACTCGACCGACTCGGGACCATCCTGCGTGATGTGCCACAATCCGCACGGCGCGCGGAAGATCAGCGGTGGTTCGACGTTCGCGATGACCCGGGCCGACCTCGACATCTCGCACGGCGTCTACAACGATGGTGTCAGGGATTACGAGTATGGCTACATCGGAAGCAGCGCGTTCGCCGAGGCCGGCGGCGATCTCTACTGCCGCACGTGCCACCCGTACGCCGGCGCCGGCAATGATCCGCCGGATACCGGGCCAAACAACACCCGGTACTACCGAGATCCGCTCGACCTGCGGCCTGACGAGTGTCGCCAGTGCCACGGGGACGCATTACCTCAGCGACCCTGAGCCTGCGCCGAGGCAGCGGTTGACCAGTATTCGCGCGTTCCCAGAGGTTCCTTGCCGTACCGTCGTCGAACCACCGCGGGCGTGCTCTTGGATGGCTGCCGACTGTCCGTGACCGTGCCATCGGAGCATCCGGCCTTGGTTCGCCGTAGCAGCGCAGAGCACTCCCGTCAGGACGAACCACCGCGCCCGTCGAAGCCAATCTGCTACCCCGGTGCCGCCGGCTTCTACCCGTGCTCCGACCGCAACAACTGGTAGCGGGCGGCGTCGCTCAAGTCCACGTCGCCGTCGTTGTCGAAGTCCAACACCTCGCACTCCATGGGCAGAGTGCCGGCGTTTGGACCACCCAGGCAACCCGGGAACGCGTCCCAGACTCCGGTAAGTTCCAGCAAGTCACCGCTTCCGATCTTGTTGATGGTGGCGCCGGCGTCGTCAAGCCACATGTAGTAGACGCGACAATTGTCGATCGTCGCCGTTGCACCGCTTCCCAAAGTGAGCGTCCTGACGTACAGGGCTTCCGCGCCCATCCCCGCCCCTGCTGTGTTGGCAACGGCATTCACGAACCGGACTTCGGAGCCGGCCGCCACCTCCAGCGCACCGGCCGAGTAGTTTCTGTGAAGCCGTGTGTCCAAGAGCGCATCCTGATCCGTGGCGAACCCTTCCAACGTGTCGCCGAGGTCCAATCCAGCCACCTCGACCGTACGGCCTGAACCGGAGGTGCCGTCGAGGACGAGCCGCCCCTTGATCCAATCGAACCAACTCGGAGCCGTGCCCTGGTTGTCAAAATCGCCGAGCAGCGTAACGCCTCCCGATGATTCGTTCACCCAGCCGGCAGGGCCGATGAGGCGGAGGTTACCCTCAACCGTTACCGTGGACTGCTCACGCGTCTTCTTGATCGGCGGCGTGAATCCACCGCGCGCAGCCGCGGCTGATCCGGCGGGGAAGCCCGGGCAATTGGCGTTGCCCCGGAGAATGAAATCCCCCGTGACGGTCGCGGACATGGTCCCGGACAGGTCGATGGAACCGCCGCGGAAATCACCGCAAGCATTGGAGGTGATGAGTACCTCGGAAGCGGTCAACGATCCCGAAGGCGTGGCGCCCGGCGCGGCTCGATAGGCGCCGCCACTGGTAAGCTTCAGCCGGCCCGAGCCGGCTCCATCTACGTCGATCGCCCGCCCGTTGCCGATGAGCAATTGGGTTTCGGTCAGGCCGTTGGCGCTGCCGGCAATGCGCATATCGCCAGCGGTGGCGAGGTCTTCATCGACCAGGCCCGTGACGTTCAGGGTCGCCCCTTCCAGCAACTGCAGGGATGCGATCGTCACCGGGATGTCGAGATCGACGAGATAGCCTTCGACAGCGGCGGCCTCCGACGTGGTATCCGGCACTTCGTCGGCGACCCAGTTTGCCGCCGTACTCCAGTTGTGATCCGCACCGCCGTCGTCGAACTTGATGCACTCGTCCGGCACGCCATCGCCGTTGGCATCGGTCGACGTGCCGTCGGTGATGTCGCAGCCATCCGGGATGCCGTTGACGTTGCAGTCGTCGCAGGCCGGGTCGGATACGCACCCGAAGATGTCGCACTCGTCGGGGATGCCATTGGTGTCACAGTCCTGACTGAATCCGCTTGCGATGTCCACCGCGTCAGAGACGCCGTTACCGTTGCAGTCCGGCAACACGGGTCCGCGATCGATGAATCCCTGATCGAAGGCGACTCGCCTCTCGCCGGCGCCGATGAGGTTGTTGATGCGCACCCACTCCATCACGCCGTCCGTTTGCCCAGCCGCGTCGACATCGAGCCGTGCGTATACGCTCAGATTCCCGATCACCAGCGTCGAGCCGCCGAGAATGCGCAGACCGTCAACGCCACCTGCGCCGCCGACATCCTCGACGCCCCACAAGTAGAGCGCGTCGGAGAAGAACGGGTCGAGGTTCTCGTAAAGGTCCACGAGTTCCACGACGCTCGCGCGATCCGGTTGGCCGACGACCAACTGCCTGTAGCCGAAGTTCTGACCCTGAACCGGAGGCGGCACCGGGCCGTATTCCGCACCGGCGACCTCGAGCGCCTGCCATTCGCCCACGCATTCGACGGTGGCGTTGCCAAGATCGAGGTTGCTGTCGGCCGGCTCCCCGTGCTCGTGGAGGAAATGTCCGCCGATGCGCACGGTGCCGCCATTCGGCGCCGCGAGCGTGATGCTGCTGCCCAGCAGCAGATTGCCGGACACGTCCAGCAGGTCCGTTTCGGTGTGCAGGGCCATCTCAATTGAGGCGTTGTCCGAGCGTAGCCCACCGAGGCTCAATATCGCTCCCGCGTCACCTTCGGTTGCATCCTTGTTAAGGTCGATCGTTATGTCGACCTTGTCGGCACGAACGTCTCCCATCTGTATATGCCCACCATCGGCGGTGTCTACCGACACGATTCCGCCGGCAAGTGCGCTGATAGTTGCCAGTGAAGACATATTCAGTATCGAGCCAGGATGGCGGCATGTGAGATCTAGGCCTCCGTTCCCGGTATTTGTAACCATTGCCAGTGAAGACATATCCAGCGTCGACACATCGCCGTTACAGGGCTCAACAGTGCAGGAATCCACAGTGAAACGGATGCCATCACGGGAAGACGCCGGTCCCGTGACGGTTTCAACGCCGGAAAGATCGATTACACCTCCATCCAGCGCCGAGATATGGTGGTACGTATGGTCATTCCCGGTAGAAGCGAATCCTGCATCGATGCTCGTGACTGTCGAGAGGTCAAGCAGCGCTCCGGCGCCCTCCGCTTTCATCAGGTTCGGAGCCCACGTGCCCACTCCATCGCCGCTCCAGCCACCGTTGGCATCCCAGGCAACCCACATCTCCGTTGAGGAGTACGTTGCTGCACCTGCGTCTGCACCGGTATCGTCGATGAACTGTGAGCCTTCAACCAGGCTGAATGTGCTGTTCACAATCTGCGTCAGGCTCGGAACAGTAACGGACCCGCCGCCTGCGGCCATGAAATCCACGCCGTCGGCCAGCTCGAGGTTAGGGAGCGATTGGGAAGCACCACCTCGAATATCGAATCGCGTTTGCTGCGAGCTCCACGGCACCCGGGACGATGGCTGAACAGTGTCCGTCTCGATGAAGCGAACGCCGGGTAGCAGAATCTGCGTCAGGTTCGGGTCACTGCCTTCGGGATCCACAATGAAGCTTAGATAGTCGCGGCTTCTCCCCGGCCCCGTGACGGTTTCGACGCCGGAGAGGTCGATTACACCTCCATCCAGCGCTGAGATCCGCTGGTGTGTATGATCATTGCCCGTAGAAGCAAACCCTGCATCGATGTGCGGTACTGTCGAGAGGTCGAGCAGCGACCCAGCGCCCTCCGCTTTCATTAGGTCCGGGAACGTCGTGCCGACTCCGTCGCCACTCCAGCCACCGTTGGCATCCCAGTCGCTCCAAAGGCCCGTGGAACAGTATGTTGGCGCGCAGATCTCAATCGTCGATCCGTTTGATGCGTTCATCCGCGAGCGGCAGTCGGTGAACGCCGCGATCGTGCCGCAAGCGGTGAAGTTACCACCCTGGCCGTCGATGATTCCGGCGATCTCAGTGTGGCGAAGAACGGTCAGATCGCTATCGAGGTTAAGCACGAGTCGCGAGCCACCGCACAGGAAGAAGTCAGTGATGTCGACCGGCGGCGCCGGCGAGTCGAAGTAGACCGGGTCGTAGACCGCTCCGTCGGGATCGATGTCACTTGGGCAGCCGATGTTAACAACGAATTCCAAAAAGCCGTTGTCTCTCGGGCCGCCGACCCAGGGGGGGATCCAGTTGGGGCCGTCAGTCCAGTTGTGGCTCGCTCCGCCGGCGTCCCATTCGATCGGTCTGTCGTCTGCACTGGCACGCCCACCGGTCACGAGGGAAGACAACAACAACACCGTCACGCAGATCGCGCCATCTGAACGTCTCATCCAAGCCATCGTGATCTCCTCTTGTTTCGAGACACTCTTCACCCGCACGGCTGTAGAGCTGGTCCGTGCTAGCTAACTTCGGTTCAATGTGAAGCGCGCAATGGTCGATGCGACAACGGCTTGCGCTTCTTTCGCCCTTTCGCGTGGGTCCTGGCCGGACCCTGATACCCGCGCACCGTATCAAGCGCCTCGCCGAGCTTCTGGATAGGGTAGGTGCTCAGCGAGGCCGATCTTTCGCGCAATTCTAACGAGTCGAGTAGTAAATTGTAAGGACAATTAAGTGAAACCGCGCGGAGAGAGGCGGGCGAGTGGCGTTAAGGACTCCGCCGGTGCAGGATCGCCTCAGCCTCGTCTTGGAGTGCCAGAAGCTCGTCGGCGGACTCGAACCACAGGAAGCCAGCCGGCGCCGTAACCGTGTATTGGCCTGACTCGGTGAGTTCTTCAGGCCAGTTTTCACGGGCCTGCGCGAGTTGGTCACGGGCCGTGTCTTGGTCGCCCAGCCCGGCGTGCGCCGCGGCGAGAATCAGGTGATTGACAGTCTTGAAGTCGCCGAGGTCGATAGCCGCCCTGGCCGCCGTCACGGCCTCATCGTAGGCGTCGGCCCGCAGGTACGCCATCGCGAGGAGCCGCTTGGCCACGGCGGCCTGATCCCCAACAGCCTCGTCGTCCGCCCTCGTGGCGTAGTACAGGGCGTCGTGCCGGCCGCCACAGCCACCGAACTCGAGGCATGCACGGGCCTGGAGGGCTAGCGTCGGCGCGAACCCGGACATGAGTTCTTCTGCCGCTGCCAGGCTTTCGCCGGCTGCGGGGTCTTTCCGGAGGAAGAGGATCGCGCCGAGATTGTGGTGTAACCATGCACCACCGCCTACGTCCGGAGTCGCCGGATCCGCCAGCATCTGCAACCCGACCGTGGACCACCTGTATGCCGTGTCGAGGTCGTGTTTCAACGCGTACAGCTGGGGCAGGTTGACCACCGGCGTGTAGTCCGTTTCGTCCAGACGCTGTGCTTGCAGGAGGGTGCCTATCCCTTCATCGAGCCGGTCGAGAAGCTTGAGAATCACTCCTTTGGTGTTCAAGATTCGGCTGTGGTTCTCTTGCTCGGTATCCAACCGCAAGGCCTTATCGCACAGCTCGTTCGCTACCGTAAGCAGTGACTGATCGCGGTCCACCGCGCTCATGCTGTTGTAGAGTTCCTTCTTGACCGCCGCCAAGTTCCCGAGCGCTTCTATGTTCTCGGGATCGAGGCGAAGCGCTTCGTCGAATGACTTCTCTGCATCTTGCCAACTCCCCCGCGCCATGAGCATGAGGCCATCGTCGATGGCGTTAGCGATGCGAACACGCTTCCCGGCTTCCTCCTGCGCCTTCCTCTTGTTCTCGCTTTCTGTCAGGTCGTTCTGGCTGACTTTCAGGCTGTCTGCGCTTGCCGCCCGCTTGTTCTCGCTGTTGATCCAGAGGGCCGTGCTTGCCAGAAACAGCGACAGTGCAGCAAGTATGCTCACCGCAGCGCGATGCCGCTTCGCGAACTTCCACGCGCGGACAATGGGCCCCGGCGGTTTCGCCACGATCGGACGATCGTCCAGATACCGCCGGAACTCGTCCGCGAAGGCGGCAGCGTCGTCGTAGCGCGCGTCGCGGGACTTCTCCAATGCCTTGAGGCAGATGGTCTCTAACTCGGCCGGCACGGACCGGATGATCTTCCGAGGGCGGACGGGATCCTGTGTGATGACCTTCGAGATGATCTCCTTCTCATCCGATCCGGGAAACGCCGGGCGGAACGTGAGCAACTCGTACATGGTGGCAGCGAGTGAGTAGATGTCCGTGCGGTGATCGACGGGCATCCGCCGGGCAAGTGCCTGCTCGGGGCTCATGTAACGCCAGGTACCCACCAGCGAGCCTGTCACCGTGACGGACTCCGTATCGGTACTCTTGGCTAGCCCGAAGTCGGCCACCATCAAGCGTCCATCGTGGGCGAGGATGAGATTGGCGGGCTTGATGTCTCGATGGATGACCCCTTTTCCGTGGGCGTGATGGAGCGCGTCGGCCACGTCGCGCATCCAAACCGCCACCTGCCGGTAGTAGGCGCCGCCGGTTCCGGTCGAAGATGAGCCCGCGGCACCTTGGCTGTCAGCGCCAACAGCGGAATCGGGCTCACTCGAATCGGCCGAGTGCTCATCGCTTTGCGTTGGATGACTGGGCAGGAGCTTGGTCAACTGGGTGGGCGGCGCAGACGACGGGCTTCCCGCGGCAAGGCGCCGGATGACACGGCTGAGAGGCTCGCCGTGGATGAGTTCCATGGCGTAGTAGTAAGCGCCCTCGGCCTCGCCGAAATCGTAGATCGGGATGATGTTGTTGTGGTGGAGACGGGCGGCTGCGGATGCCTCGGCCCTGAACCGCTGGACAGCGCTCGTGCTGATCCTGGCCATCATGGGGGGCAGGACCTTCAGGGCGACCGATCGGTTCAGCTTCATCTGGATCGCGTCGAACACCAGGCCCATGCCGCCTCGTCCCACTTCGCGGCGGATCCGGTACCCGGGAATGTCCGGAAAGCCTGCGTCGGACCGGGCGTGCTCGTGATCCAACGATTCGGCGGAATCGGGGAAACGGTCGTCTTCCGAGTCTTCGCGTGCCGCCTCCCGTACGTTCTGTAGAAAGCCAGGGTCAAACCCGAATGCGTCGAGGCGGTGCCGGCATTTTGGGCATGCCTCGAGATGTGCATCGACGGACTCGGCCTCGACGGGGTCTCCATCCCCCGCAGCGCGTGCGGCGAGTTGCTCCTCACTGAGGCAATCGGCTGTACCCATTTATCCTAGCCCTCGTATCCGATCTGTTCGACCATGAGTTCCTTGAGGCGCTTCAGCACGCGGTGGCGGGCGAGGTGTACCTGGTTCCGGTTTATGTTCAGCGCCGTGCAGACGCTGCCGGTCGATTCCTCCTTGAGGAAGCTCCGCTCAAACGCTTCGAACGTCTTCGGGGCGAAGTCCGGCTTCGCGAGCTTCAAGCATCTCTTGATGTGCTCTTTGACGAAGATGGGTTCCCAAATCGCCTGGCTGTCGTCGGGATCAGCCTGAGCTTCGAGGAACGAGGTGTTGGCACGCTTGGCGCGGCGTTTGCGCTGCTGCCGTTTGATCTCGTTATCGACGATGGTCAGCAGCCAGTTGCTGAATCGCCCCTTCGCGGGGTCGTAATCGAAGGTCTTGAGCCGCCTGACGAGGATCTTGAGCACGTCCTGGGCCACGTCGTCGGCGTCTGCCGTCGTGAGATAACGGGCCCGCGAGTAGCGCAGGATGATCGGGCGGTAGAGCGTCGTGAACTCACGCCAGGCAACCGAGTCGCGAGGATTCCGTACCCGGCCTATCAGGGTTCCGTCCGTCGCATCCATATCGCCGCTTCCACCTTCCAACGAGGGGCGTATCAGCCCAAGATCTGTAACCGGCAAGATCCGCTTCCGGCGGCGGGCATTTTCTCCGTTTTTCCTGACAGAATCAAACCCGCCAGGCCCTACCACCTGTGACAAGTGACTCGGGTCCGCCACGTCGGAAGGGGCGGAACGACGACCGGGTCGCCAGCTAGGCTCATACATGGAGTAAGAAAGATGAAGCGGTTTAGCCAAATCCTGTTGATTCTGTTGGTGCTGGTAGCCACGACTGGTTGCGACGCGATCGACGTGCTCAAGGCGGTGTACGGATACGGCGGCGGCGGTGGCGGTTGGAGCAGCGGTTCGGTTTTCGACCTGTATGAGGACGCCTACTGGTCGGGAGATTACCTGTTCAAACTGTAACGGCGCAGGGCCTGCCGAAGCCGCGACCGTCACCGGACGCCGGCGGCCCATCATCGCACGGTACATCAAGATGTAACGCATGCAAGCGACCACGATAGGAGAAGACAATGACATCTACGCGGAACAAGACCAGAACGTTGTGCGGCCTCTGTGCCCTCGCCTTCGCGCTCGGAGCCGCCGGCTGCGACACTGTCTTTGACCCACCGCCAAGCGCATGCCTGCGCATGGTCGACCACCTCGCGAGTTGCACGGAGTCTCGCTATGGCTCGAATCTCGGCGTTCCTTGGGCCCAACTGTGCCAAGGGGATATCAATGCGGCCTCTCGTGAACTTTCGGTCGTCGCTGACTGCATCACGTCGCTGAGCTGTGAGGAACTGATCGGCAACGCGTCCGCGGATTTCTGGAGTTCTCCCGAATGCGCCGGCTTGATCGAGTTCTTGGGTGCCCCCTACGCACTCTACGGTCAGGATATCACGCCGCACCTGCTCAAGGCTATCGAGGTTCCAGAGTAAGAGGCGGGTCTGGGGCGAGGGCAACCCGATCGCGCTCTGCCGTGCCCTCGCCACTCGATACCGGATGCAGCGCCTTGCTTGATCCGCCTCCGCCTGACGAAGGTCTCGAATACCTCCCAGGCTATGCTGTCGGCGTCCGCGGCCGGGGAATGGCGTGCCCGCGAGTCACGCAGGATGTTCCGGCTGTATAGCGTCGTGAACTCACGCCAGGCAACCGCGTCACGAGGGTTTCGTGCCCGGCCTATCAGAGTCCCGTCCGTCGCGCCCATATCCCTGATCCCACTATCCGCCAAGGGGGGGGCGTCCGCCCAAGATTTGCCCTGACGGGGGTCCATTTCCGGCGGCGGGCATTTTCTCCGTTTTTCCTGACAGAATCAAAACGGGCCGGACCTACCCCCTATGAATGGTGGCCCGAGGGCCTCGGCATTCCGGTAGCGATGTGAATCACTCGCCCCACGGCGATACGAACGGTTGTTTCCACAAAGGAGCTTACGGTGATGTATAACAAACTCCGTGCGACGCTACACACTCTGACGTTGACCCTCGGCGTGTTCGGCGTACTGACGCTTTTGGCATGCGGGTCGGGTTGCGGCCCGTTCACCTTAACGGAATTCAACCAGCATCCGACGGCGGATCCCGGCGCCGATCGAACGGTTGATGTCGGCTGGCGCGTCACGCTCGACGGCCTGGGGAGTACCGATGCTGACGACGACGCGCTGACGTTCTCGTGGCAGCAGCGATCCGGTCCGCCGGTGACGCTCGACGGCCCCAACACCGTCCAGCCGAGCTTCGTGCCGGCTGAGGAGGGACTCCATGAATTCGCTCTGACCGTCACCGATGGCCAAGGCGGCTCGGACACGTCCGTCGTTCGGGTCTTCGTGGATGAGGTCGGTCGCCCGGGCCATCCCCGAGCCGACGCCGGTACGGATCAGACGGTGAACGAGGGCAGCCCGGTCACCTTGCGCGGCGGCAACTCAGTCGACCGGAGCGGCGGCCCACTCACTTACGAATGGTACCAGCTTTTCGGCGATCAAGTCTCGATCAACGGCGTGTTCAACGCAGAGCCGCGCTTCGCGGCGCCGCAGGTGAGCGGCGGCGACATCGAGTTGGAGTTCGAGCTCACGGTCACGAACGAACAGGGCCGTAGAGACACGGACACGGTCGTCATCGCCGTCAGAGATCGTGACATCAGCGATCCGTGCAACGATTTCGTCTGCGTCGACGACGGTACGTTCTGCAACGGTGTCGAGTATGTCGAAAGCGGGGCGGGCTGTGAGTGCATGTCCAGCGGCAATCCGTGTGCCGCCGACGAAACCTGCGACGAGGCGTACGAGGAATGCATCCCCGCCCCGTGTACGGATGCCGGCTGTGATGATGGGCTGTTCTGCAACGG
>JAJDDX010000032.1 GCA_029260055.1 Phycisphaerae bacterium
GGTCACGCCCGATGACGTCGTCATGGTGCTCACCGATGCGCCGTTCGGGCGCGTGCAGCACCGGTTCTTCGGCAAGTACGAATGGGCCAAGGAGCGTAGACCGCTGGGTGAGGCGATGTGGACACTCGCATCTTCCGACGCGCACTTCGAGCGCCTCATCAACCAGACCGGACGATGCTACACCGTCATCGCATACGACGTGGCCGCCCAAATGCCCGACGGCTACGAGTCCCGCGGGCTGAGCGAACCGCCTCCCGGCTATCAACTCGTCAAGTTCCGCGGCCTCGATCTGCTGATCCCCGACGAACGATCCGACCTGCGCACCGAGGTTGTCGCGGCCTGCGACGCTTTGCTGCCGATTAGTCACGCCGATCCCTCGACGAACGTCATCTCGCTTATCCTGAAGGCTCGCCTTTTGCGCCGCGTCGGCATGGGAGGTCAAGCGACGGCGGCCTACCGGCAGGCGCTACACATGGTCCCGCCGCTTCACAGGGATTACTTCGACCACGCCACATCGTGGATCGCCGACGCCGACGACATGCCCTAAGCCGCAGGCTTCAGTCGAGTCGGCGGGCAAACTGTCCCGCTCTACCGGCTGCAAGCCAGGTGCCACGGACAAGCCTCAGCTTCAAGCCGTCCGGGGATTCAGGGCGAACGTATGGCGCTGTCATGATGAGTCGACGAGGGCGACGCAAGGCGGCTGTGTGGGCAAAGTCTTGCAGGTATGGGGTCGCCGCATGCCACGACCATATCTCAGCCCCGAAGGGGCGAAATAGGCCAAGCCCAGGGCAACGCCCTGGGGAAAGAACGCAGACGCGGTTTCCGAGCCCTGAAAGGGCGTCATAAGGAATGCCCTATTGCGCCCTTTCAGGGCTCAGCCCGCGATGCGTCGCCGGATACCCAGGGCGTTGCCCTGGGCTCTTGCTATTCGGCCCTTTCAGGGCCTTTCGCGGCAACTGCGGATGACGCCATCGCATTCGGTGGGTCCTCGACGTACTCGAATTCCCGGACAGCCTCGAGCGTACGCGCTTGTCCGTGCGCGACGCAACGAAAAGACACACCAACGCACCGACTACTCACTCATCGCGAGTCGGCCGCCTTTCAACAGCGTCGCAGCCGCTTCGGCGATAGCTTGGTAGCCGAGTACATTCGGATGCCCGTCGCGCGTCATGGGATAGGGTTGCTCTCCGTTCGCCAGGTGATCGCTCAGCGAGCCCAGCGCATCGACATGGGCGATGCGCCGTTCGTCCAGATACTCGACAACCCGACTGCGAACCGCCTCCTCGTTCTTGATGAGTTCTGCAAGCATTCGATCAGCTATCGGAGCGTCGGCAAGCGCGTGAAAAGCGGATTCCTTCGTCGGAATCAGGACTATGCCCAGCGACACACCCGCCTCGCGGCACCGCCGATCGCACTTATCCAGCACCCTGAGCGACAGGGCGAGCCCCTCGGCCATGCGAGGGTCGGTAAGATCAAGCGCCATGTGGCGCCGCGCCGGAGTCAGTATCGTTCG
Organism: Phycisphaerae bacterium; assembly: GCA_029260055.1. Classification (GTDB taxonomy): domain Bacteria; phylum Planctomycetota; class Phycisphaerae; order UBA1845; family UBA1845; genus JADFOB01. The sequence goes on from JAJDDX010000032.1 coordinate 1,514, forward strand.
CGAACCCCCTCGCTCGAACACGAGACCTCGATCGGGGTATCTCTCCGCCCAGTCCACTTGCTGACGCCACAGTCGCTGCCGTCGTGTCGCCTCGACTCGCTCCGGATTGACCATCACCGCGAACCGGTCTTTCATAAGCCGGGCCGCGCCGTAGAGTTTGCCGTGCTCGGACAGCCACGCTCGACACCCCGCCCCGCTCGGCGTGGTCACTGCAGCCGCTCGTGACGTGAACTGCCTGAGCATCTCGTCATGGATCGGCGCGGAGGCTTCCACGGAATTCACGGTTTCGATCGCCTCAGGTGTACGAAGGTCTTCTCGATGGTGACGGTGGTACGCCACACGGTAAGCATCAAACAAGTCGTTACCGAGGTAGACGCCAACTAGGATAGCACGCGGCTCGTGTGCGAGAGCCTCGTCCAGCACCGACAGATAGTCGATCGGGCCCCATCCGCCGATGCCCATGTTGTACGTCGTGAGATTCGTCAGCCGCCCCAGCACCGCCGGCCAGGCCTTATACGGCTCGCCCACGGGACACTGCGTCTGCGAATCCCCTATCACCACGACATCGACATGATCAGGAATCTCGGTATTCGGGAAGCCGGCGGAGTCGAACATCTTCGAAGCTGGATTGCCGCGATACCCCAGGATCGGATCGGGCACGGTCGGCGAGACCGTAGGAACCGCCACCGAAGCACGAAGGTGCTCCGGCAAAAGCGCCCGGCGGACGGTCGGAGAGAGCGCGGAGGCGATGTGCAAGACGAACTCGCAAAGCACCAGCGAAGCGATAATCGCCGTCGACCGGAACAGCCACCTGTGCCTCGGCCGTCGAGACCCATTCTCTTCGCTTTGTGCCTCGTTCATCGCAAGTTCCGTGATGGTTCACATTCGCGCCGCCGGCGCGCGGAGGTCGAGCGCCACGCGCACGCACAGCCCGCGCTGAGTTATCGGTCGATTCCTATGCGGACTTTGGCTCAAAACCCGCCGCGGCGAGTTCATTCCGAACAAGCCGCCGGAAAGCGCCGACGCCGGGCGCACCGATAATACCGGGCACCACTTTCACCAAGACGGATGCGCGCGCACAGTGCCACATGGCTAGCACTTGAGCACGGGGCAAGGAGCACCGACACCGACGGAACGACCCGTAAAACCCTTTGAATCGCCGCAACGATCCCACTACTATAGCTTATCGGGGTTCATTGTCCGCGCTGGCAGCGTGCAAGAGACGTTCTTCCATGATTCGATCCGTACACCGTCATTCGATGGCCGGTCTTACCTGCGCACTGGCAGCCGTCGCTCTATGCGCGGTACCCGTGCATGCCGGAAGCGTGGCACCAATGGATGTACCGACACTCGCGGATCATGCCGGGCAGGTCATCAGCGGCACCGTCGAATCGCTCGAAAGCTATTGGACACAGAGCCCGAAGCGCATCGAATCGCGAGTCATCTTCAAGCACGTCGAATACCTCAAAGGGAAACTGCCCGATTCGACCGACTCGTTTACACTCGTCGTGCCGGGCGGCACGGTGGGCACGACCTCCATGCGAATCGGATGCGCGCCCGAATTCACGGAAGGCAGCCGCTGGCTCCTCATGCTGCTGCCGTCCTACAGGACCTTTCCCACCGTCGGACTCGCCCAAGGGGCGTTCCTCATCGAACCGGACGCGACCGGAACACCGCGCGTCTTGAACGCTTCGCGCAGACCCGTCGCCGGCGTGGATTTCGCGGGAGCCATACAGGTCGCCTGCTCCGCCCGAACCAAGCCGGCTGACCGCCTCGTCGCCGCGCAAGGTGCGAGAATCGTCAAGCATGCAAGCGCCGCCGATACGACCGAAGCGATCAGCTACACCGATTTCGTGAACGAACTGACGCCCATTCTCGCCGCCAGCCGCGACCACCACCTGACGGCACCAGCCGGCCGGCGAATCGTCGTGCGATACACGCCGGTCCACCTGTCGCGGTCGCTGGGCCACGGATCGCCCCACAACCTAACTGACCACAACACCGCCAGGCTCGACGCGAATGCCGCGACCAAGCCGGCCTCCATCGACAAAGCCCAACCGGTAAGGCGAGAAAAGCGGCGAGGAGCCGCACGATGAAGACGCGACGCGGATTCCTCCTCACCCTCTTCGTCGCAGCCGGCGTGCTGCCACTGACCGGTGACCGCAGCGACGGCTACTCCTACTTCATGCTCGAAGGCATCAACGTCGTCTGGACCACAGGCGAGAGCATCCGCTATCTCTCACCGACGACCTTCCCCGAAGGGAGCGACACCGACCAGCTCATCCTGGCATCCATGGGCCTCTGGAACATGGTCCCGGCCTGCGACTTCGCCTACTTCTACTGGCGGCTCGACCAGGACTACCCGATCGACAACTACGACGGCTACAACGACACAGCCGCCGTGCCCTCGGAGCAACTCGATCCCGGCGTGCTGGGCGTGACCTATCTCGTCAACCAGGGAGCGGAATGGTTCGACGCTGACGTCGTTTTCAGCGACAACCCGAGCGGCGTCGGCTACAGCTTCGACCCCTACCCGACATGCGATGTCGTGGCCAACCCCACGCCCGTGAACGGGTTCTCCTTCCACCTCATCGCCCTTCACGAGCTAGGCCACGCGCTTGGCCTTGGCCACGACCCAGCCGGCAACGAACCGGCGGGCACGCCGTGGTTCGCCGCAACCATGAACCCGAGGTATCCCGGTGGCGGACCGTTCGGACAATACAACATCATCGAGCTGCACAGCGACGACCGCGCCGGCGCACGGTTCCTCTATCCGCACTCGGGGCCCTCCGAGCCGCCCCTGATCGACCTCGCCCTGTCGGGCTATACGAGCAGCGGCGTCATCGGCAAGGTCACGCCGGTCTGGCTCGATCCGCCGGCTGTTTATCCCGGAGAGGAAGTCATCACGCGCTCGGTCATCGAGAACCTCGGCACCACGAACGAACTTTACGTCGAACAGGGCTTCTACCTGTCGAACGACGAACTCATCGAGACGTCGGACCAACTGCTCGGCTTCTTGGCCTGGGACATTGCCGCCGGGGACGCGCTGGAGTTTGATGTCGCCACGGAACTACCGGCTGACCTCGCCGCGGGGACCTACACCTTCGGCTCGATCCTCGACGACACCGACCTGGTCCCGGAGGAATACGAAGACAACAACGCCATCGCCTACTGTCAGCCGCTGACCATCCTGCAATACGCACCTGCGGTCATACCGTTCGATCAGCAGATCATCCCCTGCGGATCGACGTTCGTCGGCCCGACGCCGGAGGTGACTCACCCCCTGAACATGACTCCGATCAACTGGACCCTCGATGACCCCGAGCCGGGCATGACGATCAACGCCGCCACCGGCGTGGTCCGCTGGACCAATCCCGTACCCTCGACGTTCCTCTATGCGATTCGCGTCCGCGCCACGAATGGGGCGGGGGCGGAAGCGCAGACGCTCTTTTTGGGTGTCGAGCCGTCCTCGCCGCAGATCAATTCGATCGCGGATCATGCCGCGTCACCCTGCTTCGGCACGTACACGGGTCCGACGCCGGTGCTCACCTCGCCGGCCTGCATGAGCCCGATCATCAACTGGTCGCTCGATGTCGCACCGCCGGCCATGACGATCGATCACGGCACCGGCGTGGTGCGTTGGCTCGAACCCGTCGCCGCACCGACGCCCCATACGATCACCGTGCGCGCGACCAACGCCGTCGGCAACGGCACGGTCACATGGAATCTCACCGTCACGCCGATCGACTTCACCGGCGACGGCGAACTGGGCTGGGAGGATGTGTTCCATTTCTGGCTGTGCCTGACGGGGCCGACCACGGCACCCGAGTCGAGCTGCGCCTGCGCGGACACCAACCAGGATGGCCGCGTCGACCTGCGGGATGTCGCGGCCTTCCAGCGAGCCTTCGCACCGTAGACCGCGCGGTCGCCAACACCGGGTGGCATGGGCAAGCGTAAGCTTGCCCGTGTTGATCAACCGACGCCCGAGACGCCGGCATCGAGCTCACCCCTGGCATTCAGAGCGTTGCGGGTGCGGGTGCCCCATCCTTGCGCAGCAAG